>DASWVO010000241.1:0-4298 GCA_036406235.1 Opitutaceae bacterium
GGTAAGAAAGTTTCTGGAGTCGAAGCGTGACACCCCCCCCACCGAGGGCGAAGTCATTAATTGCGGACTCTTGGATGCTATACCTTTCCCGGAAAATTGGAGCAACGGCAGAACTCCGAAGAGACTCGAAGGGATCGAGGCGGAAAGACTGACATCGCATGTAGGCGGCGCGCTGAAGTTGATGATGTCATGTTTGTGGTATGCACAGTCTAAGGGTAGCTCGGCGGCGGTCGAAGCGCTGCGTGAGCAAGTTCTTGAGGCTGGTGAGCTGCACGTCGGAACGCTGCCCGGGTATTTGTTAGCACTAGTTCCGATCGATGATCGATTTTCAGGCACGCCCTTTTCGGCTGCACGCCTTTATTGTAGTGAGCGGACTGAGTCACACATCGAGAAGAGGCCCCCGTTTAGGGATGTTTTGCTTAAGAAATCAAAACGAAACCCATCCGATGACGATTGGAAAATCGGGGCTACAAACCTTCCGCAGATTACGGCTAATTTTGCCTTTTGTGCGCATGATGGCAGGTATTTCCCATGGATCAAGGATGTCAAGTTCGTCCCGGAATTGAAGCAACTCTTGTTGGATAATCCTGTTATCGCTGTCCGTCATATTCTTCAATGGGGGAGTCTTTCTGAGCAGCAGGCAGATCTGTTGGCTGAGCTGAAGGAAAAAGTTGCGTGCGCCTTGCCGTTTCCGGCAGACAATTACTGGGGACCACTGACGGAAATCTATCCATTCAAGCTCGTTCTTCCCCATGACCTCCCCCTTCTTTCTGTTTTAGCTCCTCAAATAATTTCTTGGCATTCGCATATTCGGGCCCAAAGCTTGCATTCGAATTCCAGTACATCGTTGGGTGAAGTTCTTACTCAATATGGGCTGAGCGCAGAGTCTTTAAGACAAATAGCAGTGTCTTCGGAGAATTCGATCGTCTGTAGGGCAGGCGCACTTGCGATGTATTGGATTAATCTGACCGAATTGAACGGCGAACACTGTGCAATTGATTTGACCCACGAGCAATCCCTCTACCGCGAACTGAGAACAATTGATAATCAATCGTGGCTTACGCGAGCGCTTGTCGTAGGCGTGTTGGGCTCATTCTCCGAGACTTCGTCCGAGGCCCTTGCTATTGTGACGGATTTACTGGAGCTTTGTGGTTCGCAGGGGGGACCCCGAAGGCAAGTAACGGAACTCTTGCGGATGTGGTCAGCACGGTCGACTGAACCAACACACACACATGGAGTGCTTGACACTTGGCTGGGGTATAACTTTGAGCCACCGTCTTACGCCCGTGCGTAACGAAATACAGAGCGGGACAAGGTAGCCCATAATTACTTTATGAGTAAAGTAGGCTCTATGTCGAAAGGCCTAGTTCGATGGGAATCGATATCTACGGTCCGTGCCGACCCCGCGCTGAGCGGCGTCTCGATCACAGGATCGCTGCCGCTCAATCCGAAAATGCCGCCCGCCTACCATCTCAATAGGTAAATTGAACGCAACGAGCCGGCGCCTTCGTAACGAAGCGCACCGGCTTATCCACCCCGTGAGAAGGATCTGTCCCCTACGCTGCTCTGATCTTCTCGATCAACTGCCGCGCGATCTCAGCCGGGGCGCCAGTGAGGAATTTGCAGTTCCCCTGAACCTTTGGCACATACTGCCGCAGCATCACCACCGCCGGCTGAAGCTCCTGCGCGGTGAGCCCCAGCGCCGCCGGAGCGAGCTCCACGGGGCTCATCTTGCGCGCGGCCATCTTGGCCTTGGCGGTGGGGAAGCGCGGGGTGCCGAGTTCGTTGCTGACGGTGACGACGGCTGGCAGTGGGCCGCGGACGATTTCGTCGCCGTCGGCGGTGGCGCGGGTGACCGTCACGCTGTTGCCGCTAACCTCCACCGCGCGGGCGAGCGTCGCCGCGGGCAGGCCGAGCTTTTCGGCGAGCAGCAGGGGGACGACGCCCTGGTCGTCGTCGGAGGCCTGGCGGCCGCACAGGACGAGATCGGCGCCGCCGACGCTTTTCACGTAGGCGGCGAGGATGTTGGCGACGACTTGGCCGTCCGGTTCGGCGCTGCCGGGGTCGATCGCGACGATCTCGTCGGCGCCGAGGGCGGCGCAGTGCTTGAGCAGGTCTTTGCTGTCGGTGCCGATGGTGACGGCGGTGATGGTGCAGGCGACGCCCTGGTCGCGGATGCGCAGCGCGGCTTCCATCGCCTGTTCGTCATAGCCGTTGATGAGGCGCGGGATCGCGGCGACTTCGGGCGTGCGGCCGTCAGCGGCGATCTTGAGGTTGCCGGCGAGCGCGTAGTTGTTAACGGCGGCCGGGTCGAGCACTTCCTTCACGCATACGACGATTCGCATGGCGGGTCACTCCTGTTCGGGTTGGCGGAGGCCGGCGGCG
Organism: Opitutaceae bacterium; assembly: GCA_036406235.1. Taxonomy (GTDB): domain Bacteria; phylum Verrucomicrobiota; class Verrucomicrobiia; order Opitutales; family Opitutaceae; genus DASWVO01. The sequence goes on from DASWVO010000241.1 coordinate 2,386, forward strand.
TCGACGGCGCCGGTCAGGGTGAGGCTTTCCGCATCACACCAGACGGCGTCATGGACGAAGCCTTCGGGCTTGCGGGTGAGTTGGGCGAGCAGATACCAGCGCCACGGATAGGGGCCGAAGTCGCGGTAGGCGCCGGTGAGCGTGCCGGTGAATTCCTGCCGGCCGGCGAACTGGGTGCCGGCGATGTGGCGGCCGCCGTCGCACTCTGCGATGCGGCCGCTCATCGCGGCGTCGAAGCCGGGACGGAAACCGGTGTCTGCCGCCGACTTGGACGCAAAGTCAGGCTGCGAAGCGGTCGAAGACATCGAGCGCCTCCTCGACGATATCGGACAGGATCTGGCGGGCGGGCTTCATCTCTGTGACGTAGTGGATGCCCTGCCCCGCGGCCTCGGTCATCAGGTCCTTGCGCTGGTAGTCGAGCGAGCCCTGGATGTAGTTGGACGAGAGGATCATCTGCAGCGGCGGCTTGAGGACTTCGGGCGCGGCGTCACTGCTCCATTCGTTGTGCCACGGGCTGCGCGTGGTGCGCATGGTGTAGCCGGAGATGCAGTTCGAGTAGACGGTGTCGTCGGTCTCGGCCTCGATGAGGCGCTCCTTGAGGGGGAGGTTCACGTCCGATTCGCGCGACGCGAGCCACAGCGAGCCCGTCCACACGCCGTCCGCGCCGAGCGCGAGGGCCGCGGCGAGGTGCCGCCCGGTGGTGACACCGCCCGCGGCGATGACCGGCACGCCGGTGCCGCGCGCGGCATCGACTACCTGCGGCACGATGGAGAAGGTGCCGATGTTGCCGGTGTGGCCGGCGGCGTCGTAGCCCTGCGCGATGATGACGTCGGTGCCGGCAGCGAGCTGCTTCTTGGCCTGCTTGGGCTTGCCGACCAGGCCCCACACCTGCATGCCGAGCTCATGCGCACGCTTGAGCAGGAAAGCCGGGGAGCCGAGGCCGGAGGCGAACACGGGCACGCGCTCGTCGAAGATCACCTCGAGCTGGTCGAGCGCGCGCTTCTGGTCGAGGCCGCCCCAGTGATGGATGTCCGGCGCGACCTTGGGATCGGGCACGTCGTACTTGCGCTTGATCATCTGCTCGAACTCGCGCTGCTCGGGCGGGATCATCGCGAGCAGTTCCTCGACGGACTTCTCCTCGGGCACCGAGGACGGCAGCACGAGGTCGATGCCGAAGGGCTTGCCGCCGATGCGTTCGCGGATCCACTTGATGTCCGCGGCGATCTGGTCGGGGGTGTGCAGCGCCTCGCCGAGTACCGCGAAACCGCCCGCGTTGATGACGGCGACGGCGACGTCCTTGCAGTGGGTGAAGGCGACGACCGGATACTCGATGCCGAGCTTGTCGCAAAGTGGGGTGTGCAGGGGATTGCTCATCGTGGCTCCTTCGGGATTCGGCGGTGGCCGGCGAGCGACGCCGGCCTCGATTTGATTCTATTGAGCAGCGCCGCGGGCTTCCGGCGCGTTTGGTATCCGAAACGGCCCGCGGGGTATCCGTAAGTGACAGGCGGTGGTGAGGCGACCCGCGCTTCAGCCGAACGCCTTCTCCTGACCGAGCGCATCGATGGTCGCGGCGTCGTAGCCGAGCACCTCGCGCAGCACGGCCTCGCGGTGTTCGCCGACGGTGGGCGCACGGGTGGGCTCGGGCAGTTCCTCGCCGACGAACTGCACCGGGAAGCCGAGCATGTCGGCACCGTGCGTCTCGTGCGGGATCACCTTGAAACGCGCCTGGAACTGCGGGTCGTCGACGATGTTCTGCGCGGTATTGACCGGGGCGATCGGGGTGTTCGCCTCGACGCCGAAGGCGAGCCACTGTTCGGTGGTGCGCGTCTTGAAGATGTCGCGCAGGATGGCCTGCAGCTCGCGGTTGCCGCGCGCGTGGTCGGCGTACTTCGAGCCGGGCCACTTGTCGAAGA
>DASWVO010000242.1:0-15851 GCA_036406235.1 Opitutaceae bacterium
CGGAGTAGTTGCCGCCGACACCGACCACCTCTGTCCCCGTAGTGTATACCAGCAGATCAGCGGTGTTGTTCGCGGCAATGTCCTCCAGGAAATCCTTGGTCACCACGCTCACCGAGGCAGCGATGTCCTTGAGGGGAGTGCGCAGACGCGTGCCCGCGAGCGAATCCGTCGCGACGTAACCGGTATCGCGATCCGAGTTGACGACGAACGGGCTGAGCGTGACCGCTTCGTCCCGCGATGCCGCCGCAGCCGAGGCGGTATCGGACGGAGCCATTTCCTGAGCAAGCGCGGCATGCGCCGCGAGCAAGCCCGCCGTACTGGCGCAGACGCGCAAAAGCGGGATTTTTATGACGATTTGCATGGGAGGGATCGTTGCGGGATTGGTGTTGGGTTGGATGCGGAAAGGACGGATGCGGGGGCAGCAGTTGGTCGCATATCTATTCACACTAATTACGTCATGAAGTCGGCGCATCGGCCGGGGTCATGACAAGGACCGAAAGCACGCAGCAGGTTAATTCGCGGTTACAGCCTGTGCCAAATCGTAGCGGAGCTTGAAAACAGAAGCGTGAAAACGAGCAACATGGGGCAGTCGAGGATGGGGTGAAGGGGAGCCAAATGTCAGAATATTTATTCCGCATTTGAATTCCCAAGGAAGAAATTTTCCCGTCCCGGTGTCAAGCCCCGGCGCGCCTGCGCGAGCGCGCCGCCCGTGCAGAGGCCCGCCGCGATACCGCTGCGCGACTACGCCGCCGATGCCATTTAGTCCGCTCAGTGCGCGTTTCGAAGCAACGCGCGCGCACTGGCCCGCAGGGCCGCACGCCCATCAATCAATGTGATCCATACGACCGGGGCGGGGCTGAAACCGGCCCGATCACGCCGTCGGTTGCCGGACCCGGCGGGCGCGACACCGCATTACAACTCGGTGTACTTGTCCGACCGACCGCGCGCCTTCTCCACGGGATACTTCTGCGCGTTGCGCGCCATCTTCGTCTCGATCACCCCTGCCACGTCCATGCCCGTCATGTTGGCAAACTCCAGGGCGTAGATCACGACGTCCGCCAGCTCCTCTTCGATCTTCGCGCGCTTCACGGGATCCTGCGCGATCGTGCGCGACGCCTCGGGCGTCGCCCACAAGAAATGCTCCATCAATTCGGCCGCCTCGGCGGCGAGCGCCATGCTGAGGTTCTTCGGAGCGTGAAACTGCTCCCAATCGCGGTCGCGAGCGAACGTGAGCACGCGGGCCTTGATCTCGGCGACCGTCGTAGCGGAGTCGGTAAACGCAGCCATGCCGCACGCTGTCCGCTCCGCGGCGGTGGCGCAACCCACAATCGGAGCCATCGCGCCCCGCCGCTCAGGTCGCGGCCTGCCCCCATGTGGTGTAATCAAGAAACCACTACGCCGGCGCCCCCTGTCGGGGTGCCGCGACGCCCGCCTGCAACGCGCGAGGATCAGGGCCCCACCCCGCGAGTCGGCTTCACGTCCGACGCGGTCACGCTTCGAACCCGCCGGTCCTGAAGCCGGAAACATCAGGCAATGCCTGCGCCACCAGCAGGCATCGAGGCGCCGGTAAAACCAACGCGCCCCTCCGCATCCGCCTGCGAACAGGCAGCACGCCGTCACGCAATCTTGACATGCACAGAAAAAATAAAACTTGGCACACCGGCTGCACTATGATGTCCGTATCGTCGTTCCAATGACCCGGACCCAACAACATCAGCGCAGCCTCGCCGGCACTTCGTTTACGAAGGCCGTCGTTGCCGTCTGCGCCCAGATGCGTCCGGTGGTTTGCCACCGTTGGAATAAACAATCCAAAGCCGACGCGGGCTCTCAGGCCTAAACACTCCGCCTAGCGGAACCTCGTTTAGGATTCTTCCTGAAGAAGCCCGGTGGCCCAGGCCCCGAGGTTCCGACACCTCATTTTCTCCTCCCAGCCAAATGCATACGATCATCCACCCCCTCAAACCCGTCAGTCGCAGTCGTCGCCCGGACCGGAGCTCGCAAGGCCCGTTTCGCAGCCCGCACTTCGACTGCCAGGAGCTGTCTGAGGCCGTGAAACTCACCGTTTACGTGCCCGGAGTCGAGGCGGCCGGCGTGGAAATCACGACGCGCGGTCCCGACATCACCGTCACGGCGCGCAAATCCCACTTTGTTCGCGTCAACTGGCAGGCCCTCCATCTGGAAAGCGCCCAGCGCGACTACCAGCTGCGCCTGCGGCTCGGACGCGGACTCGCCTACGACGCCCTGCACGCCGAGATCCGCAACGGCGTCCTCACGGTCGTGCTGCCCAAGAAGCAGCCGCTCGTGACCGACGACGAACTGCGGCAGCAGCGCGTCGCATAGGCGGATCCGTCGGTCAAAGCCGAAAGCCTAGAGCAAGATCCCGGTGAGTCATCCCTCAACCCATTTTGCCGGCGCGACGCGCCCGCTGTCTGGCTCTCGCACCCTCGCATACGCTCAAGCCTCAGCTCTCAACTGAATTGCCGCGGCTCAGCCAATCTTCGCCGGCGGGCCCGCCAACCCGTCCCGCCGGCGATCGGCCCTCTCTGCGTAGTTTCCGCGTGGAGACACGCACTTTCCATTTCCGACCTGTCACCTGATTTTGGAAACAACGCCCGGTCTGCCGGGTCTTTACTCCTATGCATCCGCCCCCGAGCCCTCCGCCTGCTGAACGCCCAACCCACGGCCTCGTGGTGTCGCGCAGCGACGTGCAGTGGGGCCGACCAGTGTTTCGCGCGCCCGCGCTAACCACCTGGCCCTTGCTGGAGCGGTCGCTACCGACCGGTCCGGTGTTTCCAGCCAAGTCTTTTAGCGCGACCTCCCGCGCGACCTGAGCCACCGGGTAGCTGCCGGGTGCTCCCTGAATTCGCCTAAACCGGCGGTTCGGATGTGCCGATATTTTCAGCCAACTGCTTTCCCGATGTTGATCCCACCGCCGCCTCCCCCGCCCAAGCCCGACCACTCCGGCGCGCGCGTGCACCATGTGTACTTCGTGCCTCGTCACGACGTGCAATGGAATCGTCCGATTTTCCGCGCCCCCACGCTGCCAGCCCTGCAGAATATCCACTCCGAGCTGCCGTTCACCGCGGTCTATCAGCGCCGCCACGGTCGCACCGCCTGAGCGGAGACCGATCCGTGGGCGCACAGCCGACGGCTATGCTTTGGTTCGCCGCTTTGCGGCGGATTCCAACGTTCATACCCCACGCAAGGGAACGTCCGCGCTTGCACTCGGCGCTGGAGGGCCAGCGCTGCCAACCGCCCCCTTCACCGCTCCGGCACGAGCCAGCGCAGCTCCCCTGACGCGCCTTCCGCCTGTGCGAGCGGCGCCGCGAGCCAGTGCAGCGCCGGGATGATTTCGCGATCGAGCTGCCACGGCGGATTCACGACCAGCAGGCCGCAGCCACGCAGTTTGATCGCCGCCGCCTCCCCCGCGATGGTCAGCTCCGCCGTCCACGTCGGCGGTGGCTCGAGACGAATCACCTTGCCAAAAAACGCCTCCACACGCGCACGCTCCGTGAGCGGGTACCATACCGCAAAGGTGCCAGCCGGCAACCGCTTCAAACCGTCGGCGAGCGCCGCCGCGATCTGCGCATACTCGTTCTGGTTCTCAAACGGCGGGTCGATCAGCACCAGCGCACGCCGCTCCCGCGGCGGCAACAGCCCGCGCAGCGCCGCATAGCCATCGGCCTCCTGGATCGTGACGCGGCGCATGCGCGCAAACTCCGCCGCAAGGGCTGCGTGCTCCTCGGGGTGTTTTTCACACAGCACCATGCGGTCGTGCGGACGCAACTGCGAGCGCACGAGCCAGGGTGAGCCGGGATAGTGCCGCGGCGCCGCCTCGGTGTTGCCGCGCCCGCGGTCAAACGCCCGGACGCGCGCCACGTATTCAGAAACTTGCGACGGTGTGTCCGGCTTCCCGGGAACCGACCACACCCGGCCGATGCCGTCGGGCCACTCGGGCTTGCGCTCGAGAGAATCGCCGCGCCGGGCAGCCGTCAGGTCATACGCGCCGCGCCCGGCGTGCGTGTCGATATAGACGAAGCCCTTTTCCTTGCGCTGCAAGCCCGCGACGAGCGCGCCGAGCAGCGTGTGCTTGAGCACGTCGGCGAAATTGCCCGCGTGAAAGTGATGGCGGTAGTTCACGCCGCATCAGGCCGGGGCCGCGGCGAGCGTGACCGGCACTTTCACGACGGTCTTGCGCACGAGCGCCGGCGCCGCCGGATCGAGCGCGAGCGAGGGCTTGTGCCCGTCGACGGGGAAAAACACCGCCACCGTTCCAGCCGTCGACCGCAGTGACGAGCCGGCATCGGAGGCGTGATAGAACAACACGTCCCGCGCCGGCGTGAAGTCCTCCGCCACGCGCAGGCCGCCTACGTCGGCGAGTTCCATGACCTCTTCGCCGGCCACAATCACCTGCACGTCGACGTAGGCGCGGTGCGATTCCCAGCGGCCATCGGCGCGCGGCTTGGCGCGATAGGCCTGCTCGAGCGCAAACACTCCGTCGCCGAGTTCGACGCGCTCGCTCGTGTCAACCGGCACCCCGAGCACGCGCCGGTGCTCGGCACTCGATGCATCGAGGCAGCGCGCGACATAGTCGAGCGCCGCAGTGAAAGCCGGCGAACCAGCCAGTTGGGCACGCACCGTGGCAAGGGAACCGAAGACAGCCATGCGCGCACTCCACTCGGCCGCCTGCGGCGAGGCAAGTGCCGAACTCTTGCAGTCCGCTGGCAGGCACGGTTGACTCGTATTCCTATGATTACCCTCCGCCCATGCTTCACGCTCGCCGCCGTTTTGTTCGCCGCGACCGTTGCCCCGTTGCTCGCCGCCTCCGCCGCCTTCGAAGGCAAGATCAAGATGCAGATGAAGTCCGACGAGCACACCCAGTTGATCGACTATTCGGTCAAACCGAATCTGATGCGAATGGACATGCCTCTCGACAAGGGCACCACCGCGACCTCGATCATGGACTTCCAGAAGAAGGAAATGATCATGCTCATGCCCGGCGAAAAGATGTACATGGTCATGCCGATACCAGACGCCGCCGATGAGACGGGAAAGAAGAAGCGCACCGGCCGCGAGGCGACGTTCGAAAACACCGGCGAAACCGAAAAGGTCCTCGGCTACCTTTGCACCAAGTTCATTTCGAAGGACGAGGACAACAACACCTATGAAATCTGGGCCGCCGAAGGCCTCGGCACGTTCATGGGCGCGGGCGGCAAGAACCCGATGAAGCGTGCCCCGCGTAGCGCTTGGGAAACCGAACTCGCGAAGAAGGGGTTCTTCCCCCTCCGCATGACCGGCAAAAACGCGAAGGGAAAAGAAATCTTCAACATGGAGGCGCTCGCCGTCGAAAAGCAGACGCTCCCCGATACGCATTTCGCCCCGCCCGCGGGCTACGAACGCTTCGACATGGGCGGCATGCTCAAAGGCATGGCCAACCCCTTCGGCGGCCGCTGAACCCGCGTCGTAGCTACTCCAACGCCCAAAATGATGTTGCGTACGTCCGAACTCCGGGACGCCCTGCGAGGGCGGGACGGAAAAGCCTTGGTCTTGGCTGCCGCTCTCGCCGTTGCGATGCTCTGCCCCGGCTGTCTTTCGGCCGCAGTTGCCCGCGCTGCCGGGCGGGGCCGCGAGGTTCTCAAACCCGGAACACCACGTGAGGCGCTTATCGAGCATTTCGGCAGACCCGAGCAGACAGCGCCCGACTGGATCGCGAGCAAGGCGCAGCGGGAAACCTATGCGCCCGCGACATCGACCATTTGGAAGATTCGCGGCCGGCCGGCGCAGGTCGATGACGGCGGAGGCCAGGCGACGGTCAGCGCGCTCACGTTGGGCGTGGGCGAAGTGGTGTTGCTGCCGATGACGCTCCTCGGCGAAGGCAGTGATGCCCTGAAGACCTATTACCTGATTGGGATCTTCGACGCCTCCGGAAAGCTCACCCGGCATTACGCGCTCGAGAATCGATAGCGAAAGCGTGCGAAGGCCGGCGCTACGTTCTGATTTGGCGGTCCGTATCCAATTGTCTGTGACGGGGCTAGGCTCTTGCGGAACCGGCCCGGATGGATGATGCGGTCCGCCCGCAGACCGCCTGGCGAGCCGCGCCAGCGCGGTTTGCCCGCGCAAAGCCGCCCGGCACGCCTCAAAAATTGCTGACAAGCGGGGTTGGCCGTCCGCGAACAGACGCTTGCTCCGCTGCCGCATGCGTTTAGGTTTTGGTGCGTCGGGTCACACTCACCCGACAGTCCGGCCAAACAAGCTCCCGTCCCATGGACCCGCTCTACACCCTGTGCCGTTCGGCAGACAACCGCCATGCCCCGCCGCTGTCGGCGGCGGCGGCCGCCGAAGTCATTGCTGCCAAAAAGGCTTATTTCGCCGCGGAAGCGGAAAAGAACCCGCTGGTGCGCGCGATCCTTGCGGGCGGTGAGGTGACGTTCGAAGCCTGCGCGGGGTGCCGCCGTCCGACCGGATTTCTCGCCGGCCCGGCCACGTTCTTCCGCACCCACGAGCTTCTGCGCAAGACCCGTCGCGGGGACACGCCGCTGCGCATCGACGGCGTCGAGTACACCCATGATGCCGTGGCGGAAATGTTTGCCCGCTGCGTGCCCAACGCCCGTCTGGAGCACGTGCCTTGGTATTCGCCAAGTCGCTACACGAGCTCCCTGGCGTTCGCATGGACGCTCACCCTGGTCACAGCACATCTCGTGGCTCGCGACGCCGAGGATGGCCACCTGTTCGATTCGTCGGTCATCACCTATCTCGGCGTCCCGCTCACCGGCGCCGCGCTCGTGCAATCCGCCCTGAGGCAGAACCGCGATGTCCGCCGCGCCGCTCCGTGGAATTCGGCGCTCTATCTCGATCTCAACGCCGACCTGCTGCGGCGTGACTCGCCCGCGCTCGCCGTCGCCCGCAAGGAGCAGCTCCCCCGCCAGCGTCCGATAAAAACGGAGCGGTTTTACTACGCGGTCGCGCGCCGGATCGCGGCCCACGATTTCGACGAACTGCTGGAGCGGCGCCGCGCGTTTCTCCGCGAGCCAGCCATCGACCGGTCAGCCTGAACACGGCGCGGGCCGCCAGCCAGGCCAGGCGTGACGTGTGCTGCTCACGGCCGCCCTCGATTCATCTTTTTCGGCCCCACCAACTCGACCCATCATGCCAGACTCGCTCAGCCCGGTCGTCGTCAGCGCCTGTCTCGGGGCGCTCATCGGCCTCATCCGCCAATGGAGCGAGCAAGTCGAGGCGGGTGAAAACGCTCCCGACTTCGGGGGCATCCGCACTCACACCCTGTGGGCGCTACTGGGCTGCGTAGCCGCCTTCGCCAGCGAGGATCAAACGCCGCTGGCTCTTCCCGTCGTGCTCGGTGCGGTGACGGTGCAGTTGATCGTCTTTCGGGTCCCCAGTCCGCAGGGAGAGCGCACGGCCGGCAGCACGACCCTCGCCGGAGCGCTGCTCACGGTGATGGTGGGCGCGCTCGTCGGCTGGGATGAAACCCAGACCGCGGCGCTGGTCGCGGCGATCGCGATGGTGCTCGTCGGCTCCAAGCAGCCGATCCACGCCGTCCTGCGGCGTTTCACGCTGCAGGACATCCGCGCGACGCTGCAGTTCGTCGCCATCACCGGCGTGATCCTGCCGCTGGTGCCCAATCGCGACATGGGGCCCTTCGGTGGGTTCAACCCCTACTCCACGTGGCTGCTCGTCGTGCTCATCTCGGGGGTGGGCTTCGTCGGCTATGTGGCGATGCGACTGCTCGGCGCACAGGCCGGATTGCTCCTCACCAGTGTGCTGGGGGGCGTTGCCTCGAGTACGGCGTCGACGCTCGCCTTCAGCCGCCGTAGCAAGGAGGAAAGCGCGCTCGCCAAACATTGCGCGTTCGCCGTGATCGTCGCCTGCACCGTGATGCTGCCCCGTGTCATCGTGATCGTCGGTGTCGTCAACCGCGAACTCGCATGGGCGCTCGTGCGCCCCTTCGTGATCATGGCCGTGCCGGCCGTCGTCTACGGCGTGTGGTTCGCCCTGCGGCAACGGGTCGCCGGGGCCGGCCGGAAGACCATGAAGTCGCCCGATATCGGCAATCCGTTGAGCCTCGCAACCGCGATCAAGTTCGGCGCCCTTTACGCCCTCATCGCCTTTCTGGTCAAAGCTGCGACGCATCTCGACTGGCAGGGAAGTCTGCTGCCGTTGAGCTTTGTATCCGGCCTCACCGACATGGACGCGATCGCCCTGTCCATGGCCGACAGCCGGAATGCCGGTCGGGTCGCCCCGGAACTGGCCACCCAGGCCGTCATCCTTGCCGCCGTCGCCAATTCGGTCCTCAAGGCCGGACTCGCCGCCGCGCTCGGTTCGCGAGTCCTGCGCTGGCACACCGCGATAGTGCTCGCGCTCACGATCGTCGCCGGTCTTGCGACGATGCGTTTCGGAGGTTGAGCACGCCGGGGGAGTTGCGACTGGCCGGGGCACAACCCAACCGGTCGGCGCACCCCACCGGCATGCTGGTTACCGGAGTTGCTCCGCGGAGCGAAATGCATGACATGGCCGCATGACCGAGCCGTCCGTCGCGTCCGCCATTCCGACCTCGCCTGCCCAGGCTCCCGCCACCCTCGACTGGGGCCGGACGCGTTATGCCATGGCATGGAGGGCACAGGACGAACTGGTGGCGCAACGCATCGCGGGCACCATCGGCGATACTCTCGTATTCACGGAGCATGACCCCGTTTACACGATCGGCCTGCGCAGCGGCGCCCCGCAGCACCTCGTCTGGAACGAGGCGCAACTCTCCCGCGAGGGCATCGAGGTCGTGAAAACCAACCGCGGCGGCGACATCACCTACCACGGCCCCGGCCAGATCGTCGGCTACCCGATCGTGTCGCTCGCCAGGCGCAAAGACCTGCACGCCTACCTGCGTTTCCTCGAGCAAGTGCTCATCAACACCGTCGGCATGCTCGGCCTGGCCGCCGCCCGCCGCCCCGGCAAGACCGGCATCTGGCTCGGAGATCGCAAAGTCGCCGCCATCGGCGTCGCGGTGAAACGCTGGGTCGCGTATCACGGGTTCGCGCTCAACGTAAACGCCAACCTCGCGCATTTCAGCGGCATCGTTCCCTGCGGCATCGCCGCGACCGACGGCACGGTGACGTCGATGCAAGCCGAGTTCGGCGCGCCGCTCGACCTCGCCGAAGTGAAGTCGGTGCTTACCAGCGAATTCTGGCGCCTGTGGATGGAGTTCTCCGGCGCCCCCGCGTCCCCATAATCCGGATGAACCTCTTCAGCAGCCCCGCTCATTCCGAAAGAAAATCCGTGCTCCTCCACGCAATCCGTGGTTAATCCCTTCCCTTTTCCGATGGATACGACCCGTAAGCCCGCCTGGCTCCGCGCCAAACTGCCTTCCGGCCCCGGCTACTCCGCCGTGCGCCGGCTCGTGGACGAGCACAAACTCCATACCGTGTGCCAGAGCGCACAGTGCCCAAACCTCGGCGAATGCTGGTCGCGCGGCACGGCCACCGTGATGATCCTCGGCAACATCTGCACGCGCTCGTGCAACTTCTGCGCGATCCAAACCGGCCGTCCGACCGAACTCGATCTCGGTGAGCCCGCCCGCGTCGCCGACGCCGTGGCGACGATGAACCTCCGCCATTGCGTGATCACCAGCGTCGCCCGCGACGAACTCAAGGACGGCGGCGCGAGTGTGTGGGCTGCGACGATCCGCGCCGTGCGTTACCGCAACCCGCAGACCGCGATCGAGGTGCTCGTGCCGGACTTCAAGGGCAGGCTCGAGGACGTGGACACCGTGTGCGACGCGAAACCCGACATTTTCAATCACAACGTCGAAACCGTGGAGCGCCTGCAAAAGCCCGTGCGCGTGCAGGCCCGGTATGATCGTTCGCGCTCCGTGCTCCGCCACGCCAAAAGCCGCGGTCTCACCACCAAGACTGGCATCATGCTCGGCCTCGGCGAGACACCCGCCGAGATCGAGCAGACGATCCGTGACATCGCGAGCGACAAGACCGATATCCTCACGATCGGCCAATACCTGCAGCCCACGCCCCAGCATTGGAAAATCGACCGGTGGGCTACGCCCGAGGAGTTTCAGCACTGGAAGCAATTCGGCCTCAGCGTCGGCATCGGCGTCGTCGAAAGCGGCCCGATGGTGCGCTCGAGTTACCACGCCGACGAGCAGTCGCAGAAGTACACCGGCGTCGAACACCTCAACACCCAGAACGCGCTCGCGAGCGCGTAAGCGGGCAGGCAGAGGCGGCGCCCCAGGCGCCGCCGGGTTCGAAACCTGGGTGGCGGCAGGAGCGAGTGCGGCCCGCTTCCCGTGCGCGGCAACGTCACGCCCGTCCTCGCGTTTCGTTTGCCGTCGCGTCGGCACGCGCTGAGCTTCCGCGCATGCCGCGTATGTTTTTCCCGCCACACGCTTTCGCGCCCCTCGCCCTCGCGTTCACCGCACTCCTCGCACTTCCGCCCGCCGCCGCGCTCGCCAAGGGCGCGCTCGTCTCCGGACCGATGCTCGGCCACCGCGCCCACCGCGAAGTCGTGATCTGGGCCGAAACCCGGGGCGCCGAAACCGTCACGCTGGACTACCAGATCGCCAGCCGTCCCGAGACCGCGCAGTCGAAGACCCTCGCCCATCCGCCCGCCTCGCCGGCCGGCACGCAGCCGCTTAAATTCGTGCTGCCGTTGCTGGAAATGGGCGCGCGCTACACCTACACGCTCACCATCGACGGCGAAACGCAGCGTTTCGCCTACCCGCTCGCGTTTCAGACCACCCCGCAATGGGAGTGGCGTGCGCCCCCGCCGGATTTCAAATTCATCTACGGCTCCTGCGCCTACCAGAACGAGGAGGCCTACGACCGCCCCGGCGAACCCTACGGCAAGGGCACGAAGATCTTCACCTACATGGCCGACAGCGGCGCCGACTTCATGGTCTGGGGCGGCGACAACCTTTACCTCCGCGAGGCCGACTTCTCCTCCGAAAGTGGAATCTGGTATCGATATTCTCGCGACCGAGCCTGTGCCGACATGCAAAAGCTCTTCGCCGTGATGCACCACTACGCCACATGGGACGATCACGACTACGGCTCGAACGACGCCAACAAAAGCTTCGAATTCAAAGATGTCAGCCTCGCCGCCTTCAAGGCCTACTGGGGCAATCCCTCCTGGGGCGAGCCCGACAACGCCGGCGTGTACACGAAGTTCTTTTGGGGCGACGCCGCGTTCATCCTGCTCGACAACCGCTATCACCGCGACGACAGCCTGCTCGACCAGACGCTTTACCCCCACAAGAGCCAATACGGAGCCCGCCAGCTCGACTGGCTCAAGCAATCGCTCCTTCAGGCAAAACAGCTCGGACACTCCACGTTCAAGTTCATCGTCACCGGCGGCCAGGTGCTCACGAGCTTCGGCGGCATGAGCGAGACTTTCGATTACTACCGTCGCGAGCGCGAGGAGCTCCTGTCGTTCATCAAGCAGCACGCCATCACCGGCGTGATCTTCCTGAGCGGCGACGTGCATTTCACCGAGCTCGCGAGGCAGCAGCTCACGCCGACCCAGGCGGTCTACGAGCTCACGTCGTCGCCGTTTTCCTCCGGCGTGTGGCACGCCGAGAAGAGCGAACGCCTGCACGACCCGCTGCGCGTCGCTGGCACGCTCGTCGCCGACCAGAACTACTGCACGCTCGCGATCGCCGGCCCGAAAAATGACCGCGTGCTCACGATCGCTTGTTTCGACAAAACGAATACGAAGCGTTGGGAAAAACAGATCAAGGCGAGCGAGCTGAACTGAGCATTTCCCACCGAACACACCGAACCCGCGGAGCGTGTGGTGATTTCTTCCGTGTGTTCCGTGTGTTCGGTGGACTAATCTGTGGCGCATGAAGACCCGCCGCGAAATCGTCGAAAACTGGCTTCCCCGCTACACCGGCGTGCCGTTGAAACAATTCGGCGAATACATCCTGCTCACCAACTTTCAGCGCTATGTGAAGCTCTTCGCGCAGTGGCACAACGTTCCCGTCCAGGGTCTCGACAAGCCGATGCCGAGCGCGACCGCCGACGATATCACCATCGTCAACTTTGGCATGGGTAGTGCCACGGCCGCTACGGTGATGGATCTTCTCAGCGCCATCCATCCGAAGGCGGTGCTCTTTCTCGGCAAATGCGGCGGCATCAAGCACCGCGCGGAAATCGGCGACCTGATCCTGCCCATCGCCGCCATCCGCGGCGAGGGCACGAGCAACGACTACTTTCCGCCCGAGGTCCCCGCCCTGCCCGCGTTCGCGTTGCAGAAAGCCATCTCGACCACGATCCGCGACTACGCCCGCGATTACTGGACCGGCACGTGTTACACCACGAACCGCCGCGTCTGGGAGCACGACTCCGAGTTCAAGAAATACCTGAGGAAGATTCGCGCCATGTGCATCGACATGGAGACTGCGACGATCTTCATGACCGGCTTCTACAATGAAATCCCCACCGGCGCGCTCCTCCTCGTGAGCGATCAGCCGATGACGCCGGAGGGCGTGAAGACGATCGAAAGCGACGTTCAGGTCGACGAGGTTTACGTGACCGACCACGTCAGGATCGGCATCGATTCGCTGAAGCAGCTCATCAACCAGGGCCTCACGGTAAAACACCTGAAGTTCTGAGCGCGCTGCGCCGCGGGTTCGAGCAGCACGGCTCAACGCCCGCGGACGCCGCCCCCATGCTCGCCGCTCGCCCGCAGCGCGCGCCCCGCGACCGCCGCGCTCGAGCCCACCATCAGCAGTGCCGCCACGACCGGATGCAACGCACCCGCGGCCGCAAGCGCCATGCCGGTGAGGTTGTAGGCCGACGCGAACAACAGGTTTCCGCGGATACTCGTCCGCACCCCGCGCGCAATGCGCAGTGCCCGCGGCACGAACCGAAGGTCGTCGCCGGCAAACACCGCCATCGCCGCCGCACGCGCCAGTTCGCTCCCTCCGCGCAACGCGATCGAGGCGTGCGCCGCACCCATCGCCGCGGCGTCGTTCACCCCGTCGCCGGCAAACAGCACCGTGCGCCCTCCCGCCACGAGCGCCTCAACGCGCCGCTGCTTTTCCGCCGGCGTCAACCCGCCGCGCACCGGCACGCCGAGCCCCGCCGGCGGATGCGGATCGCCCGTGAGCACCTCCACCGTCACGCTCAGCGTCCGCAGCTCATTAAGCGCCTCGGCGAGCCCCACCCGCCACGTCTCGCCGAGTTCGACGCTGGCCGCGTATTCACCATTTACCGACACAAAAACCGTCTTGGCGTCCACCGCGCCAGGCAACGCCGCCGGGGCTTCGTGCAAGTCGCGCTCCCCCACCCGCACCTCGGCCCACTCGCCACGCTCATCGCGCACGTCTCCGACCACGCCTCGCCCCGGTTCCAGCCGGGGCCCGTCTCGTTCCGGCATCGTTAACGTGTGACAAGACTCCGTCAGGGCCTTGGCGACCGGGTGCTGCAGAGTGGACTCGAGCGCGTTGACGGCGCTTTGGAGCCAGGGTTCCCGGGGGAGCCAGGCGGGGGCGGTTTGCCAGCGGAGGACCACCAGACGGTCTTCGGAGAGCGTACCGGTTTTGTCGAAACACACAGTGTCGCAACGCGCCAGCACATCGAGAAAATCGCCGGTGCGAGCGACGACACCAAAAGAGGCCAGGCGGGCAAGTCCGCCCCAAACCGCGATGGGCGTCGCCAGCCCCATCGCACACGGACACGCCACGAGGAGCACCGCCATTGCGTTGAAGAGCGCCCGTTCCCACGGCGCATGAAACCACCAGAAGGCAAACGTCGCAGCGCTCACCCCCACCACCAGCGGCAGGAACCACGCCATCAACCGGTCGGCCTGGCGTTGCAGGGCACTGGGCGCGAGCCGCGCCTGGGCAACCTCCGCGAGGATCGCGTCGAGCCGGCGCGGGCCCGAGGCCGGCGTAATCTCGAAGTCACCATCCACTGAATACGTGCCCGCGAGCACGGCATCGCCCGGCCCGCGCGACGCCGGACGCCACTCGCCGGTCATCGAGGTCTCCTGCACGTAGCCGCGCCCGCGCTCGATCGTGCCGTCCACCGCGATCGCCCCGCCCGGGGCGACCAGCACGCGCTCGCCGGGCACGAGTGCGGCGACAGGTTTCGAGATCACGGTCCCGCCTGTGGTCCGCACACGGACTTGCGCGAAAGTCTCGCGTGCGCGATCGACCGCGCCCAGGGCCGCGGCCCGGCTGCGTGCCCCGAGCAGCTTGCCAAACGTGTGCACGACGACGAGGATCGACACGACTTCGTAGTAGATCGAGCCGGTGCGGGTGAACGTGCTCACGAGCGAACCAGCCAGCGCCCCGGCCAGGGTGACCAAGAACAGCAGGTCGATGCTCACGCGCCGGGCGCACAACGACTCCCAAGCCGAGCGCACCAGATCGCCGCCGAGAAACACGAGCACGCCGAGCGCAGTGGCGAGCAGCCCGCCATGCACCACCCAATAGCCGGCGCCATCGGCCGGCGTCACATTCACCGCGAGGCTGAACACCATGGCCTGCCCCGCCACCGCCAGGCCCGCACCAATGCGCAGCCAGCCGCGGGCGAGAAGACGTTCGTCGGCTTGGATGCCCGGCTCGGCGGGCAGAGGCGAAATCTCGGCGGCGACCGTCATTTGCGTTTCGCTAGCTTCGTCCGTCGAAGCGCTTGCCTGACACGCTTGGATTGGTACAACGAGCACACCAGCTTCTCCTATGCGCAAACTGCCCATCCTCCTGAGCGGCGTCGTTGCCTTCGCGTGCCCCGACGCCGAGAGCCGCACCTTTACCGACATCCAGGGCCGCACGCTCAACGCCGAGTTGCTCGATGCCACGCTCACGCACGCGAAGATCCGCCGCGACGACGGTCAGGTTTTCGAGCTCAAACTGGAAACGCTCTGCGATGCCGATCGCGCCTACATCGTCGCTTGGACGCGACAACGCGCCGCCCAGGCCCCTGTCGCGCTGCGCTTCGCGACCAGTCAGTTCAAGCAGACCGCCAAACGCGACCAGGACGCCGCCACCCTCAGTCGCACCGAGGACGCCGGCTACACCGTCACGATTCACAATGAGTCCAGCACCGCGCTCGAAAACGTTCGTATCGAGTATCGCGTTTTCATGCTCGATGACCGGCACGGGGCGAAAAGATCTCAGATGGCGCTGAAGAGCCAGAGCGGCAGCGAGCGGATCGCGCAGCTGGCAGCGAAGACCGCCGTCGATTTCAAGACCGTCACGCTCCCCCTTCAACGTCTCGAGCTGAAGCCCGACTGGGTGTACGTCGACGGCGCGAAGCGAAAGATCGCGGATCAACTCGCCGGCATCTGGTTCAAAGTCTACCGCGCCGACGGGACGCAAATCGGCGAATACGCCTCCACGGAGAGTCTGAAAAAAGAGAAGTGGTGACACGCGATCGGTGACGGCGGGAGCGACGCCTCAAGGCGCCACATCAAACCAGAAGGGCGCGAAGGCCTCGCGCCCGCCGAGGTTGACCTGGGCCCAGACCACGTAGCGTCCGGCGCGCGGGATGGTGACCTTGAAGGTGAGCCGCGGATGGAGGGCATCCGGCCGCCGGGTGAGATCGGTTTCGTTCGGATGAAGATGCGCGAAGCCGCTGCGGACGTCATCGAACGCGACGAGGTGCGCATAGGCGTCCATCACCGGCTCAAGCGGCACGGTCCCGCCGTCGACGCGCTCCACGGTAAACGTAAGGTCCGTCACCGAGCCGGCGCGAATCGGCTCGGACACCGGCGTGAGCGCGAAGCGATAGCCGTCTGCCGTCGTGTAGGTCCGGTCTTTGACCGGACCGGTTTGTTTGACCGGCTCGAGCAGGGTCACGGGCCGGTCGGAGGCCGGTCCGACTTCG
>DASWVO010000243.1:0-14273 GCA_036406235.1 Opitutaceae bacterium
TTCACTCCAACTCACTCAAGGTCAAATTCACGGCGAAGACCTCCGCTTGCTTGCTCGGCGGCGGTGGCATTTTTCCGATCGTCCGAAACGCCTCGAGGACGGCGCGGTCGAAATCGGTGCTGCCCGACGACGTCAGGATGGTGGCTTCCGAGAGGGTGCCCCATTGGGAAACTCGAAACTGTACGCGCGCCGAAAGCAGATCGGTGATCCCGGCCTCGAGCACGGACTCACGAATGCGCTCCATGATCATCATGATGTAGGCCTGCGTGAGATCGCGGTTCTGGACCTCCAGCGCCTTTCCACCCGCACCGCCGGTCTTGTTCGCGGTGGACCCGCCGACGACGCCGCCGGTGATGCCCTCGACGTCGATCTTCGCGGTGCGAATCGGACCCGACTTGGACGTTTTGGAGGTGGCGGTGGGCTTCTTCGCGTTCAGGCGATCGAATTCTTCCTTCGTCATCCGCTTCTGCTCTTCCGCCGCCTTCTTCGCCTCGGCGGCGGCTTTTCTGGCCTGTTCGGCGCGAAACTTTTTCTCGACGTTGGCCGCCCGCTTGTCGGCGAGGCGGGCCACGTCTTTTGCGTAATTCGGCAGTTTGGGCGGGGTCGGCGCAGGCGCGGCGGCTTTCTTCTCCGGCACGGGCTGGATCACGGGCGCGGGTTCAGGCGCGACGGGGGTGATCGGGGTCGGCTCCGGTTGCGGTGTCACGGCCGGCGTGGGCGGCTCGGGAATGTCGACCTTGATCGCGACCGGCGCCGTCGTGTTGCCGGCGGCGGGCGCCTGCGTGGCGGCGTAGTTGTCGCCGAAACCAGCGACGAGCTCGAAGACCGTCGGGGTCTCTTCCTTCGGCCGCATCCAATACGCACCCAACGCCAGCACCGCCACGATCAGCAGGTGCAGCACGGTGGAAGTGATGTAGGCGCTGGGTGAACGAGCGGTCATTCAGCGGAGAGCTGACAAAAAAAGCTTAGAGCTTAGAGCCTGGTGCCTAGAGCGGCTAGCCGGAAGCCTGCGTATCGAACGTGATGCGGGAGAGATTATGCTTCTTCAACTCGTCCATGAGTTGAATGACCTTTTCATACGGGATCTTCGCGTCGCCGCGGATGCGGATGACCGGCTGCTTGGGTTCGGAGGCGAGCTCGCGCAGCCGCCCCTGAAGCTCGCGAAACGGCACGGCGCGCGGAGTACTGTCGAGGTAATAGTTGCCCTCCGCATCGATGGAGATGGAGACGAACTTGGTGTCCTTGTCGGGCTTTTGCTGCGCGCTTTTCGACTCCGACGGCAGGTTGACCGGGATCGTCTGCTCCTGGTTGATGAGGGGCGTGGCGATCATGAAGATGATCAGGAGCGTGAAGCCGAGGTCGATCAGGTTGGTGACGTTGAGCTCCGAGATCGGCTGCGACTGGCGGTGGCGGCGAAAGGTGCGGGCCATGGCGGTACCCTCCGATCAGCGGGAGGTCACGTTTACGCTCACCACTTCGCTGGAGGAAGACGACTCCAGCTCGATGCGGTCGGCCAGGGAGCTCGCGTAGTTTTCGAGTTCGGTGATGAGGCGCTTGGTGCTCGCAAAAAGATAGTTGTAGCCGAACATCGACGGGATCGCGACGACGAGGCCGGCAACGGTCGTCAGCAGCGCGGCGGAAACGCCGGGAGCGAGCGTCGAGATGCTGGCCGTCTGCTGCACGGAGACCGCGCTGAACGCCTCCATGACGCCCCACACCGTGCCAAGCAGGCCCATGAAGGGGGCGCCGGAAACAACCGTGGCGAGAAAAACCATCGTCGCCTCGTAGCGCAGGATCTGGCGGGCGAGCGCGCGCTGCAGGGCGTTCTCCGCGTGCTCGAGGCGAAAGCGCGACGTGTCGATGCCCTTCTCCTTCCCGATCGCGGCGGCGCGCCAGTAGGCCTCGACGGCGTCGGCGAAAAGATCGGCGTAAGGGATGGCGCGCTTGTTGCGAAACGACTCCGGCAGGTCGAGCAGCGTGCGCTCGTCGCGCAGCCGCTGCTCGAAGGCGTGGTTGATGGCACGCAACTCCGTCAGCTCATTGCGTTTCCCGATCATTACCGCCCAGGCGATGATGCTGAAGACGGCGAGTCCGACCGTGATGACCTGCCCGACGAGATCGCAGCGCAGGAAGGTCTCCCAGAGGTTGGTAACGGCAAAAATCGAAAGCATCGCGGAGAAAAAAAGTGAAACGCCGTGAAGCGTTGGCGCGTTTGCGCCGCGCCTTCAACGGTAAAGGCGGCGTTGTGGATAACCTCCGACCGCGCTTCGAGAATCTGGTTGCCCGCCGGCGCGCGGAACCGTTCGCTCGCGAACTCCGACCAGACTCGACTCGCATGAATTTCAAAACCCGCTCGTTGCAGGAACTCCGCGCCGCGCGTGATGGCGCGGGCCAGAAGCTCGCCGTCGTCGGCCTCGACGGCTTCGTCGACACGATCGTCACGCCGGTCGCCTTGCGCACCGGCCAGGGCGAGGCGTTCACGCCGATCGACACGATTACCGAGTTCGGCCAGCGCGTCCTTGGCGCCGCCGGCAAAAGCACGAACATCGAGTTTTATCCGCGCATGGACAAACTTGGCGGCAACGGCCCGATCATGGCCAATGCGCTGCTCGCGCACGGCATGCGCCTGAAATATATCGGCGCCCTGGGCCGGGCCGCGATCCATCCGGTGTTTCAAGAGATGGCGCGGCGCGCCGACGTGGTCTCGCTCTGCGATCCCGCGACCACCATCGCGGTCGAGTTCTCCGACGGGAAACTGATGCTCGGGCAGATGCGCAGCCTCGACGAGATCACTTACGGGCGGATCGTGGAGAAAATGGGCGCGCCGGCCTTCGCGCAGGCGCTGGGCGTCGCCGACCTGGTGGCCCTCGTGAACTGGACGATGATCCCGAACATGACGGCGATCTTCGTCGACCTGCTCGAAAAGGTCTTCCCCAAACTGCCGTCCCGCGACCGGCTCTTCTTCTTCGACCTCGCCGATCCGGAGAAGCGGTCGCGCGCCGACCTGGTGCTCGCGCTCGAAACGATCGGTCGCTTTGGACAGTTCGGCCGCGTGACGCTCGGGCTCAACCTCAAGGAGGCCCAGCAGGTTTATGCGGCGCTCGGTCTCGAAACGGCTCCCGGCGAGGACGAGGCGGGGCTGCGCCTGATGGCGGCGCAGATTCGCGCCCGGCTCGGGCTCGCAACCGTCGTCGTTCATCCGAAGGAAGCCGCCGCCTGCGCGACGGCTGAAGGGGATTGGTGGATACCGGGACCCTATACGGCGAAACCGCTCATCACGACCGGCGCCGGCGACCATTTCAACGCCGGTTTCGCCTGCGGACAATTGCTGGGCCTCTCACCTGAGGCGAGCCTCGCGACCGGTGTGTGCACAAGCGGCCACTACGTCCGTACCGCCCAAAGCCCTACACTGACCGACCTCGAAACCTTCCTCGCCAACTGGCGCTAAGCCCGTCACACTCTTCTCCATGCCACCCAAAAAGAAACCCGCCGGCATCCTGATCTCGTTCGAAGGCTCGGAAGGCAGCGGCAAATCCACGCAAATCGCCCGCCTCGCGGCCCAGCTGCAGAAGCAGAAGCATGAGGTCGTGAGCGTGCGCGAGCCGGGCGGCACGGAGCTTGGCGAGCAGATCCGCAATATCATCGTTCACAATTCCAAGGGCGATGAGATGTGCGCGGAGACGGAGCTGCTCCTGTTCGCCGCGGCGCGCGCGCAGCTCGTGCGCGAGATCATCGCCCCAGCCTTGCTCGCGGGCAAGATCGTGCTCAGCGATCGTTTCCTGGATTCGTCGACCGTTTACCAGGGGATCGGTCGCAACCTCGCGCTCAATCCGGTCAATCAGATCAACCGCTTCGCCGTCGGCAAGGTGATGCCCGACCTGACCATCGTGCTCGACGTGCCGACGAAGGTGAGCCTCGACCGGATCCGTCAGCGCGCCTCCGACGTGCCCGATCGCATGGAGCGCGAGAACATCGATTTCTACGACAAGATCCGCGCCGGCTATCTCGTCCTCGCAAAAGGCATGCCCGACCGCTTCGTCGTGATCAACGGCACGCTCAAGGAAGACGCGGTAGCCAAGAAAATCTGGACGGCGGTGAAGAAGCTCACCGGTTGAATGTATGCGTGCAGCTGATAGCCCAGAGCCAAGAGCCCAGAGCAGGAAACCGGTGAGTCGTCCTTCAACTCATTTTGTCGGCGCAAAGCGCCCGCTGTTAGGCTCTCAGCTCTCGACTCTCAGCTCTCAGCTCGTTCCGTCGAGATGACACACGCTACCACACCCTGGCCCGACGCGCTCGCCGGCACGCCCGCCGTCGCGGTGATTGAGCAGGCCATCGCCCGCTCGCGCCTTTCGCACAGCCTGCTTCTCACCGGAGATGATCACGACACCCTCGTGCTCGTCGCCCAAGCGCTCGCCGACCGCCTGCTCAATCCGCCTGACGCGAAGGCCCGCTTCGCTCCGGACCAGCATCCCGATTGTTTCGCGCTGCGCCCCGCCGGCAAGATGCGCCTGATTTCCGCCGACGCTACGCGCGCGTTGATCAACAAGGTCCAGACCTCCGCGGCGGTCGCGTTGCACAAGGTGGCGATCCTCCACGAGTGCGACCGCATGAACGTCGCCGCGGCCAACGTGTTTCTCAAGACACTCGAGGAGCCGCCGGCGCACACGACCTTGCTCTTGCTGACGACGCGCCCCTACGCGCTTCTCCCCACGATTCGCAGCCGCTGCCTGAATTTCCGTTTCCCGGGCACGGTCGGCGGCTATTCGCCCGATGGCTGGGAGGCGTGGCTCGGCGATTATCATGCGTGGCTGCAGCGCCTGGTCGATGGCGGCATGGACAAGAAGGCGATCGCCGACTCCGTCCTGGCACTCTACGGCCTCGTATCGCGTTTTGGCGCGATCCTGGATTTCGCCACCGGCGAGGTGTGGAAGCAGCAAAAGGAAAAGCTCCCGCCCGACATCGAGGAAGACCAGCAGGTCGCGATCGAGACCGGTATCGCCAACGGACTCCGCCTGCGCCTTTTCGCCGAGATCGCGCGGGCCACGCGGGGCTTCGCGCTGCCGCGCCTCACCCAAGGCGACGAGGTCGCCCGCCGCGCGCTCGCCGCGGCGATCGAAAAGCTCGAGCACGACGTCAGCCTGCTGCGCGTGAACCTCAACGAGGCCGCCGCGCTGGAAGAGTTCCTGCTGGCTTCGCTGCGCATCTGGACGCGGCGTTGATCTTGCAGGAGCGCGCTTGCTTGCGCGCGATTTTTGCAAGCCTGCGCGGGAGCGCAGGGATCCCGCCGCTCCCGCGACGGGCTACATCGGAAAGCTCCTACTCCACCACGGCCGCCACGAATGCCTCGCGCGCTTCCATGTGCGGGTTGTGCCCGGCCTCGGCGATGATCTCCACGCGTGCCGCCGGAAAATGCGCATCGATCACCGCGAGGTCGCCCGTTCCCACATAGCGTGACTTGCCGCCGGTGACGAACAGTGCCGGCCCGCTGAAACGATCGTCGTCTGCGAGCGGAGTTTTTTCCAGCGCCGGCAGCGCGGCGGTGAGCACCGGCAAGTTGATCTGCCAGCGCCACGCGCCGTGCGGCTCGCGCTCGAGATTGGTGGCGAGGAACTTTCGCATGGCCCAGTCGCTCACGCGCGCCTCAAAGCGCAACTCGGCCTCGCTGCGCGACTGCAGAACCTCGAGATCGAGCTCGTTCATCGCCGCAAACTCCGCCCGATGAGCGTGCGAGAGGTAATCCTTGGGCGCGATATCGACGACGACGAGCCGCTCGACGCGCTCCGGATAACGGCACGCCAGGAGCATCGCGACCTTGCCGCCCATGCTGTGCCCCATGAGGGTCACGCGCTTCAGGTGGTGCGCATCGAGCCACCCGAGGACGTCCTCCATCATGGCCTCGTACGTCATCGGCTCGAGGTGGGGCGACTTGCCGTGATTGCGCAGATCGAGCGCGCACACGTGGTAGTTGGCCGCGAGATCGCCGCCGACCGTGAGCCAGTTGCGCGACGAGCCGAGCAGCCCGTGGAGAACGATCAGCGGCGGATTGCCCACGCCGCCGAGATCACGATGAAACAGGTGAACCACGAAAAACCCCTAACAGGCCGCGCCCGCTCGACAACACATGAAGACGAAACGGCCGCGGAGCCCGGTTTTGCCCCTCTAGGGCGCCGGCGGATGGCAGACGAAATTTTTCGTGTCTTTCCCGCGTTTCGTGCTTCCTTCCGACCCCATGTCACAAGCCGTCGAAAAGCTGACCCCGATGATGCAGCAATACTTCGAGGTGCAGCGCGGATTGCCGCGCGACACCCTGCTGCTCTTCCGGCTGGGCGACTTTTTCGAGATGTTTTTCGACGATGCGATCGCCGCCTCGAAAATCTGCGGTCTCACGCTCACCAAGCGCCAGGACCACCCCATGGCGGGCATCCCGGCGCACGCGCTGGACAACTACGTCAACAAGCTCCTCGCGGCCGGCAAGAAGGTCGCCATCTGCGATCAAGCTGAACCCGCGAAAGCCGGGAAACTCGTCCGCCGCCAGCTCACGCGTATCCTTTCACCGGGGACAACGCTCGCCCCCAACCAGCTCGACTCCCAGCGCAACCATTACCTCTGCGCGCTCTCGCTCGACAAGGCCGGCCTCCACGCCGCCTGGCTCGATCTCTCGACGGGCGAGTTTCGCGTCGCCACCGATGGTCGCGCCGAGAATCTCCTGCCCGTCCTCACTGCACTCGACCCGGCCGAGCTGATCATCACCGAGGGCGAGCTCGAGCGCTGGAAGGCCGCCCCGCACGAACAGACCGCCATCCACGCGCTCCACGCGTTTTGCACCGCGCGGCTCGTCACCGACCTCCCTGCCTACCAGTTCGAAACGCCCGCGGGCGCGAAGACGGTGATGGATGCACTCGGCGTTTTGAACCTGCAGGGCTTCGGGCTCGCGCTCGACCACCCCGCCCTCGGCCCGGCTGGCGCACTCGTTTACTACGCGACGGAGAATCTGCGCGCAAAACCGGAGAACCTCCGCTCGCTCCAGGAATACCGCAGCGCCCGCACGCTGCTCCTCGATCCGGCCACGCTGCGTAATCTCGAAATCTTTCAATCGTCGCGCGGCTCCCGCGAAGGCTCCCTGCTCGCCGCAATCAACCGCACCGGCACCGCCGCGGGCGCGCGGTTGCTCGAGCGCTGGCTCGCCGCCCCCACGCTGGACCTCGCGGAAATCCGCCGCCGCTCCGCGATCGTGGGTGAGTTCATCGCGCAGCCGCAGCGACTCGCGGAGTTGCGCGCGCTCCTCGCCAACGTCCGCGACATCCCGCGCATCCTCAGCCGGCTGCAGAATCGCCTGCGCAATCCGCGCGAGCTCGGCGGCGTGCGCGACACCCTTGCGCAGCTGCCGGCGATGCTCGGCGAGCTCTCGGGCTTCGGCGGGCAACTCGCGACCGACTACACGACGCGCATCACCGACCTGCCCGCCCTGCGCGAACTCCTTGCCCGGGCGCTGGCCGACGAGCTGCCGGCCGATCTCGCCGACGGCAACTACATCCGCGCCGGTTTCGACGCCGAACTCGACCGGCTGCGCTCGCTCACGACGGACAACAAAACCTGGCTCTCCGAACTCGAACGCTCAGAGCAGGAGCGCACCGGCATCCGCAGCCTGAAGGTCAGGTTCACGAATAATTTCGGGTATTACATCGAGGTCACCAAGGCCAACCTGCACCTCGTGCCCTCAGACTACATCCGCCGGCAGACGACCGTCGGCGGGGAGCGCTACGTCACCGAGAGTCTGCGCGCGAAAGAGAAGGAGATTTTCCACGCCGAGGAAAACGCCCTCGCCCGCGAGCAGGAGCTTTTCGCCTCGCTCGTCACGGCTGTGCTCGACGAGTCGATTGCGCTGTCCCGCACCGCCGACGCGCTCGCCGAACTTGACGTGCTCGCCGGCTGGACGGTGCTCGCCCGCGAGTGGGATTACTGCCAGCCGGAACTCGATGAGAGCGACGTGCTCTCGATCACGGAAGGCCGGCATCCAGTCGTCGAGCAGGTGCTGAAAGATCCGGCGGCGGCCGCGGCGCGCGGCACGCAGGCGTTCGTGCCCAACGACACCCTGCTCTCGAGCACCGACGCTCAGATCGCCCTGATCACCGGTCCCAACATGGCCGGCAAATCGACCTTCATTCGCCAGGTCGCGCTCATCACGTTGCTCGCCCAAATCGGCTGCTGGGCGCCGGCGAAGAGCTGCCGGGTGGGCCTCGTCGATCGCATCTTCTCACGCGTCGGGGCGAGCGACGACCTCGCCCGCGGCAATTCGACGTTCATGGTCGAGATGAACGAGACGGCCAACATCCTCAACAACGCGACCGACCGCTCGCTCATCATCCTCGACGAGATCGGCCGCGGCACTTCGACCTACGACGGGCTCTCCATCGCGTGGGCCGTCGTCGAGCATCTGCACCGCGAGGCCGAGCGCGGTGCGCGCACGCTCTTCGCGACTCACTACCAGGAGCTCACGCAACTGGAGAAGCATCTGTCGCGACTGCGTAACTACAGCGTCGCCGTGAAGGAATGGAACGACGAGATCGTCTTCGTGCGTCGCGTCATTCCTGGCGCCGCCGACCGCAGTTATGGCATCCAGGTCGCCCGCCTCGCCGGCCTGCCGATCACCGTGATCGACCGCGCGAAAGTGATCCTCGCCAAACTCGAGAGCGACGACACGACCGTGGAGTTGCCCGCGCCGCAGGCGAAGCCGAAGAAAAAGATCTCCGTGAAGGCGGCCGACGACGCGCAGCTCAGCCTGCTGTGACAAGGGTCAGCGCGAGCCGCTGGGCGGCGGCGGTCATGCATGTGTCGGCCCGCCCTCGACGCTCGCGAACCTCGCGAGGTGAAGCGCATCGAGGGCGCGTTACCCCTGCGGGTAAACCAGCACCCGGTCGTGCACGAGCAGGATCAGGTCGTTTTTTCCGTCGCCGGTGACGTCGGCAATGATCGTTTCGCGCGGCTCTTGCGGAGCGCCCTTGCGGCCTTGGTAGTGTTCGTCGGTCTCGAAGACCTTGAAATGCAGGCGGCTCTGCCACTGCCCGGTCGCGTCGGCGCTGAGGAGTTCGACGAGGTTTTTGTCAGGGTCGATGCAGACGAGGTCAGGGCGGCCGTCGGCATTGAGGTCCCCGGCGATCACGTCGCTGTAGTTGATCTGGGGCAGATCGGTCGTGTGCGTGCTCGCCGTGCGAGCGACGTAGTCGCCCTGCCCGACCGGGATCCACCAGAAGCGGTCGCGCCCCAGGATGAACGCCTCCTTTCCGCCGCTCCGCACCTCGGCGCCGACGATTTCGATTTTTCCGGCCGGAGCCGTATCAATTACCTGATACACGTCTTTTTTGTCGGGCCGCAGGAGCTGAAAGTGCTCCGTCTTGCGATCGTAGAGTACGACCGACGGCCGGGCGTTGCGCCCTCCAGGCAGAACCAACGCCGTCGAGATCTCCGCCCCGGTGTCGCGCGCGTTGAGTTGGTCGACCACCGTGAGTTCGCCCTTGGAGTCGAGGCGCACGGCGCGGGCGAACCCGTTGCTGCTGATGAGCAGTTCATTCCGCCCGTCGGCATCGAGGTCGCCGAGCGACAGCGCGGCCGCGTCAAGATTGTCGACCAGCCCCTTCCGAAAACCAGATGCCGCGCTCGCGTCGGAAAACGTCAGCTTCGCGTCGTCACCCTGAACAAACAGCCGCATTGCTTCGAAGGGAGTGAAGATTGCGATGTCCGCACGCCCATCCTGGTTGGCGTCGAGCACGCGAACGGCCCGCGGGTCGGTCTTAAGTCCGGGCAACTCGAAGTCCGCCTGTTTGGCCGGACCATTGCCGGCCGACGACCACAGCTCGACAAAGCGCTTCCCTTTTTCCTCGCGTACGATGACCAGCATCGTCCGCGGTCCAAAGGTGCCCGTGGCGACGGCGAGCGGCTTGCCTGCGACCGGCAGCGGTTGCGGGTAATCGAGCCGGCCGGATTTGGTGAACGCCGCGACGCCCGCGGTTTGCTCCTTGCCGCTGGCGACGAAGAGTTCGGCCCGACCGTCGCCGTCCCAGTCTCCGGCGGCCAGCGAGCGAATGTCGGTGAACGATGGGAACCGCTGCGCCCCCGTGAAGCCTCCGTCGCGTTGTCGTGAATACACGAAAACCTGCGCGCCATCGGGGTCGCCCACTGCGATATCGTCGCGGCCGTCGCCATCGAAATCGCCGAACGCATAGCTCGCGGGATTCTTAGCCGTACCGCGTGGACTGAAAACGCGCGGACGCAGCGCCGCGGCGGAATCGGCCTCGGCCGCCGCTTGCTCGAGCCGGAAGACCTCCAACTGGCCCGTCTGGCTCTGCGCGAAGGCGAACGTCGCCGCGGTCCCGCCGGCCTTCGCGGTTGCCAGCACCTGCAGCGTGCTGCGCGCGGGCTTGATCGCATACGCCTGTTCGGGGCCGAATTCGCCGCCCGGAGTCTGACGTCGCACCCGCAGGCTGTCGCGGTTGGCGGCGGAACTGAGGTAAACGAGATCGGTGCGCCCGTCGGCGTCGATGTCGCACAACTCGAGGCCGTAGCAGTTTTCCTCGGGCAAGACGAAGCGCGCTGGCGCGGCGAGCTGGTGCGAGGCGTCCTGATAGAAGATGGCCAGTTCCTTCTGGCCGAGCATCACGAGGTCGGCGCGGCCGTCGTTGTTGAGGTCGGCGATCCGCAGGCCGGATACAAACTGCAGTGGCGCGGGCGCCTCGGGCAGTTTGGTTTCCTTCCAGGTGCCGTCGGCCTGCTGGTAGCGCACGGTCAAAGCCTGCGGGTCGCCGGTGTAGGCGATATCGAGCCGGCCGTCGCCATTGAGGTCGCCGGTCGCGGCGTCGAACATCGTGATGCCCGTCGTGAGTGCGTCCTTCCGGAAGCGCGCGTCCTCGACCACCGGCTCCCAGCGATTCGCCGCCACCGTGCGCGGCGGCCGGATCGGAGGACTGCCCGGCTTTACCTGATAGAGAAATTCGAGCGTCGCCCGATCGTTGTTGATCAGCAGCAGGTCGTTGAGCCCGTCGCCATCGAGATCCGCGGCCTGCAACGCGCGCGTGTTCCAGTCGAGCTTGGCGACCTCGGGTCCGCGCAACGCGATCGTCTCGTTGAGCGGAATCCCGGCGGCGCCCGCGCAGAGCGCCGCGTGACCCAAAGTAAACGCCAGACAGGCGAGGCGGCGCAGACTCATTCGGGATGGTTGAGCGTGGACTTGAAGTAGAAGCCGTTGCTTTCGCGCGTGCCGTAGCCGATCGCATCGGCCCAGTAGCGCGCAAACACGGCGGCGTCCGGCTTGGCGGCGGGATCGACCATGCGGTCGTCGGTCTTGTCCCCTTCCCCGCTGTCGCCTTCTTCGCCGGGCTCCTCCTCCGGCCCGGATTCGTCGTCGGGAGCGGCTTGCGCCTTCTGGGCGGCCGCGGCCATCGCGGCGGCGTTCGCCATCGTCTCCACCAGCGGAGCGACAAGGGCGCGCAGATCCTGGTATTGGATCGTCGCGGCGGCGGCCGGTACGCTCGCGAGCGCGGCGCGCACGGCCGGCTGCGTCCAGATCGTGGGCTGGTCGCCGCCGAGCCCCTGCAGCGCCCGCTCGACCGGCGCGGCGGAGCCGATGCTGAGAAAGAGATAACGCGGTGTGATCGCGTAGGCGAAACCCTTGCCTTGGGGACGGCCCTCAACCTGGGGCGGCGTGAACTCGAACAGCGTCGTGCCCAGATACTCGCGCTTCACCAGCATCTTTTCGACGGCGGGACCGCCGAGCTGCTTCAGCGCCTCGAGGGCGCGCGTGAAGCTGTCGGCATTGTCGAGCGAGAGGGCGACCAGTTGTTCCATGTTCTCGAACGCCGGGGCGCCACCCGACGGATTCTTCGGAAAGTGATACGCGGATACGACCTCTTCGCCGAGGCTGCCGATGAAATCGCGTTTGATGTCGATGCCGAGCTGCTGATTGAAGGCCTTGATCTGGCCCTGCACGAGGCCGGAGATGCGCGGATCGAACGCCTCGAGGATCTCCTCGAGCGCGGCGTAGGCGTCTTTGAAGGAGAAGCGGCCGGTGGACACCGAAGGCCAGTCGGCGGGAACGAACGCCGGCTGCGGCGCCGGACCCTCGCGGTAGGCGAGCAATTTCACCAGCCCGCGGTTTTCGCGGAAGGTGAGGCCGCCCGACATCGTTGTCGCCGGTTTGTCGATACGGAAGCCGACGTAGAGCTCGTCGAGCACGTCAAGGCCGAGCGCCGCGAGGATCGCGGCCGGATTCGGCGCGAGCGGGTTTCGCGGCTCCGCGGAATCCGCCTTCGCCGAATCGGCGACCGCTTGCTGCAACACGGGGTAGATCGACTGCAGATTCATGAAGAACAGCGCCTGCGAGCCCGCGGTGCGTTCCTGCGCCCGGAGGAAGCGCTCGGACTTCGCGAGCGCGTTGTCCACGCCGCCGCTCTTCACGGCGTCGATCGCGGCAAGCACGACCGCCTTCTGCGGCGACAGCAGCCACGTGCCGTCGACCATCGCCCAGACGAACGTCTCCGGCTCCTCTTCACCCTCCTCCTTCGCCGTCGTGCGAACGTGTACCGTCACGCCCGCAAAGTCCTCGGTCGAGGCGGTGGTGTTCCCGGACTTCCCGGCGGCCTCTTCGAGGAGCTTTTCGACCGCCGCGGTGTTGTCGCCGAGCTCGAGCGCGACGAGCACGCTCGGGTCGCCGGTCGGCTTCTGGCGCGCAAACTCAAAGTCGGCAATGGTGATCAGCGCCTCGCCCCGCGCGAGGGCGAGGAGTTCGCGTACGGTGTAGCCGGTTTCGGCTTTGCAACGTTCATCCCATTCCTCGACGTGCAGGCGCGCGCGCAACGGCGCGAAGTACTTCGCCACCTGCTCGTCGTTCCAGGTGCGAGCCCATGGACTGTGCTCCCAGTTGGCGACGAGCGCCGGCGCATCGCCGACGTGCCATACCAGCGCCGTCTGGTCACCGACAATCTGAGTGAGCGGCACACGGGCGCTGAGCAACGCCGGCAGACACGCGAGGAGGGTTCCGAGCAGGAGGCGGAGTTTCATGGGAAAGGGTCGATGGCGGAGGCAGGAAGCCAGAAGCCTGAGGTCGAAAAAGAGGACAGAGGGTGGAGAGCGGAAGACGGATGCGAGGCAAGACGAGGGCATCACCGCACCAAGGGCCATTTCCTAGTTTCCGTCTTCCGGCCTCTGACGTCTGGCCTCCGCTTTCACCGGCCGCGGCGGTTCGAGGTAGCGAAAGCCCGCGTTCGGATTGCGCGGGTCGAAGGCGAACGCGTCCCGGTTGCGCAGGAAGTTTTTTAAGGCGACGGACGGAATCGCGAAGTTGAGACCCTCGATGCCGGCGATCATGGCCTTCATGTTGTTTACGCCGATGACCTCGCCCCGGAGATTGAAAAGCGGCCCGCCGGAGTTGCCGGGGTTGATCTGCGTCGTCGTCTGGATGTAGAGCTGCCCGCGCATCGCCCGGTTCTTCAGGCTCACGATGCCTTGCGAAACGGTGCGCTCGAGACCGAGCGGGCTGCCGATCGCGAAGACGGTCTGCCCTTCCCCGAGCGCGTTCGAGTCGCCGACGGCCACCGTCGGGAACGCGGTGCCGGCCGGCACGTCCTCGATCTTAAGCAGCGCGAGGTCGAGGCGGGCATCGAGGGCGACGATGCGCACTTTGCTGAACTGCACGCGCTCGAGTTCGGTCGCGCCGCGGCGAAACTGCGTGACGGTGATCGCGTACTCGCCGGCCACGACGTGTTCGTTGGTCACGATATAGCCGGCGGGATGAATGAGAAAGCCGGAGCCGAGGCCGGTCGGGGTGCGCACCTGGACGACCGCCTCCCCCACTCGATCGACATTCTCCTTCACTGTGAGCGCACTCGGGTTGGCCGCGACCCGATAGAGATCGCCCGTGTCGGCCTCGACCGACGCCGGTGCATCCAACGCGCTGATACGCTCGATCTCGTCGCGCGGCACCGTCAGCACGGTGAAGCCAAGGTCGACGACGATGCGGTCGGCCTTCTCGGCGAGCACGTCGCCCTGGATGCTCGCGCCGTTCTTGAGCTGCACGGTGCTGACGGCGCGGGCTGACGCGGCGAACGCAAGACCCATTGCGAGTGCGGCGAGACCGCGCATCCAGGTGCCCTCCCCTTTGAAAATTCGAAACCCGAATCTCGAAACCCGAAACAAATTCAAATGAACCAAGCCCGAAAATTTCGGGTTTCGAGATTCGGGTTTCAAATTTCCCGGCGGGTCCCCACCGGGCGGGGTGTGTTCTG
>DASWVO010000244.1:0-2529 GCA_036406235.1 Opitutaceae bacterium
CCGCGGCGCCGCGCAGCAGGGTCACGGCGTGACCGGCCGCCGCGAGCGACTCGGCCAGCGCCGCGCCGGTCGCACCGGTGCTGACGTTCGAGAGGAATCGAACGTCGTCGATCGGTTCGCGCGTGGCCCCGGCGGTGAGCAGGATGTTCATGACGTCTTAAAGCTGTGGCGATGCCCGCGGTCGCAGGGCGGGCTCTTCCGAGCTCGCCGAACCAAGGGCGCGGGTGAACCTGCGAGTTCGGGCGTTGGGCCGACGGCGGATCGCGGCGGGGTCGGGAGACCCCGCCCTACAGAGGGAGCTGTGGTGGCGTGACGCGAACGCATGGCTCGCTAGGGCGACGATTGCTGCTGGTCGATACGCATGCCGAGCGTTTTCAGCACGTCGGCGACGATCTGCTCGGGTTCGGCGAGCCGGCCGGGGCCGAACTCGCCGCAGGCCTGCGGGCCGACCGCCGGTTCGATCACGTGCACGCCCCAGGATTTGAGCTTCTCGATCGAGGCGACCGTCGCGGGGTGCCGCCACATCCAGTGGTTCATCGCCGGAGCGATCCACCACGGTTTTTTGCCGAGTTCCCAGGCGAGAAACAGCGTGCCCACGGGGTCGTCGGCCAGCCCGGCGGCGAGGCGATTGATCGTATTCGCCGTTCCTGGACACACGAGCGCGAGATCCGCCGCGCGTGCGAGCTCGATGTGGTCGAGCGCACGACCGGGCGCGAGCACGTCGGTGAATACCGGGCGTCCGCTCAATCCCTCGAGTGTGGCCGTGCCGACGAACTGCAGCGCGGCGGGCGTGGCGGCGGTCTGCACCGTCACTCCGGCCTGCACGAGACGCGAGATCACGGTGCAAGCCTTGTAGCACGCGATGGAGCCGGTGAGGAGGACGAGAACGTGGGACATGGGAGGAGGAGTCTGGAGCGTTGAGCTGAGAGCTTAGAGCGAAGAGCTTAGAGCGTAGAGCTGAGAGCTCGGACTCGAGAGCTGAGGGCTGAGAAGGGTGAAGCTTGGTGGATCGAGGTGACGCCTGAAAGGCTGGATCTCCGGACTCTCGGCTCTCCGCTCTGGACTCTATCGCGCGACATTGTCGATCAGCCGCGTCTGGCCGAGTCGTACCGCGCCGAAGCGGCGCCCGTCGCGGTCTTCGACGTAGTCGACGCGGAAGCCGGCCGATTCGAGCTGTGCGCGGGCTTCGGCCGCGGTCGGCGCCGAAACCAGCGCCGCGTGAAATCGAGGCGCGAGCGCGCGTTCGGCGGGGGAGAGCCGGGCGTTGCGTGAACTCATCGCCAGCCCGTCGGGTTCGCGCACGGTCGGGCAACCGACGATCCGCGTGGGCAGGAAAAACGCCTCGGCCATGCCGCGAATCAGCAGGAGTTGCTGGTAGTCCTTCTCGCCGAAATACGCCGCCTCCGCCTCGGCGATCTGCAGCAGCTTCAGCACAACCGTGAGCATGCCCGAGAAGTGTCCCGGTCGATGCGCGCCGCAGAGTTCGCGGCTGAGCTCGTTTTCCGTGACGGCGTAGCGCGTGCCGTTGGGGTACATTTCCTTCACCGACGGAACGAACGCCACGTCGACGCCGGCGGCGTCCATGATCGCGCAATCGGCCTCGAGGGTGCGCGGGTATTTCGCGAAATCGTGCTGCTCGTCGAACTGGGTCGGGTTGACGAAGACCGAGGCGAGGACGACCGGATGCTCGCGGCGCGCGGCGCGGAACAGCGAAGCGTGGCCCTCGTGCAGCGCGCCCATCGTGGGCACGAAACCGATTGTGCGACCGGCCGCGCGATGTGCAGCGCGGAGCGCGCGCCATTCGGCAACGGTGTGGATCAGTTTAGGCATCGGTGACTCGATTCTGGCGAGGCAAGCCTCGGACCCTTTAACCACGGGTGGACACAAATGAACACAGATGGGAATCCGGTCCTAATCTGGGTCTATCTGTGTTCATCGGTGGTTGAAGCCGCTCGTAACCGACGGCGGGGCGTCGCCGCTCCGTCGGACCAAATCGGCTCACGAAAAGCTTTCTTTCTTTGACGGGAACTTGCCCGCGCGTACGTCTGCAGCGAATCGGTTCACGCCGTCGGTGATCACCTTCGCGCCGTCGGCGAAACGGCGGACGAACTTCGGTTTGAAGTCGGGATTCAGCCCGAGCAGATCGTGCCAGACGAGCACCTGCCCATCGCAACCCGGGCCGGCGCCGATGCCGATCGTCGGGATGCGGAGTTCCGCCGTGATCTCGCGCGCGAGTTTTTGAGGAACGCATTCGAGCACCAGGGCGAATGCTCCGAGCGACTGGAGTTCCGCCGCGTCGTCCCGCAGCCGCGAGGCATCGACGGGGTCGCGTCCCTGCACCGTGTAGCCGCCGAGTGCGTGCACCGACTGCGGCTGCAGTCCGAGGTGGCCCATCACGGGAATGCCAGACTCGATGAGGTGGCGGATGACGTTGGCGTGACCGCGCACGCCCTCGATCTTCACGGCTTGCGCTCCCGCGCGCAGCAGCTGTGCGCCCGCATCGAGCGCCGGCGCAATGCCCTTGCGTGC
>DASWVO010000245.1:0-2226 GCA_036406235.1 Opitutaceae bacterium
CTTCACCTCGCCGGGGTCGAGCGAACCCGCGGCGCGTTTCGGATGGATGGCGGCGCGCCAGAGGATCTCGTCGGCCATCCAGTTGCCGACCCCGGGAAAGCGCTCCTGCATCAGCAGCACGGCCTTGATCGGCGCGCGGGCGCGGCGCCGCAGAAAATCGGCTACAACCTCGACCGTGAACGCGTCGGAGAGAATGGCGGGCGCGATACCGCTCCACCATGCGGGTGGCTCGGCGCCGACGTGGAACTCGACCCGCCCGAACATGCGCGAATCGTTGAAGACGAGCGCATGCTTCTTGGTGACGAGCACGAGGTGGTCGTGTTTTCCGGGCGCGAAGTCCGGCGGCTGGACGGTCAATTCACCCGTGAGTCCGAGGTGGATGCCGAGCCACGCGTTGCCGCTGAAGCGGAAACACATCTGCTTCGCCGCGGCTTCCGAATCCTCGAGCGTCGCGCCGGTGAGCGCCCGGCGCAGCGCCGGCACGGCGACGCCGCTGAAGAGCCGGGCCTTGTCGTGCGTAAGGACGGATTCGATACGCTGGCCGGCGGCCGCCTGGTGCCAGCGTTTGCGAAAGAATTCGACTTCGGCGAGCTCGGGCATGGGGAGGGGAGGCTAGGCCGGATCAATGCAGTCGAGGAACCACGAAACACACGAAAGACACGAAAAAAGTCCCCCCTACACGAGTGTTTCGGCGAACGCGGCGAAATCGGGAAACACCGGGACTTCGGCGAGCGCCTGCGCAGCCCACCCGGCGGCATCGAGCTTGCCGGTGCACACGGCGGCGGCGCGGATGCCGGCGTTGAGGCCGGCCTGCACGTCGCTCGGGCGGTCGCCGACCATCCAGCACCGCGCGGGGTCGAGGCCGTGTTGCGCGATCATCTCGACGATGTAGCGCGGCGAGGGCTTGCGATAGAGCGAGGGCTGGTCGGGCGCTTCGGGGGCGATGCCGATGCCGGCGAAGAGCGGATTGCCGAGATCGAGCAGTTCCACCAGGCGCGCGTTGCAGCGGTGGACGGAGTCGAGCGTGTGATAGCCGCGGCCGACTCCGGACTGGTTGCTCAGGATGAAGAGCAGGTAGCCGAGACGCTTCGCGTGCGCGAGCCCGGCGCGCACGCCGGGAATCAGTTC
The DNA here is from genome assembly GCA_036406235.1 of Opitutaceae bacterium. GTDB lineage: Bacteria > Verrucomicrobiota > Verrucomicrobiia > Opitutales > Opitutaceae > DASWVO01. The sequence continues at coordinate 1,129 of DASWVO010000245.1, forward strand.
CACGCCCGCCGGGTCGGCCAGATAGTCCTTGTCGACGATGAGTGTGCCGTCGCGGTCGAGAAAGAGCGCTTTGTTCACGAGGCGTGGGAAACGTAGGCGACGAGCTCGTCGGGGGTGACGGTGGCGGTGCCGACCTTGCCCACGACGACGCCGGCAGCGGCGTTGGCGAAATGCGCGGCGGTCTCGAGGTCGGCACCGGTGGTGAGGGCGAGGACCAGCGCGGCGATCGAGGTGTCGCCCGCGCCGGAGACGTCGAACACTTCGCGCGCGGCGGTCGGGATCTGCTTCAGCACGTTGCCGTCGCGGCTGAGCAGCATGCCTTCTTCCGACAGGGTGATGACGAGGTTGCGCACGCGGTATTTCTCGTGGATGTGCCGGCAGATCTCCCCGGCGGGAAACGGTTCGTGGGCATGCAACTCGACGCCGGCGAGCTGGGCGGCCTCGCGGCGGTTGGGCGTGATCAGGTCGAGATCGGTGAAGTGCAGCGGGTTCTTCGGCTTTGGGTCGAGCGCGACGAGCTTGCCGGCGGCGCGCGCCGTCGCGGCGAGCGTGGCGACGAGATCGTCGGTGAGCAGGCCCTTCGCGTAATCGGAAAAAATCACGGCGTCGCTGGCGGCGATCTCGCGGGCGAGGAGGCGCTTCGTGGCGGCGGCATCGGCGCGGTAGTGGGGCGGTGGAGACTCCCGGTCGAGCCGGCAGAGCTGCTGGTGCTGGAGGATGACGCGCGTCTTGATGATCGTCATTCCCGTGCCGCCCGTGCTCACCGGTTTCACGCCGCGCTCCTTGAGGAGCGCTTTCAGGCGGACGCCCGCCTCGTCGTCGCCCATGAAACCGGCGACGGTGGGCCGCGCGCCGAGTGCGGCGCAGTTGAGCGCGACATTGGCGGCGCCGCCGGGCGTGTAGCTGTCGCGGCTGATCTCGACGACCGGCACCGGCGCCTCGGGCGAGATGCGCGTGGCATCACCCCACACGTAGTGGTCGAGCATGACGTCGCCGATCACGAGCAGCCGTCGGCCGGCGATGTTCTTGAGGAGTGCGCGGGTTTTCGCGGGAGAGATGGACATGGGTTGGTGGAAAGCTTGGAGCGGAGAGCTGAGG
>DASWVO010000246.1:0-15912 GCA_036406235.1 Opitutaceae bacterium
GCGCATCGGCGCCGACGTGATCGGTCTCTCCGGCCTCATCACGCCGTCGCTCGACGAGATGGTGCACGTCGCCAGGGAGATGAAGCGCGAGGGTTTCGACGTGCCGCTCCTCATCGGCGGCGCGACGACGAGCCCTGCGCACACCGCCGTGAAGATCGCGCCCGAATACGCCCCGGGCGTCGTTCACGTGCTCGACGCCTCCCGCGTCGTCAACGTGGTGAGCGCGCTCCTCTCCCCCGAACAGAAACCGGCGTTCCTCGCCGACGTCACCGCGAAACAGGAGCGTCAGCGCGAGGAGTTCGCCGCGCGCCGCGCCCGCAAGCCGCTCCTCTCGCTCGAGCAGGCCCGCGCCCGCCGGCAGACGTTCGACTGGGCCACGGTCGACATCCCGCGGCCGGAGTTTCTCGGCGCCAAGGTCTTCGATCCGGTGCCGCTCGAGGACATCGTGCCGTTCATCGACTGGGGTCCGTTCTTCAGCGCGTGGGAGCTGCACGGTCGTTTCCCGCAGATCCTCGAGGACGCGGTGGTCGGCACCGAAGCGAAGAAGCTCTTCGCCGATGCGCAACGCCTGCTCGACCTGATCGTGCGCGAGAAGCGCTTCACCGCGAAGGCGATCACCGGCTTCTGGCCCTGCAACGCCGTCGGCGACGACGTCGAGCTCTACGCCGACGAGCAACGCAGCCGCGTGCTCACGCGGTTCCACCTGCTGCGCCAGCAGCTCGAGAAACCCGCCGACCAGTTCAATCACTGCCTCGCCGACTACATCGCGCCGAAGGACAGCGGCCGGCTCGACTACATGGGCGGCTTCGCCGTCACCGCAGGTCACGGCGTCGAGGACATGGCCCTGGCCTTCAAGCGCGCCGGCGACGATTACGCCGCGATCATGACGCAGGCACTCGGCGATCGTCTCGCCGAAGCGATGGCGGAGATGTTTCACAAGCGCGCCCGCGAAGCGTGCGGCTTCGGCAAAACGGAGAACCTCAGTTACGAGGATCTCATCCGCGAACGCTACCGCGGCATCCGCCCCGCGCCCGGTTATCCCGCGTGCCCGGACCACACCGAGAAGCCGATCCTCTTCGATCTCCTCGGCGTCACGGCCGCCACCGGCATCACGCTCACCGAGAGCTGCGCGATGCACCCGGCGTCGTCGGTGAGCGGCTGGTATTTCAATCACCCCGACTCGAAATATTTCGGCGTCGGCAAGGTCGGCCGCGACCAGGTCACCGACTACGCCAAACGCAAGGGCCAGACCCAGGCCGAGGCCGAACGCTGGCTCGGACCGTATCTCGACTACGACCCGAGCTGAGTCCGGAGCGAGTAGGGCCAGTCTCTGACTGGCCCGGGTCCGGTCACAGACCGGACCCACCTCCCAGCAGCGGCGGTGCTCGGAGACCGCCGTCCTTCTGAGGCAAATTCAACTTGCCGGCTCGCCGCCCAGCGGTAGCCGAATTTCGAATACAGCGCCGCCCTCGGGGGCGTTGTGCATGGCGACCCGGCCGCCGTGCGCCTCCACAATCGCCCGCACCAGGCTCAGGCCGAGGCCAAGGCCGCTCTGTGAACGGCTCTGGTCGCCCCGGTAAAGCCTTTCCCAAACCCGCGGCTGCTCCGCCGCCGGCACGCCCGGACCGGTGTCGCGCACGCGCAGCACCGCCCCGTCATCCTCGACCATCACCGTGACGGTCACCACGCCGCCGCCCGGCGTATATTTCACCGCGTTGTCCACGAGGTTCGCGATCGCCTGCCGCAGGCGGACCGCGTCGACCTCGACCGGGACGGAGGCCGGCGCCTCGAGCGTGAGCGTCAGGCCGGCGGCCTCGGCAACCTCGCCGTAAAGCTCCACCGCGCGCCGCGCGAGCTCGGCCAGATCGGCCGGCGCCTTCTCGAGCTTCAACATGCCAGCCTCGGCCTCCGAAATCTCCATGAGCGCGCGCAGCAATCGCAGCACGTCATCCGCGCGTTCCACGCACACGGCGAGCGCCTCGCGGGCCGCCGGGTCGGGCGTCTGGCTGAGCGCGAGCTCGGCCGTGCCGCGCAGCCCGGTGAGCGGCGTGCGCAGGTCGTGGGCGACGTTGTCCAGCGCCTCGCGCATCGCGCGCAGGAGCGCGGCGTTTTTGTCGAGCACCGTGTTGAAGTGATGCACCAGCTCCGCGATGTCGTCGCGTCGCTCCGGCGCCGGCACGCGCGCGTCGAGGGCGCCCGTGGTGATGATGCGACGGGCGGTTTCCACGATGTGCCGCAGCGGGCGCGTCGCCCGGCGGGCCGCGAGATAACCGGCCCCGGCGCCGACGAAGATCACCGCACCGCTGACCCAGAGAAACGTTTTCCGTAGTGGCGCCAGCAATACCGACCGGCTGTCGGTGCTCCGGCCGACCTGCAGCAGCAGGTTGCGATCGATCGGCTGGGAGAGGATCATGAGATCCTGCTGCGCATCGCGCGGCACGCGCAGCGAATAGGTCTGCTGCTCCGCATAGCCCGTCCAGCCCTCGGGCAGCGGCACCCGGCGCGTGTCGGCCTCGATCCAGTCGGGCGGGATCTTTCCCCAGACCGCCGAGCCGCCCGGGCCGACGATCCGGATGAAGAGCGAGCGCACGTGCGGAGACGCGCTGTCCTCCGACACCCGCTCGCGCAGGCCGTTGAGGCCGCTCAGGGCATAGATGCCGGCGTATTGGCGGAGGCGCAGCTGCAACGCCTCATAATCGCGCGCCTCGAGCTGCCGCCCGAGCAGCCAGTAGAGCAGCGCAAAAATCGCCGTGAAGCCCACGGCGAACAGGGCCGCGAAGTTGAAGCTCAGCCGCACCGCCACGGAGCGGCGGGCGCGGTCAAGTTGTGCCGTTAAAGACATAGCCCACGCCGCGCACCGTCTCGATGCGCGTTTTGTCCGGATCGATCTTGCTGCGCAGCCGCGACATCACCACGTCGACCACGTTCGTCTGCGGATCGAAGCTGTAGTCCCACACGTGTTCGAGGATCATGGTCTTCGTCACCGGCCGCTTCGGGTGACGCAGCAGATACTCGAGCAGCGCAAACTCCCGCGGCTGCAGCTCCACGCGTTGTCCGCCCACCGTCACCTCGCGCGCCACGAGGTCCATCGTCACGTCGCCGACCGTGAGCCGCGTCGCCTCGGGCGTGCGCGTAGCCCGGCGGATGAGCGCCTGCAGTCGCGCGGAGAGCTCGGCAAAGGCGAAGGGTTTCGTGAGATAGTCGTCGCCCCCCGCCTGCAAACCGCGCACGCGGTCGTCGACGCTCGAACGCGCGCTCAGAAACAACACCGGCAGCTCGGCATGTTGCGCGCGGAGACGTTTCACCAGGCTCAGTCCGTCGAGCCCCGGCAGCATCACGTCGACGATCGCCGCATCGTAGGGCGTCGTGCTCGCGAGGCTCAGTCCCGTATCGCCATCGGGCGCATGATCCACGGCATAGCCTTCCTGCTTCAGGCCTTTGACCACGAAGGAGGCAATCCGGGCATCATCTTCGACGACAAGCACTCTCACGGCGCAGACCTTAGGAACCGCCGCGCAAAGCGAAAGTTCCGAATCCGGCCACCGCCGCGCCCGGGTCGACGATGCGCGCAGGGACGTCTTTGACGCCGGGCTCCAGTCTTTTGCAATCGCTTCCCTGGCGCTCAACGCAGCACGCACTGCGCATCCGGCAGGAGCGGCGGCGGGAGGTCCCGTTCGTCGAGCGTCTCCCGCAGCGTCGTCTCGATGACGCGCGACATGGACGTAGACCAATCGCCGGCGCTCGTCCGGTGTGCACGACGTCAGGGAACAATGCAGGCGCGGGCGGACAATCACGCGGGCTCGATAGGTTGCCGATTCGGACCCGGCAATTGCGAAGCGGCCGCGGCTCTACAATGGCTTCACTCCGGCAAAATCAGGGCCCCGCGCGCGCCGGTCGTCGGGCCGTGCTACGTTGGTCCCATGATCCTGCACGCCATGACGTCCTCAAGCATCGCCGCCATCGGCTACGCGCCACGGCGACGCGTACTCGTCGTGCAATTTCACCACGGTGGAACGTATGCGTACTTCGACGTCTCGCGGCCGGTCTTCGACGCGTTTCATCGCGCTTCATCCACCGGACGCTTTTTCACGCAACAGATCCGTGGCCGCTACCCGTATGCGCCGCTCGCCAGTTGGACGCTCCCTCCCCTCGGGCGCCCTCAGTCCGGACCGGTCGTGCCGAGAAAGGCCTCCAGTTCCGCGCACGTCGCCAGCGCCGGTCGCGCTCCAAAGCGCGCGCACGCCAACGCGCCCGCCGCCGAGGCTTCGCGCAAAAGATCGCGCCACGCGAGGCGCCGGGCGAGACCGAGGGCGTAGGCCCCGTGAAACGCATCGCCCGCTCCGGTTGTATCCACCACATCGACACGAAATGCCGGCACCGTCCCGCTCTCGCCGCCCCGGCGCCACCACAAGCCACGAGCGCCGAGTGTCACGACGACCGTCGCCTCCCGCCGGCCGATCGCGACCAGTCCGTCCGGAGTCGGGTCGGTCCCGAGCCACGCCCGCGCAAACGCCTCCGACGCGACGACGTGGTCGACCTGGTGCGCGAGCATCCGCGTCCCGGCGTTGAGCGAGCCGGCGTCGAGCAAAGTCGCGTGCCCCGCGGCGCGCGCCTCGGCCACCAACGCCTCTGACCACGCCGGCTCATGCCCGTCGACCAGCAGCACCGCCGCATCCGTCGCCCGCGGTTCCCGCGGCCGCGGCACAGCGGTCGGCGGCCGACGATACGCCACCACGGAACGTGCGCCGTCCGGCTTGATGAGCTGCGCGGCGGCCGCGGTGGCTTCTCCGACGTCGAGGAGGCCCCGCACGTCGACCCGCTCGGACTCGAGTTCTGCCCGCAACTGCGCGCCCAAACCATCGCGTCCCACGCGGCCCAAAAATGCCGCGCGTCCGCCGAGCCGTGCCACCTGCACCGCGGCATTGGCCGCCGGGCCACCTCCGCAGAGCAGCAGCGCCTCCGCTTGCATCTTTTCATCAGCCCCGGGCTGGCGCGCCACGCGAAACGCCAGATCGGCGCAGAGCATTCCGCAACAGAGCACGTCGAACGACATGGACCGATGCCGCCGCAGCCTCCGGCGGCGGGCAAGCTCGATCCCGCGTGGCGCGAATGAACAAGGATTGCCCCGTCGCACGGTTCATGCTCCCAGAAGGCATGCGAAAACGCCTGGTTTCATCCGGCCTGCTCGGTGCGGGCCTCGTTGCTGCGTGCAGTTTCGGCGTCCCCACGCCGACGGTTGCGGAGTCCCCCGCGAATCCGTTGCTCACGGAGAGCGCACTGCCCTACCAGCTACCGCCTTTCGATCGCATCAAGGACGAGCACTTCACGCCGGCTTTCGAGTTCGCCATGGCGGAGCACCTGAAGGAAGTGGACGCAATCGCCGCGAATCCCGCGGCGCCGACCTTCGACAACACGATCGTGGCTCTCGAGCGCGCCGGCCAGGCCCTGACGCGCGTCAACGCGGTGTTCTCGAATCTCTCGAGCGCGCACACGAACACGACCCTCCAGCAGATCGAGAACGAGATTGCGCCGAAACTGGCCGCGCATCACGACGCGATCAATCTGAACGCGCCGCTCTTCGCCCGCGTCGCCGCCCTCTACGCCCAGCGCGAGCAGCTCGGCCTCGACGCCGAGTCCAAACGGCTCCTCGAGCGCAGCTACACGGACTTCGTGCGCGCGGGCGCGAAGCTCTCCGATGCGGAGAAGACCAGGCTGAAAACGCTCAACGCCGAGCTTGCCTCGCTGGAAACGACGTTCGAGCAGAACGTGCTCAAGGAACGCAACGCCAGCGCGATCATCGTCGACACACGCGAGGAGCTCGCCGGGCTCTCGGAGGACGAAATCGCCGGCGCGGCCGCTGAAGCCAAGGCCGAGGGCAAGCCCGGAAAATTCATCCTCCGCCTGCTCAACACCTCCGGCCAGCCGCCGCTGGCATCACTGCAAAATCGCGCCCTGCGCGAGCGAATCATGCAAGCCTCCCTCGCCCGCGGCAGCCACGGCGGCGACTTCGACACGCGCGGCATCGTTGCCCGCCTCGCCCGCCTGCGCGCCGAGCGCGCCGGACTGCTCGGCTACGCGAATCACGCCGCCTACGAGCTCGAGGATCAGACCGCGAAAAACATCCCCACGGTCAACCAGCTGCTCGCCCAACTCGCGCCGCCCGCCGTCGCCAACGCCCGCCGCGAAGCAGCCGATATGCAGGCGATCGTGGACGCGGAAAAGGGCGGCTTCGCCATCGCGTCCTGGGACTGGGCCTACTACTCCGAAAAAGTCCGGCAGGCGCGCTATGCCTTCGACGAGTCGCAGCTCAAGCCCTACCTCGAGCTCAATCGCGTGCTGCAGGACGGCGTCTTCTACGCCGCCACCCGGTTGTTCGGCATCACCTTCAAGGAGCGGCACGATCTGCCGGTTTATCATCCCGATGTTCGCGTGTTCGAGGTGTTCAACGCCGACGGCTCGCCGCTGGCGCTCTTCCTCTTCGACCCCTATTCGCGCGCCTCCAAGCGGGGCGGCGCGTGGATGAACGAATACGTCTCCCAGTCGCGCCTGCTCGGCACCAAGCCCGTCGTCGCCAATCACCTCAACATCCCCAAGCCCGGCGCCGGCGTGCCGACGCTGCTCACCTTCGACGAAGTGACGACCGCCTTCCACGAGTTCGGTCACGCACTCCACGGCATGTTCTCCGACGTCACATATCCGCGTTTCAGTGGCACGAACGTTCCTCGCGACTTCGTCGAGTTTCCCTCGCAGGTGAACGAGATGTGGGCGACGTGGCCCGATGTGCTGAAGCACTACGCCCGGCACTACCAGACCGGAGAACCCATGCCGGCCGCACTGCTCGAAAAAGTCATCGCCACCGAGAAGTTCAACCAGGGTTTCGCGACCACCGAGTATCTGGCCGCGACACTCGTCGACCAGGCCTGGCACCAGCTCAAGCCCGACGAGGTGCCCGCGGCCGACGGCGTGGCCGCCTTCGAAGCGGCGGCGCTGCGGCGGGTCGGCCTCGATTTCGCGCCCGTGCCGCCCCGCTACCGCAGCACGTATTTCTCGCACAGCTTCGGCGGCGGGTATTCAGCCGGGTATTACTCCTACATCTGGAGCGAGGTGCTGGATGCCGACAGCGTCGAGTGGTTCAGGACGCACGGCGGCCTCACGCGTGCCAATGGCGACCGGTTTCGCGGGCAGCTGCTCTCCCGCGGCGGCAGCGAGGAGGCGATGGCGCTGTTCCGCGCGTTCTACGGCGCCGAGCCCGACATCGCTCCGCTGCTCGAGCGCCGCGGCCTCGGCACGACCGCCTCGGCGGGCTCGAACTAACGCCGTGTCTATGCCGTGGAGTGGCAGGGCAAGGCGTTCGCCGCCGAGCCGCCGGACGAGCAACGGCTCAGCCGGAGGCTTCGCCCTACTTGCGCCCGCGCACGGCACGGCACGCCAGCGGCTCACTTCACGAGCGCCTGATACGTCAGCACCTTGAACTTCTGGTTCAAGGTGAGGCCTCCCGCGGGCAGCAGTTGCGTGAACATGAAGGCGACGAGCCGCTCTTTCGGGTCGACCAGGTACTGCGGATAATACGCGCTGCCCCAGCCGTAGGCGCCCTCGGTCCCGAGTTCGCCGTAGAAACCCAGATCGCCGTTCGTCCAGAAACCCAGGCCGAAGCCGTCGGCGTCGCGGCGGTACTTGTCGCCCGTGTGGTTGGCGCGCATCAGCTCGACCGTCTTCGGGCTGAGCAGTCGTACGCCGTCGAGTTCGCCGCCGTTCAGGAGCATCTGCAGGAAACGGCCGTAATCATGGGCGGTCGACAGCAGACCCGCGCCGCCGGAAAAGCACTTTCTCGGGCCGCTCACGTAATCGCTCTTCGCCGAGGTCTCCTTCAGCACGAGTTTTCCCTCCTCAAGACCGTAGACGGGGGCGAGGCGGTCGGCCTTCTCCGGCGGGAGGAAGAAACACGTGTCGACCATGCCGAGCGGTCGGAAAATGCGCTCCTCCAGGAAGCGGTCGAGCGGCTGGCCTGACGCGACCTCGACGAGCCGTCCGAGCACATCCGTCGCGTATCCATACTGCCATGACTCGCCCGGCTGGCCCTGCAACGGGAGCGTCGCCAGCCGGTCGATGGCCTCGGCGATCGTCTCGTTCTTGTCGGCGAAATACCAGCCGTGCAGCCCGGCCTTTTTGTAGAGCTCGAGCGCCGGACCGTCGCCATAGGTGAGGCCGGCGGTGTGTGTGAGCAGGTCGCGAATCGAAACGGGGCGCTTCGCCGGCACCAGCACATAGCCCACGTCCTGGGGCGAACCCGCCGGCGGGGCCACGGCCACCATCGACTTCGCGAAGCCGGGGATGAAGTTGCCCACGGGGTCCTTGAGCATGAACCTGCCCTCTTCGTAGAGCATCATCACTGCGGCCGTCGTCACGGCCTTGCTCATCGAAGCGATGCGGAAAATCGCATCGTCGCGCATCGGCCGGCCCGCTTCTACGTCCATTTTCCCGAAGCTCCGAAACCGCACCGGCTGGCCCTCGCGGGCCACATAGAGCACCGCCCCCGCGATTTTCTGCTGGTCAACGTGCTCCTGCATCAGTGCGTCGAGGCGCTTGAGGCGCTCGGGTGAAAACCCCAGGGACTCGGGGGCCGCCTCCTGCGCGGCGGGGAGGAACGTGCCGCAGATTGCCGCCAGCATCGCTCCGGCAAGGATACCTTTCGCCGCACGCAGCGGCGACCGAAGGGCAAAGGGTGGATTCATGCGGTTCCCTTTTCCGTGACCCGGTTCACGGACTCAAAGGAAAATTCGACACTGCCGGACGGGACGGGCGGACGACGCCCTGCAGGCGCCCTCCTTGGGGCGGCGGACGCGGCGTAGTGCGAACACCCCTACAGCAACGATTCAGATTCAAACGGATTGGGACCGCAGGGCGGCGGCCCCGCCTGCGATCACCGCCCCACGGGCCCGCCCCCGGCCGGGCGGCGGGCGCGGGCGGGTGGTCAAATGGAGCTTCGCACCCATGGCGGAGCCAACGGGAGCGGAGTTTAATGTCGACAGTGTCTGGCATCCCGGCGGCGCGCATTCAGCCCTGCGCCGCAAATCTCAACCACAAAGGTCACCATGAAAAATCCATCCACCCTGCTCAAAGTCGTGTTTGCCGCCGCTTCGGTCGCCGCGGGTTCGCTCTACGTCAGCGCGCAACTCGCCCCGGCAAAAACGACTGAATCGAAACGACCCAGCACCAAACTCACTGATGGCAATCGCACCTCCTCCGCCGACCGCGGCACTGGCATGACGACCGGCGACGGCTCCGGCAGCACCGCCAGCCCGGCCCGAGCACAGGGCGATCCGCAGGCACGCGACATCGGCACCGTCAACGTCAACGTCGCCAGCAACCAGTCCGCCAACGGCACGCGGCGTGGCGAGATCGATCAGGGCGAAGTGGTGATTCCACTACACCGCGAGTCGATGAACGTCGAAAAGCGCGTGGTCGATGATGGCGCCGTGCGCCTGCGCAAGGTCGTGCGCACGGAGGAGGTCCACCAGCCAGTCGAGCTTCGCCGCGAGATGATCGTCGTGGAACGAGTCGGCCAGAACGACCAGAACCGGCCGACCGAGGCGACCAACGGCATCCCGGGAACCTTCGAGGAGGGCGAGATCGTGATCCCGATCGCCCGCGAAGAGCCCGTCGTGAACAAACAGATACAAGTCGCCGACCGCGTCGTCGCCCGCACCGACATCGAGACCGACCGCCGGGACGTGCGTGAGAACGTCCGCACCGAAACGGTCGAGTTCATCGACCGGGGCGATCCGAACCGCGTCCGCGTGATCGGAGACATCGCCGAAACCCGGACTCAAACCCCGGCTAAAAACCCAGAAGTGCTGGAGAGTGCGCCCTCCGAGCAGGTCGTCCGCCACGCGCCCCAGCGGCCGTGACCGGCCAGCTGCTTCAAAGCAACTCCAAGCCAATACTTCGTTTTTGGAATCGACGGAAAGCCCCGGTAGGGCGAGGCGTCCCGGCCGAGCCGCGGCTCACGGGACGGCCGCCCTACCAAATGCCCGGCGCTGGTGACCGCCCGAGGTTCCGGACGGCTCAGGCTCAGCTCTCGCCAAGCGCCTGGCGCAGCCGGGCAAGCTCGGCGCGCAACTGCGCCACCTCCGTCTCGAGTGCGGCGAGGCGGCGGTCGACTTCGGGAGGAAGGGCGACGGTGACCGTGAGCGGTTCCGCGCTCGCGCCGCCGACCTCGGCGGCCGAGGGCTCGCCGGTGAGCAGCTGCACCCAGCGGGCTTCCTTCTGTCCGGGCTGGCGCGCAAGGCGGCGCACCAGCGGTCCCGCCGGCCGGCTCGCCATCGCCGCGAGCAGCGCCTCGACTTCCGCGGCGTCGGCCAGCGGATGCATGCGCTCGGCACGCGCCCGCAACTCCGCCGTCGTCTGCGCGCCGCGCAGCATCAATTCGCCGAGCAGCGCCCGCGCAGCCGTCTCCAGCGGATACACCAGATCGATCGTCTGCTTGAACTTCGGCACGCGCGCATCCGCCCCCGCGAACAACGCGACGAACCGCTTCAGCCGCAGCTGCTCGGTGGCGAGCTCCACCTCGCGCGGGGAAGCCGCCAGCACCGGCGCGCGGTTGTTGCGCTGGTTGCACGCGTTGACGAGGGCGTTGAGCGTGAGCGGATACACATCCGGCGTCGTGAGCTCCTTCTCGATCAGGCAGCCGAGCACACGCGCTTCAAGCGGCGAAATCGGCGGTTCTCCGGTGGGTGAACCGGCGGGGGGCGGGGTGGCGGGCGTTTCCGAAGACATGAGGCCATACCAATCCGCCCGGGACCGACGGCAAGGCGCGATTGCGGTGCGCGCGGCCGGCCGCCCCGGCAAACGACAAGACAACGTCGGCCGGCCGAAGGGCGCCGGCTTGAGCGTCCGGCACCCTTCTCCTCACTGTCTCCACATTACGGATACAACGCGGGCGCCGGCGTCCCGCGCTTTTTCCGAACCGTCACGTCGTCACGAAGTCGATCACGGTCGGGCTGACGAGGCGTTCGAAGTCCTCGTAGGCCATCTTGATCACTTCGGTGTGCGTCCCCGCGTTGAAGGCGATCTCGGGCTCGTCGGCCAGGTTCGCCGTCACGTAGGTCTTGATTCCATACAGGTTGCCGAACGGCGGCATCGCTCCGAGTTCGCAGTCGGGGAACGTGTCCTTGAACTCCGCCTCGGACGCCAGTCTCACATGGTCGGTCTCCAGCATTTCGCGCAGGTCGGTGAGCACCAGCCGGCGGCTCGCGGGCAACACGACCATGGCCATGTCCCCCTCGATTTTCACGATCACGGTCTTCGCGAAATCCCGACCCGAGACGTGCGCCGATGCTGCGACCTCCGGGGCCGTGTACGCGGCCGAGTGCTGGATACTCACGTACTTGATGTCGTGGCCGTCCAGGAACGCTTTCAGCTTGGTTGCTGGCATAGCCTCTTCTTTCTCCCTTGGTGGTTTGATGCGTTGCAACATCCCATCGGGTCGACGCCGGCCGTGTTTCGGGCCGAAACGCACGCCGCCCAATGCCGATAGCCGGAGTCTATCCGCCCGCGCGCCGAAGTAAACCCCCGCGAAACGATGGCGGTTGGCCCGGGCACACCCGCGACGCGACGCGGCTAAAGCAGCGAACGGGGTTCGTCACCGTTGCGGCGCACGACCTGGCTGCGCGCGCGATGGAGCGCCGACAGGAGGTTCGAAGCGGCGACCGGCTTGCCAAGCACCGCCGAGAAACCGACCCGTTTCAGCTTTTCCGCATCCAGCGTCGCCGCATACGCCGACATCAGCACGACCGGGACGGGCCGGGCCGAATCGAAAATGCGCTCGCCGAGCTGCACCCCGCTCATGCGCGGCATGTTCAGATCGGTGAGCACCAGGTCGAACGGAGGATCTTCTTTTTGAAAGGCCTGCCACGCCGTCATGCCGTCGGGCTGGGTCACCACATGGCCGCCCTGCCGCCGGATCATCGCCGCGACCAACTGCGCCACTTGGGGATCGTCCTCGGCCACGAGGATTCGCACGCCTGTCACCCCCGGCGGCGGCTCGCTCGCAGTCTCCTCGCCCGCTTCGCCCGCCGCTTCCCGCGGCAGATAAACGTAAAAGCTCGTTCCCTCGCCGGGTGCGCTTTCCAGACCGACAGCGCCGCCGTGCCGGGTGACGACGCTATTCACGACCGCGAGGCCCAAGCCGGTGCCCCGTCCGGAGGGCTTGGTGGTGAAAAACGGCTCGAAGATGCGCGGACGGATGTCGGGCGGAATCCCAGGACCGTTGTCCCGCACCGAAAGGCGCAGATAGTCGCGCGGCGGCAAGCCCTCCGCGCCGACGCAGGCCGGATCGGGCAGGCGCACCGCCTCCAGGGAGAGTGTGATCTGCCCACCCTCGCCGGTCGCATCGGCCGCGTTCTTCACCAAATTCACGAGGATCTGCACGAGCTGCGTGCGGTCGCCGAGCACACCGTCCTCCGTCACGCTCGTCTGCACGTCGATCGTAACGCCCTTCGGCACGGTGGAGCGCAGGAGCTTGACTGAACCGTCGATCGCATCGCGGAGCGGGACGCGCGAAAGCACCGGCGCCGACTGGCGGCTGTAGAGGAGCAGCTGCCGGACGACATCCACGGCGTGGTCGGTCGAGGCCAGCGCATGCGAGAGGAGTTCCCGGTTCTCATCGCGCTCGGGGAGCCCTTCACGCACGACCCCGATCCAACCGGCGATGACCGTCAGGCAGTTATTGAAGTCGTGCGCGATGCCGCGGGCGATTTCACCCACGACCTCCATGCGTTGCGCGCGCGCCAGTTGGTCCTGCAACGCATCCCGCTCCTGCTGGGCCCGTTCGCGTTCGCGGCGACCGCGCTCGAGCGCGGCAAGCATGCCGTTGAGCGAGTGCCCAAGCTCGGCGATTTCGTCGCTGCCCGAGACCGGCAGGCGCACCGTGAGGTCATTCGTCGCCCGCACCCGGGAGAGGGCCTTGTACAGCGCTTCGAGACGCGTCACAACGAGCCGTCGCAACAAACCTTGTGTGATCGTCCCGAACACCAGGCCGGACAAGGCGATGACACCGGCAAATGCCCACAGTGTCCACACGGCCCGCCGGTGAATCGGCCGGTCGAGGTCGAGCTGCATCCAAGCCACCGGAGCTCCGTCCGGACCGCGCAGCCGCACCCGCACCGCCACCCGATCGGCCGACTGCACGGCATACAACACGTCGGCCTCCTCCGTAGGCGCGAATTCCATCGCCGCCGCGCCCGCCTCTTCCAAGTGCATCGCCACCGGCCACCCGAGGATCGGCCGCACTCGGGCGAGAAACGCCGCATCGACGCGCCGCACGTTGAGCATCGCTCCCTGGACCGGCTCGCCCCGACCCGGAACCATCACCGGACTGCACGCGAAAAGAGCCAGCTCCCCGCCCAAGAGCTTCGCCCCGTGCACGCGGACGTAACCGGTCGGATCGGCGAGCACACGCGCCACCTCGCTGGTAAAAGCGGCAAACTGCGCCGGCTGCGCGGCCCGCACGCTCTCGCCACCGGGAGCCAGCTCCGCCCCGCCGACCGCCGTCCCGTCGGCGCGAAACACCAGCGATAGATCGACGCGCACGTTGGCCAGCGCCGACGCCGTCCAGTTCTCCTGCGGATATCTCGGGAGCCGACCTTGGGCATAGGCAGCCGTGTCCAACCATTCCGCATAATCGCGGGTCGTTCGCTCAAGGTCTTCGATTTCCACCTCCAGCGTCGCCCGGGCACGCGCTCCCTGCCGCACGGCATCCGTCTCCTCGATCGCGCGGTAGCCATGGTTGAACAACCATCCGCCCACGACGAGTACGACTGCGAGCAGGCCTCCCGTGGCCACCAAGACGAAATTCCAAGCCCGCGTGCGCAAATTCATAGGGTGAGGTTGTGCAAATAGGGTTGGACTCAACGCATATTCCCACAAAGCCGGGTTTGAGAACCTATTTAATCCCAGCAAGTAAAAGTTCGCGTCGCATGGCAAATGCACTCAGTCAATTTACGTAGTTAAGTCAGGCCGTTCAGGCCCCTCCTGTTCAACGGTCAAAATAACAGCGCGGCGCCAGGCGCGATGCTGACAGGAAGCGGGTCGAAGAGTTCGAGCCAAACGCCCCGCGCTCCCCCGCGCCAAACCTCTCTCGCCGACCGCGTGCGCTCGATCAGCCCGAGTGCCAACGCACGGACCGGTGTACCTTCCGCTTGTCAGGGGTTCGCGGCTGCGGAGCGAAGTCCGCTGTTTCGCCACAGGATCGCCGCCGGAGCGTCGAGGCTGCCCCCCCTCTGCGGGCCGTTCAGGTCGGCGTGAAAGAAACCGAAATCGACGGTACAGCCGGAGCACAACGGCGCCGCACCACACCCGCTATCGGGACGAAAAACAACCCGACGGAGCAAACGCGGGACGAACGCCGAGCCGCGCCGGCCCGGCCCGTCCCGCGCCGCACTTCTAGACTGCCGATCGCGAGGCTTGGGCTCGCGAGCCAGCGGGGTCAGATCGTCGCTGTTTCGCGCGCCGGCAGCTCCGCGAACGGTGTCGCCAGCAGCCGCATCGCCTCGGCATGCGAAGTCGTGATGAAGAAGCGCGGGTCGAGGCTCTCCCACGCGTCGTCGTTGGAGATTTTCTCCACGAGGTAACCGATCGGACGGTATTGGTCGGCATAGAGGACGTGCAGATTTCCCGCGCCGTTCTCGTGCGTATTAGGCAGAGCCTCCGACATCCGGAGCGCAGCAACCAGCGGCCTTTGTATCTCGATGGTCGAGTGCATGATTCCGTTTGGGTTGAGGGTTTTGGGTTGTTTGACACGGCGGTCCCGGCGCGCCGCCGCCTTCGCGAAGGCGAAAACGCGCCCTGTTCCGCAGCGCCGGCTCGAGCTTAAGCGAAGGCACCGCGGGTGGCAACCGGCCCATGCCGCCTTCGCCGGTTTTTTGTGCGTTTTCGGCGCCGCCGGGTGCTAAGGATCAAACCCGATGCTGGACGACGCCACCCTCCTCCGCCGCTACGCCGCCGCACACGCGGAGGACGCCTTCGCCGAACTGGTGCGGCGGCATCTCGATCTGGTCTACTCCGCGGCCCTGCGCCAGGTCGGCGGCGATGCACACCTGGCGCAGGACGTGGCCCAAACTGTTTTCGCCGATCTCGCCCGGAAGGCCGCCTCGCTCGCCGGCCATCCAGCGCTCGCCGGCTGGCTGTATTCGATCACTCACTACGCCGCCGCCAAGGCCGTGCGCACCGAACGGCGCCGGCGGCGGCGCGAACAGGAGGCGTGCGCCCTGAACGACCTGCTCCAAGAACTCGCGCGGGCGACGAGGCGTGGGCCCGCCTGCGACCGACGCTCGACGCGGCCATGCAGGAGCTCAAGTCCGCCGATCGCGACGCGATTCTGCTGCGTTTCTTCGAAAGCGAGGGCTCGAACCGGCGGGGCTGCGCCACGATCACGCTGAACTCGCCCGTCTTCTGCAAAGCGAACGTGAGCGCCTTTCGGCGAACCACTCCAGCCCCGCCGATCTCACGGCGCAGCGGGATGCCGCCGCGGCGGCGCGCCGGTTGCGGGCGGAGGCCGCTGAGCTCCGCTTGCGCGCTGCGTCGGGCAAGGATGTCCCCGGGAAAACCCCTCAGCGCCCGAGGCCGGCCGCGCACATTTTGGCCAATCCGGCGCATGGGTTGGCTCGTGATACATTCTTACAAGAAATTACCGAAGGTGTTCCGCGCCCGCTTCCACTCCATGAAACACCTGACCATCAACCAACGTATCGGACTGCTCGTCAGCGTCCTCGCGTTCTGCTCCGCCGGCATTGCCGCCTATAATCTGTGGGTGATGCACGGACTCGATCGTGGCTACAGCCGCGTGATCAACGCCGAAATCCCCAAACTTGGCGCGATCGCGCAGATCCTGTCCGGACTCGGCGAGGGGCAACG
>DASWVO010000247.1:0-8098 GCA_036406235.1 Opitutaceae bacterium
CAGCCCGCGCGCGCGGGAGCACCGCCCGCGGGCTGAAGCACCGCGCCACGGGCGTGCGTTCCGGAAAGGGCATGACACGCTCTAGAACGGCCACACCCGCGGGATCACGATCATGGCGACCACGAAGCAGAGGATGTTGAGCGGCACGCCGATCTTGAGGAAGTCGCCGAAACGATAGCCGCCGATGCCGTAAACGTAGGTGTTGGTCTGGTAACCGATCGGGGTGGCGAAGGCGGCGGAGGCGGCGATCGTCACGGCGACGAGGAACGGCCGGGGGTCGACGCCGAGCTGCACCGCGATGCTGATGACCAGCGGCGCCATCAGCGCGGCGATCGCGTTGTTGGAGAGGATCTCCGTGAGGACCGTCGTGACCAGGTAAATACAGCCGAGCATCACGACGGCTTTGTGCTCGGCCGGGACCCAGTGCTGCACCTGTTCGACGATGGTGCCGGCGAGCCAGGAGGCGGCGCCGCTTTGCTCCATGGCGAGCCCCATCGCGAGCATGCCGTAGATGAGAAACAGGATGTTCCACTCGACAGAGGCGTAGGCGTCGCTCGTCTTGAGGCAGCGCGCGATGCAGACGGCGACGCAGCCGGCGAACGCGCCAACCTCGATCGGGATCCAGTCGAAGGTGGCGGCGATGACGGCGGCGGCGATGACGCCGACGACGATCGCGATCTTGCCGGGTTTGGCCTTGGCGGGCACGCGGGCGCGATCGAAGAGCACGAGGTCGTCGTTGCCGCGCAGCGCATCGATGGCCTGATCGGTGCCCATCATCAGCAGCACGTCGCCTCCCTCGATCGGGAGCGTCTCGATCTGCTCGCGCACGTTCTTGCCTTTGCGGTGCAGCGCGAGAACCACCATGCGGTAGCGTTGGCGGAAATTCACCTCGCGCACCGTGTGGCCGATGATCGTGGAATGGGGCGTGACCACGGCTTCGACGAGAGAGCCCTCGTGCGCGGCGATCTGCTCGAGTCCGAGGTTGAGCTCGGTGACGAGGTCGATGCCGGCGAGGCGGCGGGTGTGGGCGATGCCCTTGAGCCGGCAGGCGAGGATGAGCCGGTCGCCGGCCTTGAGGTGGATGTTCTGCGGGTCGATGTAGAGGGCGATGCCGTCGCGCACGATTTCGAGGATGCGGATGCCGCGGGCGCGGGTGAGGCCGGCCTCGGCCAGGGTCTTGCCGAGCACCGGAGAGGCGGGTTGCACGAAGGCCTCGGTGATGTATTCACGGCGCTCTTCATCGGTCAGGATCGAGGTCAGCATCTCGCGGACGGGCAGGAGGCGCTTGCCGAGGAAGGCGAGGTAGACGCCGCCGATGAGCGTGATCGGCAGGCCGATCCAACCGAGCTCGAACATCGTGAAGCCGGGCAGGCCCTTGGCGGTCATGATGCCGTTGACGACCAGGTTGGTGCTCGTGCCCAGCAGGGTGCAGCAGCCGCCGAGTACCGCGGCGTAGGAAAGTGGGATCAGCAGCTTCGAGGGTGCGAGGCGCATCTTGCGCGCGAGGTTGAGCACGACGGGCAGGAACACGACCACCACGGGGGTGTTGTTGATGAACGCGGAGATGGCGGCGACGACCAGCACGAGCGCGAGCATCACGACGGCGTAGGGCAGGCGGGCGGAGGCTTCGACCACGCTGGAGAGCCGGTCGATCGCGCCGCATTTCACGAGGGCGGCGCTGAGGATGAACATGGCGCCGACGGTGAGGGGCGCGGTGTTGCTGAAAACACTGAACGCCTTCTCCGGCTTGAGCAGGCCGGTCGCGATGAGCACGACGAACAGCGCGAGGGCGGTGAGATCGGGCGGGATTTTTTCCCACACGAAGCTCACGAGCACCGCGATCAGCAGCAGAAAGACCAGGGCGATTTCCCACGTCATGTGCGGGCGACGGTAGAGGGTTGCCGGCGGGCAAAAAGCCCAAAGTCAGCGGGTCGGTCGTTCCGTTTGCCGATACCAGCGCACGAAGACGATAACGAGCGCGATGAAGGTCACACCCATCCCACCCAGTTTCATGATGGCGCTGCCGAGCAGCTGATCCTCGGCCGGGCCGAAGTCGGAAAACAGGCGCGGTGCAAATTCGTAGGTCGGGTAGAGCACGTCGCTCGAGAACGCAATGAAGGCAAAGAGCGGGGTCGTGCCGATCGTCACACCCACCAGATAGATCATCTGCACCGGATACCGGGCCGGCGGAAACTCGCGTGACGGGCTGAGCAGCGGCCACCAGTAGAGCAGGGCGGCGGCGAAGAAGGTGACGTGCTCCAGCACGTGCACCAATTTATCCTGCAGCGCCCAGTCATAGAGCGCGGGGACGTGCCAGGCGGAGAGCACGAGCGTGTAAATGGTTCCGCAGATGAGCGGGTGCGTGAACACGCGCAGCACGCCGCGCAAGCCCGGCCGGCCGGTGACGACGCTCACGAGCCACGAGGGCAGGCCGAGCAGGAAGAGGATGGCCGCGGGATAGACGAGCAGCTGGTGCTGCACCATGTGGGCGCTGAGCAGGAAGCGCTCGCCGATCTGGTCGAGCGGCGAACCGACCGCGACGTAGAAGATCACGAGCGCGCCATAGAAGGCCCATGCCTGCCGGCGCGGCCACGGCTCGCCGGCGGGAGCGAGGCGGGCGCGCAGCGGCCCGCAAAGAATGGCGTAGAGCCAGCCGAGAACAATCAGCCCGCCGACCAGATACGGTTCGTTGTGCCAGTGGGTCCAGTCGATCATGGATGCGGAGAGGATCACGAAGTACCTGGACGCGTGCGGATACAAACCAATCCGAGCGTGCGCGGGGCGTGGACGCGTATTTCGGATGAGCGTCAGTGGCGTTCAGACCAGCGACGGCGTCCGCCCGACGCGTGTGAGCGAGCGCCAGACACCGTACCGACCGTGCGATGCTCCGTACCGCATGTGAGATGCGCTGTGCCCACCGCGAGAGGCGCCGTACCGAAGAGCAGAGGCTCCCTGGGTGGGGCTCCTCCGAATGGACGAAACAAAACGGCGGCCCGTTTCCGGGCCGCCGTCGGTGTGGTGTGTGTGCGGGTGAAGATGAATCGCCGCCGCGGGCTCAGCCTTGGTCGTAGGCTGCACCGACGGGTTTGGAAGCCTCGGCGGAGTGGATCATGAGGAGGGCCCACATCGTGCCGCCGGCCAGCGTCAGCCCGATGAAGAACAGGATCGTGCAAAACATCTTATCCCAGCGCAGATGCATGAAGATGAAGATGACGAACATGAACTTCACCAGCGACAGCACGACGAGCGTGCTCGTGACCAGCCACTTCACGAGCGGCAGGTAGATGATGAGGATCTCGATGCCGGTGATGACCGCGAGGAGCATCGCGACCTGCACGAAGATGTGGAACTTGCCCTCGTGCGCGCCGTGTTCACCGGCGGGGGTGGCGGAGTGGGGGTGGGCGACGGCGCTCATGCGAGGAAGACGTATTCGAGCAGGTAAACGACCGGGAAAATGATGATCCAGACGATGTCGACGAAATGCCAATACAGGCCCATCGACTCGACATCGATCGCGTTGGCCTCGCCGAAGTCGACCGCGCCTTTCGCGCGACCCATCACAAACAGGCCGGCGGTGCAGGCGATCGTGCCGGCGAGCCAGGCGAAGCTGTGGCTGAAGAACTCACCGAGGTGGCCCACCTGATAGGCGTGCACCAGGTCGAGCATGGCTTTCGTGCCGCACACCGTAACGCCGGCCCAGAGGGCGAGGTGGACCAGGCTGAGGAGCATCCACGGCTTGCCGGAGTCGGCGTCGGCGGGCTTGAAGGTGCGGATATACATCAGCACCAGCCACAACACGCCGATGGCCACGTGCGTGCCGTGGGTGCCGGTGAGCGTATAGAACGTCGAACCGAAGACGCTGCTCGAGAGCGTGAGGTTCTTCTCGTGGACGAAGTGGCTGAACTCATACACCTGGCAGCCGAGGAAGATGAGCCCGAAGAAAATCGTGCCCAGCAGCATGCGGCGGGTCGTCTTGAGGTTGCCCTTCTGGATCGCGTTCACCGCGAGCGCCATGAGCAGCGACGACATCAGCAGAATGAAGGTCGAGAACGAGGTGAGCTCGATCGAGAAGATCTCGCGCGGGTCGGGCGAGCCGACCGGCGGGTGCAGGCGGTAGATGAGGTGCGTCGAGATGAGCGAACCGAAGAACATGCAGTCCGAGGCAAGAAACGCCCACATGAAGAGCTTCTTGTTCGGGATCCCCGTGGTGGTGGACGGATCGTGGTGGTGATCGATGGCGCCGATGGCGGCAGTGCTCATGGAGAAGAGGAGAGGATTGCGAGTAACGCGGGTGAGGGACGGCGGCCGGGCTCAGTGCTTGCCGTGGCCGTAGTCGAGGGTCTCGTTGCCGTTCTCGTCGATGTGGATGTGGTAGCCGCCCGGGCCTTCGGACGCCCACATCCAGGCCCCGAAGAACATGAGCGCGGCGCCGGCGATCGCGCCGATGAAGTTGTGATTCACGAAGAACAGCGCGCCGATCAGGATGCCGAGCGCGGTGATGATCGGGAACCAGGACTGGCTGGGCATGTGGATGCCGCCGTGCGCCTGCTCCTCGTGGCCGTGCTCGGCCTTCTCCTTGGCGACTTCATCCTGGTGGTGTTTCTCGTACCAGAACGGGTCGCGGGCGTGGACGGTCGGGGTGACGGCGAAGTTGTATTCAGGCGGCGGATTCGGGATCGACCATTCGAGCGTGCGGCCGTCCCAGTAATCGCGGCCGACCCTCTCGCCCTTGAAGTAGGTGTAGACCATCACCGCGAAGTACACCGCGATGCCGAGGCCGAGCACGAGGGCGCCGATGGTCGAGAGGAGGTTGAGCTCGTTCCAGCCCATGTTGCCGTCGTAGGTGAACGTGCGGCGGGGCATGCCGTTGAGGCCGAGGAAGTGCATCGGGAAGAACGTGACGTTGAACCCGGCGAAGATGACCCAGAAGGAGAGCTTGCCCCAGAACTCGGAGACTTTGCGGCCGAAGATCAGCGGGAACCAGTAGTGGATGCCGGCGAGCAGCGAGAAGATCGAGCCGCCGATCAGCACGTAGTGGAAGTGCGCGACGACGAAGTAGCTGTCCTGCTGCTGGGCGTCGGCGGGGGCGGCGGAGTGCATCACGCCCGAGAAGCCGCCGATCATGAACATCCACACGAAGCCGAGGGCGAACATCATCGGCGTGCGCGTCATGATGTGGCCGCCCCAGAGCGTGCCGATCCAGTTGAAGATTTTGACGCCGGTCGGGACGGCGATCGCCATCGTCGCGAGCGAGAAGGCCGCGGTGGCGACCGTGCCCATGCCGGTCGTGAACATGTGGTGCGACCACACGCCGAAGCCGAGGAAGCCGATCGTCGCGCCCGAGAAGACCACGATCGGGTAGCCGAAGAGGGGCTTGCGCGCGAAGCAGGGCAGGATTTCCGAGACGATGCCCATCGCCGGCAGGATCAGGATGTACACCTCGGGGTGGCCGAAGATCCAGAAAAGGTGCTGCCAGAGGATCGGTAGTCCGCCGCCGGATACCTCGAAGAAGTTGGTGCCGAAGGAGCGGTCCATCATCAGCTCGACCAGCGCGATCGTGATGGCGGGAAAGGAGAGAATGATCAGGAAGGCCGTGATCAGGGTCATCCACGTGAACACCGGCAGGCGCATCATCGTCATGCCCGGCGCGCGCAGGTTGATGATCGTGACGATGAAGTTGAGCGAGCCGACGACGGAGGAGACGCCGAGGACCTGCAGGCCCATGACCCAGATGTCGGTCGAGATGTCGGTGGCGAACTGGTTGGAGAAGGCCTTCGAGGTGAGGGGCGCGTAACCGAACCAGCCGGCGTCGGGTGCACCCGACTGGATGAACCAGCCGACGTTGAGAATGATCGCGCCGGCGAGGAACACCCAGAACGCGAAGCCGTTCAACCGGGGGAACGCCACGTCGCGCGCGCCGATCTGCAGCGGCATGATGTAATTGAAGAACGCGGCCGAGAGCGGCATGACGGCGAGGAAGATCATCGTCGTCGCGTGCATGGTGAACATCTCGTTGTAGGCCTGCGCCGAGAGCAGCGTGTTGTTCGGCACGGCGAGCTGCAGGCGGATGAGCAGCGCCTCGAAGCCGCCGACGAGAAAGAAGAACAGCGACGCGATGCCGTACATCATGCCGATGCGCTTGTGATCGACGGTCGTCAGCCAGCTGACGATGCCGGTCTTCGCGGTGGGGCGCGTGAAGATCCACGCGCGCTTCTCCGCGGCGGCGGGTGCCTCCTTGCCGATGAATCCGGTTTTAACGGTAGCTTCCATGGAGCGTCTGGGAAAGTTGCGGGCTTACTTGAGGCTTTCGAGATAGGCGACGAGCGCGTGCACCTCGTGGTCGTTGAGTTCGAAAATGCGCTTGCCAGTGTCCTTGTCGGTGTAGCCGCCGACCCACATCTTGTTGCCGGGCTTCACGTGATTGGGCTCCGAGATCCAGCGGTAGAGGTTGCGCGTATCGTTCTCGAGCAGGCCGCCGGCGATCGTCGTGCGTGCGCCGACATGCGTGAGATCAGGACCCGTTACGCCCACGCCCTCGTGACCGCGGACCGTGTGGCAACCGACGCAGGTCTTGGAGACGAAAAGTTTGCGACCCTCGGCGATCAACGCGGCGTCTTCGTTCTTTTCTGGAAACTGCTTCTGCACCCAATTGCCCATCGGGTCGGCGTCGAACTCGGGCGTCCAGCCCTTCTCGTTGACCTTGAAACCGGCGAACTGCGCGCGCGGCTTGTCGCTGCTCGCGGCCACCTGCTTCGGTTCGACGACGCGGCCGGCCTTCTTCTGGTTGGCGACCCAAGCGGCGAATTCGTTCTCGGCGAGGGCGACGACGCGGAAGCGCATGACGGCATGGGACTCGCCGCAGTATTCGGCGCACTGGCCCCAGAAGTAGCCGGGCTCGTCGGCCTGCAGCCAGAGGTGGTTGCCGCGGTTGGGCATCATGTCGACTTTGCCGGCGAGCTTCGGCACCCAGAATGAGTGGATCACGTCAACCGTGCGGAGGTTTACGCGCACGGGGCGGCTGGCGGGGATGACGAGCTCGTTGGCGGCGACGAGATTGCCGGCGCCCTCGATCTGCTCCTTCGGGTATTCAAATTTGAACCACCACTGGTAACCGGTGGCGTTGACTTCGTAAGCGTTGGCCTTGTCGGCCTCCGGCACGTCATAGGTGTACCAGATGGCTTTGAGCGTCGGCACGGCGATGATGACGAGGGCGAGGACGGATGCGCCGATGAGCGAGAGTTCGATGAGCGGATTGCCGTGGCCCTGTTCCGGCGGCTTCGCGTGCTCGTCAGCGGAGCTGCGTGCCTTGAACTTGAACGTCGCGTAGGCGAGCACGCCGGCGACGATCACGAAGATGATCATCGTCACCCACACCGTGGTGTAGAACACGTCGGTCTGCGTCCGCGCCACCGGGCCCTTGGTGTCGAAGGTCGATTGCGGGCCGAAGAACCAGTCTTTCACACTCCAGCCACCGAGTAGAACCGGCAGGCTCGCGAGCCAGAGGGCGGTGAGGCCGCGGCGGGCGTGTTTACGGGCAAAAGCAGCAAGGCTCATGAGGTCAATAAGGCGCTTCCGGGAACGCAAAATCGGGCGTAGCGTTTGCAAGCGGGTGGGCATTTCAAGCTATAAAAGGGAACGGAGTTTCCATTGGCGCAATCGTTGGGCTCTGCTTATCAAAGCTATTAACACACGAGCGGCGAGCATTAGCCGGAGCGGTGGTTCGTGTTGCGGCGCCGATCGCAAGTTGCATGCGGCACGCGAACCTGTATCGGTCATCGGCGTATGCACCGCCTCCTCCTTGTCGTCACTGCCGCCGCCGCGCTCGTTGTCGCCGGTTGCGGGAAAAAATCCACATCGTCGGCCGACGCCGCTGCGCCGGCTCCCGCCTCCTCCGGCCCGCGGGTCGTCGAGATCACCGCCAACGACAGCATGAAATTCAACGTGACCCGCATCGAGGCCGCCGCGGGCGAGGAGTTGAGAATCGTCCTTCGCAATGTCGGCAGCATGCCCAAGGAGGCGATGGGCCATAATTGGGTACTGCTGAAACAGGGGAGCGATGCACAGGCCTTCGTGAATGCCGCGGTCACGGCCAAGGCGA
>DASWVO010000248.1:0-2221 GCA_036406235.1 Opitutaceae bacterium
TCCACGAACAGGTGGGCTGGCGCCCGCGTTTCACACTCGCCAGCGGTCTGGCCGACACGATCGCGTCGATCCGCCGCGAAACCCGCATCCCGGTATCCGCCTAGCGGGATCGCCGTGTCGCCGCACAGCGCAGCACAGCCCCGCCTTCTCATCCCGCATCTCGGCCGAACCGAACCGAGGCGACCACAGACGAACACCGACCGACACGGATCCCCACCCATCCGTGTACATCTGTGTCCCTCTGTGGTGAGGTTCGGCTCCGATCGGGAATTCCACCAGACACAACAATCCACCTTCGCGACCGCTCTACCTTTCGTTTCCTCATGCCACAGATCTCGATCCTCGGTGCCGGCATGGCCGGCTTCGGCGCAGCCCACCACCTCGCCCAGGCCGGCCAGAAGCCTCGCCTCTTTGACCGCCATTCATTCCATGGCGGCCACGCCGCGTCTTTCCGGCACGAAGGAGGCTGGATCTTCGACGACGGCCCGCACATCTCCTTTACCAAGAACGAACGGATTCAGCAGCTGTTCGCCGATAGCGTTCGCCAGCGATACGAGACCTTCCAAGCGCGCGCGAACAACTACTGGCGCGGGCATTGGATCAAGCACCCGGCCCAGTGCAACCTTCATGGTTTGCCCACCGAATTGCTGGTGAAGATTCTGGCTGATTTCGTGCAGGCGAGCACCACGCCACCCGGCGAAATCCGCACCTATGCCGACTGGCTCATCGCGAGCTTCGGTCGCACGTTCGCCGAGACGTTTCCAATGCAGTATGGACGGAAGTTCCATACCACCACCGCGGACAACATGACGACGGATTGGCTCGGTCCGCGGCTTTATCGGCCCACGCTGGAGGAGGTGCTTCGCGGAGCGGTGTCGCCGGTCACGGCGGACGTGCACTACATCACGCAATCGCGCTACCCGACGCACGGCGGGTTCGTCTCCTACTTCGACCGTTTTCTCCCCTGCGGCGACACGCACCTCAACCACGAGGTCGTGGAAATCGACGTCCGGAACAGCCGGTTGCGCTTTGCCCACGGAACAACGGCCGACTACGACGCCCTCATTTCCTCGCTGCCGTTGCCGACGCTGATCGCGCTGATCCCGGATGCTCCGCCCGAGGTGCGAGCAGCCGCCAGCCAACTGGCCTGGACCAGCGTGCTGATCGTCAACCTCGGCATCGATCGGGCGGACATTTCGCCGGCGCATTGGAGTTACTTCTACGACGACGACATCGTGTTCAGCCGGCTCAGCTATCCGCACATGCAGAGCCCGCACACCGTGCCGCCCGGCGCCGGCAGCATTCAGGCGGAGATCTACTTCTCCGCGAAATACCGGCCGCTGTCCGATCCCCCCGAGTCGTATCTGCCGCGCGTGATCGCCGACTTGAAACGCTGCGGCCTGCTGAAGGAAACCGATTCGATTCTGTTTTCCCAAGCGACGGTTTCGCCGTTCGCGCAGGTGATCTTCGATCTCGAGCGCGCCGCCGCGCTCGCCACGATTCGCGGCTACCTCGACGAGGTGGGCATCTCCGTCTGCGGCCGCTACGGCGAGTGGGGCTACCTGTGGACCGACGAGTCGTTCCTCAGTGGCGAGCGTGCCGCCCGCGACACGCTGCAACGGCTCGGCCTGCCGGAACGCGTTCCCCTCTCCGCGTGATTCCGTTTCCGATCACTCCCAGCGAACCTCTGGCATGAAAGAACACGCCTTTTCCCGCGCGCTCCTGCGCGCCTTCAACCGACTCTTCATCCGGAGTTGGAAGCTTAAGCGACCGCCCTCCAAGAAGGTCGCGATCCTCATTCCGCTTTCGAGTCGCGCCGAGCTCAGCCCGGAGGAACAGGTGTCGCTTCGGCATCTGCATCACTACCTCGGCCACTACGATCGGTTCTTCCTCGCTCCGGAAGGCCTGGCGCTCGATTTCCCCGAGCACGAAGTGAAGCGCTTCGATCCGAAGTTCTTCGGCTCGGTGGGCGCGCACACGCGCTTCCTGTATTGGCCTGGTCTATACCGCGCCTTTGCGGAGTACGAGTACATCTTCTTCTACCATCTCGACGCCCTGGCCTTCTCCGACCAACTGCTCGACTGGTGCGAGCGCGGGCTCGATTACATCGGCGCGCCCTGGCTCAATTGTCCGGACACGCCATGGGTGACCGTGCCGCGCGTCGGCAATTGCGGATTCGCGCTGTTGCGAGTCGAGGCGGCGCTGCACGCCTTGCACAACC
>DASWVO010000249.1:0-3830 GCA_036406235.1 Opitutaceae bacterium
CTACGCGCGTTTGCTGGACGCTCCCGAGCTGTCCGCCGGCGACCGCAACGATTTCGTGTTGCAGCTGGTGACCGCGCGCCTCGACGAAGGGGAACTGGCGGAGGCGGAAAAGGCCATGGCGCGCTACGTCGGCCCGCCGACGCCGCCATACCGGCTGCGCGCGGGTCTGGTGGCGGCGACGGCCAGGCGGTGGGACGCCGCGCGCACGGAGGCGGCCGCGATCAAAGCCGAAGAACTCCCGGCGGGCGACCGGTCCTGGCTTTATTACCTGCAGGGGCTGATCGCCGATGCGGGCAATGACGACGGCCGCGCGATCGCGGCCTACGATCAGGCGATCGCGGCGGCGGCGGCCGATGCGGCGCGCGCGCGCTTTGTGCTCGCGAAGTTTCGCACGCTGCTCCTGCGCGGCCCGCTCTCGGACGCCGATCTGGTCAAGCTGCGCAAAAACGTGGAGGAGCACCAGGGCAGCTCCGCTGGCCACACCTTTGCCCGGCAATACGCGGCGGCCTTGAGCCAGCGCGGCCGGAAGGCGGAGGCGATCGAGTTTCTCCAGCGCCGCCTCCAGGTGCTGCCCGGCGAGGAGCGCGAGGTGCGGGACGATTTTCGCTTGTTGCTCGGCTTGATCGCGGGGGCGGAAACCGATGCGGGGCGCAATGCACTCAACAGCCTGCTCGCCGACGCCGCCAGCCGTGACAAGCAGCGGATCGCGCTGCAATTGCTCGCCGCCGGCGCGCCGCGCGCCGCCTTGCAGCGCACGCTCGACCAGCTCATCGCCGCGGAAAAATCCCACCCCATTCTCGACGACCTGCTGCTGGCGCGCGCGCAGCTGGCGCTGAATGAAAAACGTTACGAGGTGGCCGAGGCCGATGCGATCGCGTTGAAGGAACGGTTCCCCGGATCGCCGCTCAAACCGGCTGCGTTGGGCGTGATGATGAGCTCGGCGTGGGAGCTCGCGCGCTATCGCACCGCGGCGCGCTACGCCGTGGAGGCGCGCGACGGCCTGCCCGAGGGGGAGCCGACCCGCGGGCAACTGGGCGTGTTGATTGCGGAGGCCTATTTTCGCGCCGGCGATTATCGCAGCGCGGCCGACGCCTACGCGGCGGCGCTCGCCGACATCCCGAAGGGCGTGGCGCCTGGCGACCTGATGTTTCAGCAAATCGACGCGGAGATCCGCGCCGGCCGGCTGACCGAGGCAACCCAACGGCTCGACGAGCTGTCGGGCGATGCGCGCTTCGACCTCGTCAACCGCTGGCGCGCGGAGTGGAACCTGGCGCGGGCGCTGCAAGCCTCAGGGGAGGGCGGCATGAAGATCGCTTATGCCCGGGTGGAGCGCCTGCTGGCGGAGGACGCGTCGGCGGCCTCGCCGCTGCCGGCGGACTTGCGGGTGCGGGTGGCGTATCTGCAAGCGCGGCTCGCCCGCGAAACCGGCGACCTTGAGCGCGCCCTGCAACTCGCGCCGGCGGTGCGCAGGTCCCTGGCCGGTCTCGATGCCGACCTCTCGGCCGAGGTTGCGAGCTCGCTTGCGTTGCTCGAAGCGGAAACCAATTTCGACCTCGCCCGGCCCGAAGCGGCGCTGGAGGTGTTGAAACGACTGCGCGAGGAATATCCGAAGACGGATGCCGCAGTTTACTCCTACATCATCGAGGCCGATGCGAACGCGAAGCAGAACCAGCTCGTCGCCGCCCAACGCCTGCTGGTCGATCTCGCGGACAAGTTTCCCCAAAACCGCTATGCGCCCTACGCGCTTTATCAGGCGGCCCTCAACGCGGAGAAGCGCGGACAGGACGAATATTACCGCGAGGCCTACCGGCTGTTGCAGCAACTGCTCGACCGTTATCCCCAGAATGAGCTGATCTTCGCCGCGCGGCTCAAGCAGGGCGATCTGTTGCGCAAGCTGAACGATTTCGGTCCGGCGGAGGACGTCTATCTTTTTCTGCGCAATAACTTCTCGCAGCACGGCGACGTTTTCGCGGCCGAGCTTGCGCTGGCCGACTGTTATGCGGCGCAAGGCAACGTCGACGCCTCCAAGCTGGAAAGTGCGATCGGGATCTATGAACGCCTGCAGGACTTACCCGCGGCGCCGGTGGATATGCGCGCAGAGGCGGGTTTCAAGCACGGCTACGCCTTGACGCGACGCCGCGGCGCGGAGACGCAGCGCCGGGCCGAATCGGTGTGGTGGCCGGTGGCGAACGCGCTGCTGCTCGACGAGACGCAGCGCGTGAAGCTCGGACCGCAGGGACGCTACTGGATGTCGCGCCTGTTGTTGGCGCTGGGCGACGTTTTCGAAAAGCAGGGCAAACTTGATCAGGCGAGGGAGGCGTATGAGCTCCTGTTGCAGCAAGGACTGACAGGCGGCTCGCTCGCCCGTGCCCGGCTGGCGCGGTTCAGCGGGACGGATGTGAAGTCGTGATCATTGACGTAATGGCGTGGAGGCCCTGTAAACCCTTAGGAGCCTTGTAGAAGGTTCCGCGAATGGACACCAATGGACACGAATTCGAACGGGAGAAATCAAATCGGGCCTCGGACCGGACGGACGACTGGCGTCATCCGTTGGACCGGCACCGGCCGTCTTATCCGTTCGCTTTTGATTCGTGTTCATTCGTGTCCATTCGACGTTGAACTGAATTTTCCGGCTTAAACGATGTCGGCTTTTGATTTCAGTCTACTTGCCCGCGGCGGCCCGATGATGTGGGTCGTGCTGATCATGGCCGTCGTGATGCTGGTGTTGTTCGCCGAGCGCACACTTTACCTGCATCGCGGTCAGATCCGCTCCACGGCCTTCGTCAACGGCATCAAGAACATCCTCGCCAAGCGCCGCCTCGTGGAGGCGATCACCGTCTGCGAGGAGACGCCCGGGCCGGTGGCCGCAGTGGTGAAGGCCGCACTGCGGCACGCCGGCGACGACGAGACGAAAATGCGCTTTGCGGTGCAGGAAGCCGCGGTGATCGAAATCCCGGCGCTGGAGCGTCGCATCGGCGCGATCGCCGCGGTGGCGCAGATCGCGCCCCTCGTCGGCCTGCTCGGCACGCTGCTCGGCATGATCACCACCTTCCACGCCTTCATGACCGGCGGCGCGGAATACGCGACGGCCCGCGCGCTCTCCAACGGGATGTGGCAGGCGCTGGTGGCGACGGCGGGCAGTCTGATGGTCGCCATCCCGGCCCATCTGGCGCATCACTTCCTCAACGGCCGTGTGCGCGCGCTCGTGCGCGACATCGAGTGGGCCGGCAATGAAATCATGCGGTATTTGCTTCTCGATTACCGCAGCGAAACCCCGGCCGACGCGCCCGTCGATGCGCCAGCGGGACGGAAGGGCACGTCGTGATCACCCGCCCGCTCGACCTCGCCTCCCGCCTGCGCAAACCACCGCGGACCTTCGATTCGCTGTTTCTCGTCAACGGCGCGTTGATCGGCCTGTTTTTCGCCCTGTTTGGCTCGCGCTTTGTCCTGGCGCCTGGCTTGTGGATCGATGACGGGCAGAGCCGTGAAGTGGTCCTGCCGCGGACCGACAATGCCATCGAAGGCGCGGCGCGCGCGGCGATCGTCATCAGCGTCACCGGACCAGGCATCGTCGTGACGGATGAGGGGCGCTTTTCCTACCCGGAGCTTCGCCAGTGGCTGCTTCGCCGCGGGCAGCGCGACCCGGGCGCGCGCCTGCTGGTCCGGGCGGATGTGTCGCTCCCCATGCAGGATTTTGCCGAGATCTCCGCAATGGCTCGGGCCGCCGGGCTCACCGTGCAGTTGGCGGCCGAGCCGGCGGCGTCGGCCCGATAGGCGGGAGAACGTCCGACCATGGCGGCGGAGAAACAAGGGCAGCATATCCCCTGGCT
>DASWVO010000250.1:0-11632 GCA_036406235.1 Opitutaceae bacterium
CGCCGGCGCCACGACCGGCTCCGATTGCACGAGCGCACGCCCGAAGTCCCCCGCCAGCGCGGCCGCCACGGCCACCGGCACGCCCTTTTCACGGGTCGCCGCGGACAGTTCCAGCAGATCCTCATCCGACCGGGACGACCAGCGCCCGAGGTGCGGTCCGTTGAGATCCCAGACCTCGCCATCGATGCCCGTCTCGATCACCAGCCGGCAGTCCCGACTTGCGCTGACCCGCAGCCAAGCCACCCCGGTGTCCACCTCGACCAGGCTCAGAAAACGCCCGGCCTCGATGCGCACCTCGTTGCCGTCCGCGAGCACGTAGCACGTCTCGCGGCGGTGCACGGCCGTGCGCAGGTCGAGCGCCTGCCGGTGCGAGCACGGCGCGAGCTCCAGCGGCGAGAGCAGCCGCCCGTCGCACCACACCCGGGCCAGGAAGCCGTTGGGCGCGTTGACCGGCTCCCGCCAGCAGCCCGGCACCTGATCGTACAGGCCGGAGAGCGTGCACGCCACGCGCTGCTCGCGGCCGAACTCCTCCAGCGTCCCGCGCATGCCGATCGCGCCGTTTCCAATCATGAACTTGCTGCCGTTGCGCTCCACCGCGCACGCGTCGAACGCGTGATCGGTAATGCACCAGCCGGGCTCGGGAGTGTAAGGGAAAAGGGTCATGCGATCGGGCCGCCCCGCGTCTTCGGCGCAGGCGAAATTCCGCACCGACTCCGCTTTCCGCGCCCGCCGCCAGCAACGGTAAACGCCGCCGCCACCCTTCCTGGATTCCATTAGCTGAACCGGGCGCCGGCGCGCGCCCCACGCAGCGGAAAGCGCGCCGATGTTATCATATCAGAACTAAACGTAAGCGATCGGTTAATTCTTGGACCCGGCGCGGCGGCGCCTCAGATCTGGCGTCACGCCTCAGCATGAGCTTGGCTCGGCTGGCGCCTTCGTCGCGATTTCCCCAGTCCCGCCACTTCCCTCAATCCCATCCCTGACCCTCCATGTCCTCCGCCAAAACCGTGCGCATCGCCGGCATCAACTTCGATCACATGCACATGGGCGACCTGCTTCGCCAGGTGCACGAGCACCCCCACGCCGAGATCGTCGGCATCTGCGACGAGCAGCCGGCGCGCATGACGGGCGCCATCGCCAACTTCGGCATTCCCGCGGAGCGCGTATTCACGGATTACCGACGCTGCCTCGAGTCGACCCAACCCGACCTCGTCATCCTTTGTCCGGCCACCGCCCACCACGCCCGGTGGACGCAGCTCGTCGCGCCATATCGCACGCACATTCTCGTCGAGAAGCCCTTCGCCGCCACGCTCGCGCAGGCCGACGCCATGATCGCCGCCGTCGCCGCCACGAAGAAGCAGCTCTTCATCAACTGGCCCCTGCGCTGGTATCCCTCGCACATCACCGCCAAGCGCCTCGTCGACGAGGGGCGCATCGGCCGCGTGACGGAGGTGCACTACTACGACGGCAACCGCGGCCCGCTCGCGCACCTCGCCGACAAGGTCGAGGCCGCCCCCACCGCCGCCCGCAAGGCGAAGAGCTGGTTCTACAAAAAGGCGGCCGGCGGCGGCTCGCTCCTGGATTACCTTGGCTACGGCACGACGCTGGGCACCTGGTTCATGGACGGACGCGCGCCTCTCGAGGTGACCGCGACGGTCGACCAACCCAAGGGGCTCGAGGTGGACGAACACGCGATCGTCGTCGCCCGCTACGAGACCGGCCTTTCCAAGTTCGAAACGCGCTGGGGCACCTTCACCGACCCGTGGAAAAACCAGCCGCAGCCCAAGTGCGGCTTCGTCCTGGTCGGCCGCAAGGGCACCATCAGCACCTACGATTACGAGTCCACCATCCGCGTGCAAGACGCGGCCCACCCCGAGGGCGAGGTCATCCCCGTCGACACGATTCGCGCCCCCTTCCACAACGCCATCGCCTACACGCTCGACTGCCTCGCCCGCGGCCGCAAACCGGAGGGCCCGCTCTCCCCCCGGATCGCGCGCATCGGTCAGCAAATTGTGGATACCGCCGTGGAGAGCGCCCGCCGGGGCAGGACGGTGAAGCTCATCGGCTGACGCCCGCCTCCGCCTCCCGCGATCCTTCCATGTCCCAGAATTACGATCTCACTGCCGCGGCCCTTGCCACCACTGCCGCCCCCGAGCTGGCTTATGCGCCGCCGATGCCGCGGCAGCTTCGTCCGCGCATCGGCCTCATCGGCTGCGGCGGCATCACCGAGCACCACCTCCGCGCCTACCGCAACGCCGGCTGGGACGTCGTGGCGTTTTACGATCCGCTCCGTGAGGCGGCGGAAAAACGCCGCCGCGAGTTCTACCCGGAGGCTCGCGTCTGCACCGGCGTCGAGGAGCTTCTCGCCACGCCGGGACTCGACGTCGTCGACATCGCCACCCACGTTGCGGTCCGCGGTCCGCTGATCGAGCAGGCGATCGCCGCGGGCAAGCACGTCCTCTCGCAAAAACCGTTCGTGCTCGACCTCGCCGAGGGCCGCCGCCTGGTCGCGCTTGCCGCGGCCGCCGGCGTCAAGCTGGCCGTCAACCAGAACGGCCGCTGGGCGCCCGCCTTCGCGTATTTCCGGCAGGCCGTGCGCGCGGGCTTGATCGGAAAAATCAGCTCGGTCGCCATCACGCTCAACTGGGACCACACCTGGACCGCGGGCACGGCCTTCGAGAAGATGCATCACCTCGTGCTCTACGACTTCGCGATCCACTGGTTCGACGCGGCCTATTCGTTTTTCGGCGGGGAGGCCGCGCGCTCCGTCTTCGCCACGCTGGCGACCGCGCCCGAGCAGCCGATCAAGCCGCCGCTGGTGGCTTCGAGCGTGGTCACGTTCCCCTCCGGCCTGGCCACGCTCGCCTTCAACGGCTGCAGCCGCCACGCCCCGACGGAGAGCTGCACGATCGTCGGCAGCCTGGGAACCCTCCAGGCCCGCGGAGGCGTCTGCGCCCTGCCCGCCGTCGAGCTCACCACCGCCGCCGGCCAGTCGCGGAGCGAACTGCGCGGCGCATGGTTTCCCGACGGCTTCCAGGGCACGATGGGAGAACTGCTGTGCGCGATCGAGGAAGACCGGCCGCCCGAGAACTCGGCCGAGGACAACCTGAAGAGCCTGGCGATCTGTCTCGGCGCCCTCCGCTCGGCCGACGAGGGCGCGGTCGTGGCTCTGTAGCCACGGCTCGAGCCCGCGCACTGCGTCTACCAGCCGGATCCGGCGCCGTATTCAAAATCGCACTGCGCCGAGCCGATCGGCTGGCCGGGCGGCACCGCCGGCGCCGGCGGCGGGGCAAACTCGTCCGGCTTCTCAAGAAAGCGTCCGATCAGCCGGTGCCCTTGCGCCAGGTGCGCGCGCTGGACCTCGACCGTGTCGGTCGTCGCCGCGGTCGCCAGCCAGTCGCGCAGCAACTCGAGCTGCCGGGCGACGATCGCCTGCACCTGCGGGCCCGACTTCCTGCTCGCGCCGAGCCGGAGGAGTTCGTCGAGCGCGGCGGCGTTCACCACGCGCTGGATCTCGCCTTCGAAATCCTCCGCCGCCGGCCGGCGCCAGGTCGCCGCGAGCACGCGCGTGATCACTTCTTCGAGGCCGGGAAACCGCGGATCGCGCGCATGCTGCTGCACGAGGCGGTTCGCCCGCTCGGGATGAAACACCAGCGCGAAGGTCAGGCTCGCCGCCGCCTCGGCGGGCGCGAGCGCGTCGAACACGAGGCCGGTGCGCCGCGTGAACAGCTCGCGCGTGGCGGGGTAGCCGGGCGGGCGCGGCGGGAGCACCGCCAGCAGCGGCTCCGGCAGGCGCAGCACCTTGGGCGCGAGCGCCGCGAGCAGCGCCTGCAGCGCCTCGTCCTGCTCGGGCACCGGCACGGGCGCGAGCGGCACCTGTCCGTCGCCGCGCAACGCGAAGCTGTAGCTCTGGCCCGCGATCGCCTTCGCCACCGCCTCCACTTGGTATCGATGACTCAAATACAACGGCACGAGCGCCTCCTCGATCGTGGCCAGCGGCCGCCCCGGCCGGATCACGTTGGCGCCAAAACTCGCCAGCGCCGCCGAGCGGACCTCCAGCATGCGGTTGAGCTCTTCGACGGCATCGGTCCCGTTGTCCCACAGGTGCGCCTGCGGGTGCGCGCCCCCCGGCGGACGCGCATCCTGGTCGGTGAGGAAGCTCAGGCCGCGCTCCCGGCCTTCGCGCAGGATGCGGTCGATCTCGGCGGCTTCGTCCGCGCCGGCCGCAAACTGCGCGTAGCCGGCGGTGATCGCGATCTTGTCCCAGTCGCCGATGCCGGTCGCGTAAGCCTCGGTGAGGTCGATCGTCTGGTTGGTCCGCAGCCTCGCCAGCGGGTGCGGGTAATCCATCACCGACGCGCGCCCATTGACGCTCGCGAGGAAGTTGTGCGCCAGGCCGAGCGTGTGGCCGATTTCGTGCGCGGCGAGCTGTCGCAGGCGGGCGAGCGCCATCTTCTCCATCTCGGGCGAGGCCGGCTTGCCGTCCTCGTAGGGCGCGAGCAAGCCCTCGGCGATGAGATAATCCTGGCGCACGCGCAACGAGCCGAGCGTGACGTGGCCTTTGAGGATTTCTCCGGTGCGCGGGTCGATGATGCTGGAGCCGTAGGACCAGCCGCGCGTCGCCCGGTGCACCCACTGGATCGTGTTGTAGCGCACGTCCTGCATGTCGCCGTCGGGCGGCAGCAGCTCGACGCGAAACGCATTGAGAAAGCCCGCCGCCTCGAACGCCTCGCTCCACCAGCGCGCGCCTTCAAGCAGCGCGCTGCGGATCGGCTCGGGCGTGCCGGGATCGAGGTAGTACACGATCGGCTTCACGACCTCGCTGCGCGCCGCCAGCGGGTTCTTCTTCTCCAGCCGGTGGCGGGTGATGAACCGCCGTTCCACCGACTCCGCAATCGGCACACCGTAGTCGGCGTAACGCATCGGAAAATACCCCGCGCGCGGATCGAATACCCGCGGCACATACCCCGGCTCCGGGAGTTGCACGAACGACTGCCGCAGCCGCACGGTGACGGACTTCGGGTCAGGCGTCACATCCTGCACCCACTCGCCCGGCTCCGTGCCCGCGAAGGTCAGCATCGATTCGATCTCGGTGTTGCGCGGAAAGCTCCTGGTCCGCGGCAGAAACAGCGCGCTGCGTTTCGGATCGAGTGTAAACGTACCCTGCCTTGTCTGCTTCAGCCGCCCGGCGACGTCGTGCGCGTCGCGCATCGCAAAGTCGGTCGCGTTGACGAGCAGGCGTCCGCCCTCCTCGGCCGCGATCGTGAACCCCGCGAGGACGGAGGTCGCGAAGGCGTCCTCGACCGCGCGCTGCTCGCGCTCATCCGGGCTCGTCGCGCGAAACGCCAGGTTCCGCTGCACGAGCAGGACTTTGTTGCCGCTGCGCGTGAAACGCACGAGCCGCTCCTGGCCGAGTTGCCCGCGGTCGAGCCCGACGTCGTTGGAACCCAGCCCGCCCGGCAGCGACGTGAAATAAATGAAGTCCTCCTCCAGACGCGGGATTTCGAGCCAGAGTTCGCCCTTCGCTTCGTCCCAATAGAGCGGAAAAAAGCCCGGCAGCGCCTTCATCTCGCGCGTCTTCTCCGTGATCGCCGCCTCGGGCTTCTCCTTCGCCGGGGCGGGTGTTGCGGTCGCCGGCTTGGGCGGCATTAGCGGCGGCCGGGGTCGCAAGAGGGTGCACCCGACGAGGCCGGCAGCCGAAACCGACACGGCACAAACGAAAAGGACGTTTTTCAGGGTAAGGTGAGACTTCATGCGGCGAGGTCCGACCGCCTAGCAGCTTTCGTCCCAACCGTCACACGAGTAATCGCACTGCATTTGGACCGCCCCGCCCGCCTCGGCGCGCTCGCGACTGTCCGACTGCAGCCCGGTTGCAGCGCCGCCTGACCCGCGTTCTCAGTGGCGGCGCGATGAAACACCCCGCCCCCGCTGGCCGCCTCGCGCGGCCCTTGCTCGCGTTTGCCGGCGCGACCGCGCTCGTTGCCCTCCCCGCCACCACCTCGCTCCACGCTGCCGCTTTCGATGCGAACGCCGCCGGCGTCGTCGTCGCCCAACCCACCGTCAACGCGCCCGTCACGGTCCGCGACGACGGCACAATGTTCACGTTGGACAACGGCATCATCACCGTCCGCATCAACAAGACCACCGCCGACCTCGAACACCTGATCTACCAGGGCATCGACACGATGGGCCACGATCAGGGCCGTGCCGGCGTCTGGGAACAGGACCCGTCCAACACCGCCAAGGTCGGCGGCCTCTCCCAGCGCATCACCATCGATCCCGCGACCAACGGCGGCGCGCGCGCCGAGGTTTCGATCAAGGGCATCAGCAAGGGCGACCCCGCCGCCGGCCTCACGCCCGGCTCCCCCGGCGCGCCGAAGGAGGGCACGGTCAACTGCGACCTCGAGATCCGCTACGCCCTCGGGCGCGGCGAGAGCGGCGTCTACACCTACGCGATCTTCTCGCACCCCGCCGCCTACGGTCCGCTCAACATGCCCGAGAGCCGCTTCATCACGAAGCTCAACCAGATCTTCGACTGGCTCTCGGTCGACGCCGACCGCAACCTGCTCGAGTGCGCCCCGCGCGACTGGGGCACCGGCGTCGTCGTGCACGCCAAGGAGCAGCGCATCATGAGCCGGGGCGTCTATAAAAACTCCGTCGAGCACAAGTACAGCTACAACGCCGTCCAATACAAAATCCCCGCCTACGGCTGGTCGAGCACGCGGCACAAGATCGGCATCTGGTTCATCAACCCGACCATCGAATACCTCAGCGGCGGCGCCACCAAGCAGGAGCTCGTCTGCCACTTCGGCGACAACCACAACCCCGACCCGATCATCCTCAACTACTGGCGCGGCACCCACTACGGCGGCGGCGCGACCGCCACCGTCGCCGCCGGCGAGCCGTGGACCAAGGTCATCGGCCCGATGATGGTTTACGTGAATTCGCTGGAGCGCGCCCAGACCCCGTCGGCGGCCGACCTCGACACGCTCGCCGCCACCGCCGGCAACCCCACCGTGCCGCCCGCCTGGAAGGCCAACGCCACCGCCCTCTGGCAGGACGCCCTCGCCCAGGCGAAAAAGGAAACCGCGAAGTGGCCCTACGACTGGGTCCGCGGCGTCGACTACCCGCACCGTCACGAGCGCGGCAGCGTCACCGGCCGGATCGTCCTCAACGATCCGCAGGCCATCTCCAAAAACTACACCCAGCTCACCGTCGGACTCACGCACCCGTTTCCGCCGCTTCCGCCCAACATCGTCGTCGCCGGCGCCCCCGATCCCGAGCCCGCCCCCGCCGCGCCGCCCGGCTCGCCCGAAGCCGCCCGCGAGCGCTTCCGCCGCTCCATCCCGCCCGCCGCCCAGTGGAAGCGCGACGCGAAATACTACCAGTTCTGGAACGACGGCGCGGCCGACGGCCGTTTCACGATCACCCACGTGCGCCCCGGCCGCTACACCCTGCACGCGTTCGCCGACGGCGTGCTCGGCGAGTTCTCGCAAGCCGACATCGTCGTCGAGCCCGGCCGGACCCTCGACCTCGGCACGCTCGAGTGGAAACCCGTGCGCTACGGCAAACAGCTCTGGGAGATCGGCGTCGTCGACCGCACCGGCGGCGAGTTCTACAAAGGCGACGGCGACAACTACTGGCTCTGGGGCTGGGGCCTGCGTTACCCGCTGCTCTTCCCCGACGACATCACCTACACGGTCGGCCGGAGCGACTACCGCAAGGACTGGTTCTTCCAGCACGTCCCGCACGGCGAGTCGCGGGAGTGGCTCAACCCCGACGCGAAGGACCCCGCCCACCAGCGCTTCGGCTGGATGAAGGCGTATTCGCTCGAAGACTACCCGCAGACCGACACCACCGGCCCCTGGCGCCTCTTCGGACGCGGCCGCGCGACCACCTGGAAGATCAAGTTCCCTCTCGACCAGCGCGCGACCGGCACCGCGGCGCTGCGCCTCGCCCTCGCCGGCGCCGACACGCAGACGCTCGGGATCGCCGTCAACGGCACCGACGCCGGCGCGATCCGCCCCTACAGCACCAACGCGCTCCGCTACAACACGAACAAAGGCGTGTGGCACGAATACACCTTCAAGTTCGACGCCGGAATGCTGAAGCCCGGTGAAAACGAAATCGCGCTGACAGTCCCCGCCGGCGAGCTGACGACCGGCGTCGTCTACGACTACCTCCGCCTCGAACTCGACGCCACCGCGCACTTGTAAGGGGGCTTGGAGCCCGACGCCCGTCCCGCGCTCGAACCTGGAGACGCGACGCCCTCGCCGCGTTTGTCTGAGACGCCCGTCTCCCGCTCGAAACCTGGGGGGACTCGGCGCCTGCTGAAGTAGCGCGGAGCTTCAGCCCGCGCTGGTGGGCGCAGCGAGCGCAGGCCGCGAGGCGCGCAAGCACCGCACACCGCCCGCCCTCAGGCCTCCGTCCTTTACCCTCAGTCCGCCGTCGTCAGTCGTCTGCCGTCCGTCCCCTGCTTCTGGCTTCCGCTTCCGCGCCCCGCTGCGCACCTCCCGCAAAACTCCACCAGCTCAGTTTTTCCGCCCCTTGCTTACGCGCCGCCTCGCCCTCCCTTGCCGGCAGCATCCACCTCATGAGCAAGACCACGTCTGCATCCACCGCCACCCCTACGCCCACATCGTCGCCGTCGCCCGCCCAAACCGACGCCCTCAACCGTCGCGTCGTTCTCGCCGCGCGCCCGCGCGGCCGGCCGACCCCGCAGGATTTCCGGCTCGAGCACGTCGCCATCCCGACGCCGGCGGACGGACAGGTGCTGCTGCGCACCCTGTATCTTTCGCTCGATCCCTACATGCGAAATCTGATGGAGGAAATCGGGCCGGTCTACGCGCCCTCGGTGCCCCTCGGCGCACCCATGGTCGGCGGCACGGTCAACCGCGTCGTCACCTCCCGCCATCCGCGCTTCCGCGCCGGCGACCTCGTGCTCGGCAACGCCGGCTGGCAAGACTACGCGCTGTCCGACGGACAAGACCTGCTTCCCCTCGGCGAGATGGAACACCCCTCGCTCGCCCTCGGCGGACTCGGCATGCCCGGCTTCACCGCGCACGTCGGCCTGCTCGACATCGGCCAACCGAAGCCCGGCGAAACCGTCGTCGTCGCCGCGGCCACCGGCGCCGTCGGCGCCGTCGTCGGCCAGATCGCCAAGCTCAAAGGCGCGCGCGTCGTCGGCATCGCCAGCGGCGCCGACAAGTGCCGTTACGCCGTCGACGAACTCGGCTTCGACGCGTGCCTCGACCGCCACGATCCGCAGCTCGCGCCACACCTCGCCGCCGCCTGCCCGGCCGGCATCGACGTGTATTTCGAAAACGTCGGCGGCGCGGTCTTCGACGCCGTCCTGCCCCTGCTCAACCTCCGTGCCCGCGTGCCCGTGTGCGGCGTGATCGCCCACTACAACGAGCAGACGCCGCCCCCCGGACCCGACCGCCTGCCGCTGGTCGTCTCGACGATCCTGCAAAAACGCATCCGCATGGAAGGGTTTATCATTCTCGACCACTACGGCCCGCGCTTCGACGCTTTCCGCCGTGACATGGAAAACTGGATACACACCGGCCGGGTGAAGCTGCGCGAAGACCTCGCCGACGGGCTGGAAAACGCGCCGACTGCGTTCATCGGCCTGCTCGAAGGCCGCAACTTCGGCAAACTCGTGGTCCGCGTCGCCGACGCCTGACGCCCCTGTGGGTCGGGCTTTACGACCGACACTGGAGTTGGCCATTTCTGATCGGCAGCGCCAAAGGCGCGGTCTCATCACAGCCTGGGCCAACGGCGCAGGACCCCGGTAACACCAAACGAAAGAGGGCTGAAAGCCCGACCTACCACCCCGATCATGAATCGGGATCCCGCGGTTCGATTTCACAGAAGACAACGAAGAGAACGAAGGGGCGGAGGTTACGTGATAGTGTGGTCTCCGTGTCTTCACCCGACAGGTGAGTCATGGGCGACGCGTGAACTCCCGGGAATCCCTCGATGACTTCTCTTTGTTATCTTCGTTTCCTTCTGTGAACTGCGGTTTTTCAGGTTCATCCGACGACCGGCGACTGGCCGCTCCCGTA
Organism: Opitutaceae bacterium; assembly: GCA_036406235.1. Classification (GTDB taxonomy): domain Bacteria; phylum Verrucomicrobiota; class Verrucomicrobiia; order Opitutales; family Opitutaceae; genus DASWVO01. The sequence goes on from DASWVO010000250.1 coordinate 10,068, forward strand.
TCCACTCACCGGAGCGCGCCCGATGGCAGACGCCGCCGCCACAGGTGACCTTGTTGCACCTCAAGCAAGAACCCGACTTTCTCCAGGAAGTCCGATCGCGCAGCGCCTCACGGCTGGCGGCGTGATCGCTCACCCCGCCGTTGGAGGAAATCCCATGACCCTCGGAACCCTGCTCTTGATCGTGTTGCTCCTGCTCTTGATCGGCGCGCTGCCCCGGTGGCCGTATAGCCGCAGTTGGGGCTATTATCCCAGCGGAGGTCTGGGCCTGGTGCTCCTGATCATCCTCGTCCTGGTGCTCATGGACCGGCTCTGAGCGCAACAATTCAGTCGCGAGTTGAGAGCTGAGACAGGCCGAGGCCGCGACTTGCCGCTCCCGCGGCGCTCCAGGCTTTAGGCTCTCCGCTCCCGGCTCGCCCCTGGGGACGCGGCGCCCCCGCCGCGTCGGTTCGGAACCCCCAGCCGAGTCCGCCCACCACCGTCTACTGTCCACCGTCCACCGCCCCTCCGCCCTCTGCCGTCTGCCCTCCGCCCTCCGTCCTCCGCCGTCTGCCCTCCGCCCTCCGCCCTCCGTCCTCTGCCCTCTGCCCTCCGTCCTCCGTCCTCCGTCCTCCGTCCTCCGTCCTCTGCCATCTGCCGTCCGCCCTCCGCCGTCTGCCCTCTGCCGTCTGCCTGCCGCCTCTGCCGTCCTCCGGAAACGAGCGGCCCGGGGCGCAGGGAAGCTTGCCCGGAGCGCCGGGCGACCTTCCCGGCGCGCCGGGAAAGTCTGCAAACGCGTTTGCAAGCTTGCCCTGAGCTCAGGGCAGCTTGTCCGGCGCGTAGGGCAAGCTTCCCTGCGGTCAGGGAAAGCTGCCCGGCGCGTTGGCAAGGCTGCCCTAAGCTTAGGGAAGCTTGCCCTGAGCCTTTGCACGCCTGCCCTGAGCGTTTGCACGCTTTCCCTGAGCTCAGGGCAGGTCTGAAAACGCGATTACACGCTCCTCTTTTGGACCGGAAACCTAGCCAGCCCCGCAAGACTCGTCACGCATCGCAGCGGATTACAACGAATTACGAAGGAAGCCCTCTTCCGTTCACCTGCCATCAGCCCTCCGCCGTCCGACCTCCGCCATCCGGCTCGATTCCGCCGTCCGGCTCTTCGCCCTTTGCTCTTTGCCCCTTGCCGGGGCCACAGCAGCCGCCTGCCGCGCCGCCTTCACCGCCCTAGTTCCGCCGCTTCTGTCGGCTCCCGTGCCGCCGCCCGCGCTTTGATCCCGGCGCCCAATGCCTACAATGGCACGCAGCTGCCTCCTGCTCCGCCGTCAGTCGTCCGCCCTCCGCCGTCCGCCCTCTGCCCTCCGCCGTCCGCCCCCGTCCACCGTCTACTGTCTACCGTCCACCGCGCTCCGCCCTCTGCCGTCAGTCGTCCGCCCTCTGCCATCAGTCGTCCGTCCCCGTCCACCGTCTACCGTCCACCGTCCACCGTCCACTGCGCTCCGCCCTCTGCCCTCTGCCATCAGTCGTCCGCCCTCTGATCTCCGCCGTCCGCCCCCGTCCACCGCCTACCGTCCACCGTCCACTGCGCTCCGCCCTCT
>DASWVO010000251.1:0-16127 GCA_036406235.1 Opitutaceae bacterium
TGGTCGCCCTGGTCGAGCGCCGCGTCTGGCTCGAGGAGCACCGTGGCGCGCCCGGTTTTGATCCGTGGGAGCTGCAGCAGGTGCGGCATGACATCACGGAACATATGAAAAAAAATCCGGATCTGGCCCGTCGGTTCGGAGAAGGCCCCGCCGGATATTGAAACGAAAACCGCGTCGCGCCGCGCGCCCCCGGGACTCGTTCGCGCACCCGGGACGGGGCCGTCCGGCGCCGGAATCGGGCTTGGAGCCGGGGAGTTTCCCCTGTTTTCATTAAACGACTTGCGCAAGTTTTCGGCGGAAGGTCCGATAATGTAAACTCCCATGGGGGTCTCCAGCACACCCTTACGCCAGCAAATCCTCGAGATCTCGCGCACGCTGCCGGCGACGCCGAAAATTCTCGCGGAGCTGGGCGCGCTCGTGCGCGACGTGGACGTGCCGCTCGCGTGCGTCGCCGAGCTCATCAAGCGCGATGCGCCGCTTTCGGCCGACGTCATTCGGATGAGCAATAGCGTGGTGTATCGCCATGGCGATGCCCAGCCCGTCGGTTCGGTCGAGGAGGCGCTGCAGCGGATCGGTTTCTCGGAGATCTACCGCCTGGTCAGTCTCGTCGCCACCGGCCGGCTCGCGGACCGGCGGCTGGTGCACTACGGGGTCTCGCTCGAGGCGCTGCGCGGCCAGATGCTCCACACGGCGATCGGTTGCGAGGTGCTGGCCGGGGCGGCCGGCCTCGACACGCGCGAGGCGTATACGGCGGGCCTCATGCGCAACCTCGGCATGATGGTGCTCGACCGGGTGGCGGACCGGCTCACCGGCGTGGCGTCGTATCAGCCGGAAGAGGACATCGACTATCTGGCGTGGGAGGCGCGGATGTTCGGCATCAGCAGTAGCGAATTGGGCGCATTGTTGCTGGCCGAGTGGGATTTCCCTGCGGTGATCGTGGGGGCGGTGCAGAACCACGGGCTGCGGCGCGATCCGGATTACGAAAACCCCATGGCCGCGGTGGTGCACCTTGCCGCGGGGATTGCCGCCGAGGCCGGTCTGGCTCTGGCGGGCGAGGACGGCTTGTGGGTTCCGAATGCCCGCAAGCTGGAGGCGGCCGGACTCAACGAGAGGCAGTTTCGGGACAGCGCCCGCCGCGTCCGGACGGGTTTCGATGACGGAGCGGATGTGGCGGGGAAACCGCAAGCGACTGGAGGCAGCAGTGATGGCGGCCCGCGGGTTGCACCGTTCCTGCGCCGTCTTCAGGATGTTTTCTGCAACTCCGGCACGTCGGGGCGTGTTCTGGGCATGAACGATGATCCTCCAGTGCAAACACCCACCGCGGGGCCGATGACCCCGGTCGATTTCACGACCTTCATGCGCAATTATCAGGACATGGTCTACACGACAGCGGTGCGCCTTCTTAACAACGAGGCGCAGGCGGAGGATATTTCGCAGGAGGTATTTCTCAAAGCCTACGAGCGCTTCGATGACCTGCGTTCCAGTCCGACGGCTGGCGGCTGGCTCAAGACCGTCACGACTAATCTTTCCATCAACCACTTGCAGCGTTACCGCAAACGCTGGCGTTTCTTCTCCGAAATCGTGCGCCCGCACGACGAGGGCGATGAAAATCCCGAGCCGGTGGAGTTTGCCTCGCCCGACAGCGACTTCCTCGCCGGCGTCAATCAGGCCGAGCGTCGGGCTTGGGTGGAGCGCGCGCTCGAAAAGCTCCCCGAGCACCAGCGCGTGCCGCTGGTGCTCTACCATTTCGAGGACCTGCCTTACGACGATATCGCCAAAAAGCTAGGCGTCTCGCTCGCCAAGGTGAAAACGGATATCCTGCGCGGCCGCGCGGCGCTGGCCCAGATTCTCGCGCGCAGCGGAGCCAGCCACGAAACCTTCTCGGCCCGTTCCTGACGTTTCCCTTCCCGCCTTTTTCCACCTGCTTTCCAACCTTTTTCCTTTTCGCCATGGCCCGCCTCACACCTGAAGACTTCGAGCGGCAACTGCACGCCACCCTCAAATCGCTGCCCGATCGCCGCGCGCCGGTGTCGCTCGAAAACCGCGTGCTCGCTGCCATCGCCGCCCGCGACGCCCGCCCGTGGTGGCACAAGTCCTATCAGTATTGGCCTTCGGCGGTGCGCGTCGCCTTTCTCGTGCTGTCCGCCACGCTGGCGGCCGTGCTGATCGCGGCGGGTGCCAACTTCATCGCGGGCGTCGAGCCCGCGGCGGCCCAGCCGGTGGCCGAGGCGCTCGACTGGTTCGCTCAGCTTCGGGCACTGGGGGACACCGTGACCGGGCTCGTCGGCCGACTGCTGGCCAACGTGTCGTCCACTTGGATTTACCTGGGGCTCGGCGTCTTCGGACTCCTTTATGCCGCGCTTCTCGGGCTCGGAGCCCCCGCCTACCGCTTGCTGTGGCAGGCCCGCTGAACCCGCCCCGCTCTCCACTTCAACGCGTCTTTCCTAATGAAAATCCCCCGTCCGTTTTGCTTCGTTTCCACCTTGGGTTTGGCGTTGGGCCTGATCCTCGCGGCGGCGCTTCGCGCTCAAGAGGCACCCCCGCCAGCCCCGCCGCCGTCCCCGTCCGCGGACACTCCGCCGGATCCGGCCCTGGCCCAGCCCGGGCCCGAAGAGCCGGCGCCCCGTCCCGACGAGCGCGAGGACGGTGAACTGCGTCGCCTCGACGTCGAGACGCCGGTGGCAGCCGAGCCGCCGGTCGAAGCGGAAACGCCTCCGGCGGCCCCACCCAAGCCCCGGCGCGAGCGTGCTCGCGAGATGGTCGTGTTCGGTCAGGACGCGTTGCTGGCGACGAACGAAACCGCCAGCGAGGTCGTGGCGATTTCCGGCAACGTGATCGCCGACGGCGAGGTCGATGGCGAGGTCGTGGCGGTGATGGGCGACGTGACGGTCAACGGCCACGTCGGCGGTGAGGTCGTCGCCGTCCTCGGCAATGTCACGATCAACGGGACGGTTGACGGCCAGGTGGTCTCGGTCTTGGGCGGCGTGCAGCTCGGACCCAAGGCGGTCGTCAACGGCGAAATCGTCACCGTCGGCGGCGGCTTGGACAAGGCCCCGGGGGCAGTGACAAAGCGCGGAGCGCAACAGATTCCGTTCCTCGGAAAGAAGCTCCCGCGCATGGACTGGCTCCGCGCCTGGGTGAGCGAGTGCCTCCTGTGGGGGCGTCCGCTCTGGTTTGGGGAACACCTCGGTTGGGTGTGGGGCCTCACGCTGTCGTTCTTTGCCTTTTATGTATTTCTCGCGCTGGTGTTTGGACGCGCCGTCACCAAGTGCGCCGAGACGCTGGAGCGGCGGCCCGGGGCCACGATCCTGACGAGTTTCCTCGCCGCCCTGCTCACGCCGATCCTGATGATCGTGTTGGCGATCACCGGGGTGGGGCCGGTCATCCTCCTGTTCGCCGTCTTCGTAGCCGTGCTGTTCGGGAAAGCTGCGCTGCTTGTGTGGCTGGGCCGCCGTTATGGTTTGCGGTTGCCGGTGCTCGCGGCGTTGGCCGGCGGCGTGACGCTGCTCGCCCTTTATCTGGTGCCCTTGCTGGGACTGCTGCTTTGGAAATTCACCGGCCTGCTCGGGTTCGGCATGGTGGTGCACACGCTCATTCTCGGCGCTCGCAGCAGCCGGCCGCCGGCGCCGGCGGTCGCGGCGACACCCGGAGCGCCCCTGCCTCCCGTCGCCGCCCCACCTCCAGCCGCCTCGTTTGCCGAGGCGCCGTCACCGGAGTCGGTGCTGCCAGCGGGAGCGGCGGGCGTCCCTCCCTCCGTGATACCCCACACCCCCGGACCTGCGGCCGCGGTGGCTGCGGGCGGTCCTGCGGCGCCGGCGATCTCGGCGGCGAGTTTCGAGCGCGCCGGCTTCTGGCTGCGTCTCGCCGCCTCGTTGCTGGACATCGTGCTGATCGGCATCGTGTTCAACTTCATGGAAGGCTTTTTGCGTCACCTCTTTCTGCTGGACTCCTTCCCGCTTTGGGTGGGCGTCTATTGCGTGACGATGTGGGCGACGAAAGCCACGACCATCGGCGGCATCGTGTGCGGTTTGAAAGTCGTGCGGCTCGATGATCGCCCCTTGGACTGGCCGACGGCGATCGTGCGAGCCCTCGGAGGTTTCCTTTCGCTGGCGATCGCCGGCCTCGGCTTCATCTGGGTGGCCTTCGACAACGAAAAGCAGTCCTGGCACGACAAGATTGCCGGCACGACGATCGTACGCGTCCCGAAAGGCGTCTCCCTCGTCTGACCGGCTCGCCTCCCTCGCTGGGGCGGCATCTTCCTCAACTGCGGTTTTAACCTCCTGCCTCTCATGACAACGTTTTTGGCCTTCTTTGCGTGGTGTGTGCTGTTTGTGCTGTGCTGGCCGCTGGCGGTGCTGGCGTTGATCGCGGCGCCGTTTGTGTGGTTGATTCTGCTGCCGTTCCGGTTGCTCGGACTGTGCGTCGAAGGCGTCTTTGCCCTGCTGCGGGCGATCATCTTTCTGCCCGCCCGCCTGTTGGGTGCCCGGCCCGCGCGGGCCTGAGTTGAGCGCGCGTGGCGTGCCGGCTGCGGCTTTTCGGGGCTGACAGCGGGCCGGCGATCTCCGAAACCTTTGGGTCTATGGCCAACCCACTCGTCGGCATCATTATGGGCAGCACGTCCGATTGGGAGACGATGCAGCATGCCGCTTTGACCCTCGAAGCGCTCGGAGTGCCGTTCGAAAAAGACGTCGTGAGCGCCCACCGCACGCCCGAAAAGATGTACGACTACGCCAAGTCAGCGGAGAGCCGCGGACTGAGGGCCATCATCGCGGGGGCCGGTGGCGCCGCGCACCTCCCGGGGATGACAGCTGCGCTTACCCCGTTGCCTGTGCTTGGCGTGCCGGTCGAGTCGCACGCGCTCAAAGGGCAGGATTCGCTTCTGTCCATCGTGCAAATGCCGGGAGGCGTGCCGGTGGCAACCTTTGCGATCGGCAAGGCGGGCGCGATCAACGCGGCGCTGTTTGCGGCGGCGATCCTGGCCAGTGGCGGGAACGAGGACGTCAGGAAGGCGTTGGGCACGTTTCGGGCGAACCAGACGGCGAAGGTGCTGGAGGCGAAGCTCCCCTGAAGTAGCGCAGCGTTTGCTCGGTGCAACCGCAGGACTTCTCCGGGGAGGAGGAGCCTTGGCCCAGCGTTCGAGGCGGGCCATTTTTCGGCTCGCCCACGCCACGCGTTGGCAGTGGACTCCCGGTTTTTCGTTTTCCCATGATCCCGCCCGGAGCAACGCTTGGTGTCCTCGGTGGCGGCCAGCTCGGCCGCATGTTCGCCCATGCCGCGGAACGGCTCGGGTATCGCGTGCATGTCTACGAGCCGGCGGCGGATTCGCCGGCGGGGGAAGTTGCGGCCCGGGAAATCAACGCCCCTTACAGCGACGCCGAGCGTCTCGCGGAGTTTGCGCGCGGTTGCGACGTAGTGACCTACGAGTTTGAAAACGTGCCGGTGGAGCCACTCTGGCGGATCGAAAAACTTACGCGGTTGCTGCCGCATTGGGGTGTGCTGGAGATCTGCCAGAATCGGCTCCGCGAAAAACACTGGTTGCGCAAACACGGCTTCCCGCACGTGCCGTTTGCCGAAGTGGAAATCGGGGACGACCTCGCGGGGGCGATCGCCCGGGTGGGCCGCCCGTGCGTCGTCAAGACCGCGGACTTCGGCTACGATGGCAAGGGCCAGCTCAAGGTCACCGACGACGCGTCTCTGGCGCGCGCCGCGGCGGCGTTCGCGGGTCACCGGGCGGTGGTCGAGAAGTTCATCGACTTCAAATGCGAGCTTTCCGTGATCGTCGCGCGTCGGGCGGACGGGATCGCGAGTACGTTTCCGGTCGCGGAGAACATCCACACCAAACACATCCTCGATTTTTCCATCGTGCCCGCCCGCGTGAGCCTGCCGATTCTGGCGGAAGCGGAGGCGCTCGCTCGGGCCATTGCCGAAAAGATCGGACTCGTGGGACTGTTGGCGGTGGAATTGTTTCTGTCCGACCGCGGCGAGCTGCTCGTCAACGAACTTGCCCCGCGTCCACACAACTCCGGCCACTGGACACTGGACGCCTGCGCGACCACGCAGTTCGAGCAGCAAGTGCGCGCCGTCTGCGGGCTGCCTTTGGGCGATGCCCGGCTCACGGCGCCGGCCGCGGTGATGGTCAACATCCTCGGGGATGCGTGGAAGTGGCGCGCCGACGAGCTCGTCGGCGACCCGGATTGGGCAACGTTGCTCGCTGACCCTCGCGCCAAGCTCCATCTCTACGGAAAACGAGATCCGCGTCCGGGCCGCAAAATGGGCCATTTTACCGTCACCGATGTGACGGCCGACGCCGCACTCGAACACGCACGGGCGCTCAAAGCGAAACTCTGACTCCGTAGCGCCCAACGCGGGCGCTCCAGGCTTTGAGCCTGTGACCCCGTCGCCTGGGCGGTGCCACGCGACGTCGCTGACGCTGCCCCGGCCCCCGAACAAGCGGGGAGGATTACTCCAGTGAGGCGCGCAACCGGGCCACCTCGCTCTTCAGTTGGCGCGTGAGCCGATGCTTGATGAGGTAGACAGTCGCCGGATGCAGGTCCAGTTCGCGGGCCACTCGTCCCACCGGCCAGTTCTGACGGGCGTACAGATCAAACGCCTGGAAATGCTTGGCGGGCACCCGGCGCGCGATGCGCTCCATCGCCGCGTCGAGGACGTGTTGTTCCCAATCGGCCTGCCAGGCCTCGTCGGTGACTTCGTACGCGCTGTGGTCGGCAAGAGGTTCCAGTGCCCGAGACCTCTCATCGTCGTGGGCGGCGTTTGCCGCCGGCGCTTCCCCCGTGAGGGTGCCGAAAAGATCCCGGCGGCGCTCCCGGAACTTATCGGTGATCCGCCAGGCGGTCTGGGTTTTCAGCCAGTTGCGGAAGGCGCCGCGTCGGTCACGCGACTCGAATTCGGCGATCTTCTCGGCGACATGCTGGAAAACGTCCTGGACCACGTCGTCCGCCTCATCGCTTGTCAGGCCGGCTCGGCACGCCATGCCATGGACTAGGCGGCGGTAGAGCCGGTCGAATTCGCTCCAACTGGTGGCATCGTTCCAATCGCGCAGGCGAAAGAGGAGGCTGGCCCGGGTGACGAGGGAGGGGCGATTACTTGCACACATGGTGGTTTAACCCTGAAACGGGCGGGACAGAGCGGTTCTTTCAAAAAAGAGACGAAAGGCCGCTCTTTTTCGGCGAAAAACGCTCCGCGAATTTTTTTTCAGATTTATGAAAGAAACGGGGGTGCCCACGCGTTTCAGTACATGTGAAGAGTTACCTTTTCCCAAACGAAACGACGACCCGGACGGGCTTCGCGGGCTGAACCGAGATCACGATGCCGCCCATGAAACCCCCGTTCTCACCCGAACCCGTTTGGTCCTCCACCCTGCTCTGGCCGACGAGTCTGACGGCCCTGCGTCAGCTATTCCCGGGACGCCGGGCTGAGCCGCCGGCGGCGCCAGTGACTGTGGTCTCCGCCGCCACCTCCGCCGCCCCTTCGCCGGCGACCCGGTGGACCAACAGTGTTTCAATTGCCGCACCGCCCGAGCCGAGGGTTGTGCCGCCCTCCGAGCCGTTTCCGTCGCCACCGCCCCCGCGGGGAAATTTCCGGATCCAGTGCCTGCCGCTCGGTCCGGCGACCGAACTCTCGGTGCGGGTGAAGGCCGAATGCGATCAACTCGACGCGCTCGGCTACGCGCTCGTCTCCAGTTTTTCCCACGACGGACATGCTTTTCTCATCTTCAAGCGCAAGTGAGCGCCCTGCTTTGGAGGGGCAGTCTACTGCACTCCAACCTGAAAACCAATGCCGCCGGCGCAGAGCGCGCGCCGGCGGCTATTCGGGGGGCCGCACCACTGCAGCCGTCATTTTTCGGCGAGCCGTCCGACCTTGGGCGGGCGGCCCCGCCGGGTAACCACGAACCGCCGGCGTGTAGGCCAGCCGCCGGCGGTTCTTTATTTTGTGTTGGTACAGTCAGAGTCGTGATTAGGCATCGCGCCGGGACGGGTTGGTTACCCGCCCCGGCTTTTTTTGCGGCAATCGTGGGTGAACGGTTGCGGCGCAGGCTGCGTCGTGGCGCCGCTTGCGTATTCGATTCTTCCTTACGAAGGCAGCCGGCGCAGGACGGCGCGAACCGGAGAGCCGTCGCCACCGGCGATGCGCAGCGGCAGCGCGATGAGCTCGTACACGCCGGCGGCGACCGCCTGCAGGTCGAGATTCTCGAGGATCAGCAGGCCCGCGGCATCGCACGCGAGGTGCCGCGGCATGCCGTCGCTCGTGAGCGTGTCGACCGATGGCACATCCAGTCCGATCAACCGTACGCCCCGGGCGGCGAGCCAGGCGGGCGTTCCCTCGGCTAGCAGCGGCCAGACCGTTGGGAAGCTTGTGGAACTGGTCCACGTATCGGTGCGGAACAGCACGCGTGGAGTCGCAGCGAGGTCGAGATCCGCGAAGAGATCCGGCGTGAACGCGTCGCGCCCGCGGGCGTCGATGACGCGGGCCGGTCCCACGTAAATCGCCGGGTCGAGCGCGTCCGCGGTGAGGCCGCGATCGTTGTAGTGGTAAGGCGCATCGAGATGGGTGCCGGCGTGCACGCTCATCGTGAGCCGGCCGACGTTGGCCGACGCGCCGTCGCGGATGCGCGTAGGCTGCAAGAACTCGGTGTCGGCGTCGCCGGGCCAGTGCGGCATGCCGGTGAAAATCGGCCGGGAAATGTCGATGAGCGTCATGGGCGGAGGCGGGACCGGCGCGGATTGGCCCGCGCCGCCGGCCCCGCAGTGCTCACGCGTTTGCGCGCCAAATGGCAATCCCCGAATGCCGCCGCGACCTTGGGCAATCCTTCAGCCCCCGCCGCCCGGGGAGCGTGGCCCCTCGGTGTATTGAAGGATTACTTACAGGCTGGATCGCGCACAAGGGGGCGGGCTGGATAGGGGGGCTGCGCCGTGCAAGCGCGCGCGCTCCCGGCGCATTTACCGGGAAAAATCGCGCGTCAGCCGGGCCAGTTCGGCGTCCAGTGCGGCGATTTCGGGCGTCGCGCGGAGCCAGTCAGGCAGCGTGCGCAGAGCGACGAGGGCAGCGGTGTAGGTTTGCTGTGCATCGGCGTGCCGGCCGGCCGAGGCGAGGAGATCGCCACGCCGCTTGAGCAGCGATTCCTTGCGCTCGCTGATGGCGATCAGCGCGTCGAGGCGGGCCAGCGCGGCGTCGGTGCGGCCGAGGGCGAGTTCGAGCGTCAGGGCGCGTTCCAGAAGGCTGACGACGGGACCGAGACGCGCGAGCCCTTCGTCGAGGCCGGCCAGAGCGACAGGCGGATCGATGGGAAGCGCGGCGCGTTCGAGAAACAGACTCGGACTCGGCTCGGCGAGGAGCCGGACCGCCGCGGAATAGTCGGCGTAGGCGTGAGGGGCCTCCGGCGCACCGAGGGCGGCGCGCGCCCGGGCACGCAAGATCAGCGCCTCGGCGTTGTCGGGCGTGCGGGCGAGGGCACGGTCGAAATGACGGCAGGCGTCAGCGAAGCGCTTGCGGGCAAAATCGAGGCGGCCCCACGCAAGCTCGACCGGCGCGGCGTCGGGGTCGAGCGAGGCGGCGGTGCGCAGGTCGGCCTCGGCGCCGGCCCATTCGGCGTGCTCGGTGCGGTGGGCGGCACGCAGGAGCCGGAGTTCAATCTGGGCAGGCGCGTCGGTGATCAGCGCGTCGAGCTCCGCGAGCGCCTGTTCGTCGCCCGGATGCGCGAGGGCGCGGAGGGCGGTGAGCGCCAGGACAAGGCCGGTGCGGGCAAGGTGGAGTCGCATGCGACGCGGGATATGGCGCTGCGGTGGAGGCGGTGCCAGCTGTTTCCATCCTCATCCGGCCGTCGGTGCCAGCAACCGCCGGAGATTGTCGCAAACGATCGCCGCCGCGATCCCAGCATTGAGCGATTCGGCGCCGCCGAAGCGCGGGATCGTCACAAACTCCGTGACGTGCCGCCGCACCGCGGGCGACAGCCCGCGGCCTTCGCTGCCGATGACAATGACCGCGGCGCCGCGGGGCGCCAGCGCGTGCACGTCGGTTCCGCCGAGATCGCAGCCGAGGACAGGCGCGCGAGCGCCGGCCAGCGCCTCGGCGAGCGGCGTGGTCACCGCGCGCATGCGCGCGAACGAGCCCATGCTGGCATTGATCACCTTCTGTGAAAACAGGTCGGCGCAGTCGGGTGAAAGCAGTACGCGATCGAGCGCAAACCAGTCGGCGATGCGCAGCAGAGTGCCGACGTTGTCGGCGTCCTGTACACCGTCGAGCGCCAGCGTGAGGCCATGGTCGAGTTCGCCTGTCGCAAGGACGGAGCGGTGGAGCCGGCCGACGGCCAGCACCGGCGAAGGCGTAGGGAAATGGCTGATACGCGACATCTCGTCGTTGCTCACGCGGGTCAGCGAGGGAAGGGCGGGCGGGCCGGAGACGGGCTGCGCCCACGTTGCAGTCGCGTAGAGCTCGAGCAGGGGATAGCCGGTGGCGAGCAGCTCGCCGACCACCTTTTCGCCTTCGACGACGAACAGGCCGAGCGCTTCGCGCTGCTTCTTCTCGCGCAGCGAACGCAGGCGGCTGATTCCGGCTTTGGTCAACGACATGGCGCGATAGAGAAGCGGCGGCGGCGGCGAAGGCAATTTCGTCGCGCTGCCGTCACGAACGTCACGACGCGGCGTCGTCAGCGTAAAGATTCGAAGAAGCCGGAGGGAGGACGTTGACGGTGGCCGGCTCACCTTCGCAGCGTGCGCACCTGCCTGCCACTGAACTATGAAGCTGTTGCACCGCTGGATGTTGTTCGCTGTCGCCGCCTCCGGGCTTCTCTCGTTCCCGGCCTGTAGCAATCCTGGACTGAGGCAGCCCGCGCCTGGCGCTGTGAAGCCGCGCACCGTCACCGAGGCCGTGCGCCACGACACCGACGATCCCGCCATCTGGGTGAATCCGGCCGACCCGGCGAAAAGCCTCGTGCTCGGCACCGACAAGGACACCGACGGCGCGCTCTACGCCTTTGATCTCGAGGGCAGAATCGTCCGGCGTGTCGGCGGCCTGCAACGACCCAACAATGTCGACCTCGCCTATGGCTTTATACTCGGGGGCCGCCCGGTGGACCTCGCCGTCGTCACGGAACGCGAGCAGCAGCGTCTGCGCGTTTACCGGCTGCCTGATCTCGGCTGCGTGGACGCCGGCGATCTTGCCGTCTTCGGCGGCGACGCGACGCGCGCTCCGATGGGGGTGGCATTGTATCGACGTCCTGGAGACGGTGCGCTCTTTGCCATCGTAGGTGGAAAGTCGGGGCCGGCGGGCGGCTACCTCGGCCAGTACCGGCTGGAAGACGACGGTGGCGGTCGCGTGAAGATGTCGCTGGTGCGGCAGTTCGGCCGCTACAGCGGACGGAAGGAGATCGAGGCAATCGCGGTCGATTCCGAGCTGGGCTACGTGTATTACTCCGACGAGGGCGTGGGGGTGCGGAAGTACCATGCCGATCCCGACGCCGCGCAGGCGGACGACGAACTCGCGCTCTTCGCAAAGGAAGGTTTTGCCGACGATCACGAGGGCATCTCGATCTACAAACGCGCGGACGGCACCGGCTTTCTCCTCGTCTCGGACCAGCAGGCGAACCGCTTCTGGGTTTTCCCGCGCGAAGGCGCCTCGGGCCGCCCGCACGAGCACAACCCGATCGCGATCGTCGACGTCTGCGCGATCGAGAGCGATGGCAGCGACGTGACGGGCACGCCGCTTGGGCCGGCTTTCCCTCACGGGCTGTTCGTCACGATGTCGAACGGACGCGTGTTTCACTACTACGCGTGGGAGGACATCGCCGCGGCCGCAGGATGGTGAGGTTCCGCGCGCGCGTCGGCGGTCGTTTGGCCCGCCGCCCGGCGTGGCGTCGGGCTTGGCGTTTTGTGCGCGGCAAGAGTTACGGACGAGCGGCGGACGCGTGAAGATCTGGCAACGCGGACGGCGTCACGTTGACGAGCCGGTACGATCACGGAACGTGTCCGCCGTTTTGGTTCTGTGTCGTCCTGTTTGTTAGTGTCGCTAGTAAAAGGGTGAAACCGCCCGGTGGTGCCAACGCTGCCGGGCGGTTTTCGTTTTGCGTGTCGCCGGCTGCGCTGCGATGACACCGATGCGATCGTTTCGCGCCATGAACGCCCGGACTTTTTTCCGCACCTTCTTTTTTTTGCTGATCCTCTTCGTGATGATCTACGTGGGCACCGAGAATACACAGCGGATCGACTTCCGTTTCCCGCTGCTGCTCGACAAGCCCGTGCGGGCTTCGGGCGCGCTGCTCTATTTCGCGGTGTTCGCGGTCGGGGTCTTCGGCGGCACGCTGCTGCACGCGGGTGGCTCGTCGGGTGGCGGCGCCGCGGGCGAGGCGCGAGGAGCCGCCAAACGGAAGGGTTGAATGGCGGCCCCGGTCATCTCCGCCGTGCGTGCAATGCGACGACCGTGGCTGGCGGCGACGTTGATACTGATCTTTTCGGTGCCGCTGGCGGAGGGCTCCGCCCGGCGTCCGCCGGAGCTGGAGCGATGGTCCTACGCCGAGTTCACCCAGCATCCCCAGTGGCAGGCGTCCGTGGATTGGGCGGGGTTCGACGCGCCGTTTCTCGCCGCGGCGATTTTCCATGAAACCAATCGCGTGCGCGCGGAGAACGGTATCCGGCGGTTGCGCTGGTATCGGGGCCTCGCGGCAGCGGCCGACATCCAGGCGAGCATGAATGCGTTCACCGGCACGAGCACGCACGCCAATCCGCTGGCCGGGCGCGGCGACGTGGCGCAGCGCGTAAATCGCGCCGGCATCACCGCCCGCTCGATCGCCGAGAATGTCGCGATGACTCCGGCGCGCACGCTGGCGGATGGAAGGCCGCGCCTGGCGGTGGACGACGCGGGACGACGGGTGATCCGCGATCCTGCGACGGGGTCGGAGTTGCAGTGGCCGACGTATGCCGAACTCGCCGCGCGGATCGTGCAGCAGTGGATGAATTCTCCGGGTCACCGGGCGAACCTGCTATCGCGCAGTCACACGCACCTCGCCTGCGGCGCGAGTATGGCCCGGGCGCCCAACGGTGTGGAGCAAGTTTACGCGGTGCAGGTCTTCCTCGTCCCCGTCGGCGGATGAGTGCAGGCGGCCGGTGCACGTGTGCTACAGCTGAAACCGATCTCGTATTCCTGACATGACAACCATCCCGCCCCCTCTGCGTTGGGGCATCCTGTCGACCGGCCTCATCGCGGCGCGCTTCACGCGCGCTTTTACGAGCACGACGCACGGACGCGTCGTCGCGGTGGGGAGCCGAACGGCGGCGGCAGCGGAACGCTTCGCCGCGGAGCACAGCATTGGGCGGGCGTATGGCAGTTACGAGTCGCTGCTGGCTGATCCGGAGGTGCAGGCCGTCTACGTGGCAACGCCTCATCCGCAGCATCTCCAATGGGCGCTCGCGGCGGCGGCCGCCGGCAAACACATCCTGTGCGAGAAACCGATTGCGATGAATCTCGCGCAAACCACGCGCATGGTCGCGGCGGCGCGCCAGCATGACGTGTTGCTCATGGAAGCGTTCATGTATCGGTGTCATCCGCAGACGGCGCGCGTCGTCGAACTCATTCGCGACGGAGCACTCGGGCGCGTCGGACTCGTGCAGGCGACCTTCAGCTTTAACGCAGCCTTCAATCCCGCGTCGCGGCTCTGGAACAACGCGCTCGGGGGCGGGGGCATTCTCGATGTGGGAGGCTACACAGTATCGTGGGCACGACTCGTCGCGGGCGCGGCGGCGGGCAAGTCGTTTTTGAACCCGGTGCGAGTGACCGGAGCCGCGGAACTGCATCCGGAGACGCAGGTCGACGCGTATGCGGCCGCCACGCTCTCTTTTCCGAACGGCGTGCTCGGACAGGTGGCGTGCGGTGTCGGTCTGCGGCAGGAGAGCGTCGTTCGCATCTACGGCACCGAAGGCGAGTTGTTGCTCACGACCCCTTACGTTCCCGGTTATGAGTCGGAGCGCCCGCAGGTGCTTCTGCGCCGCGAAGGCCGGGCGCCCGAAACAATCGTCGTGGCGGCGGATCGCGACCTCTATGCCTATGAGGCGGATGCGTTTGCCGCCGCGTTGGCGGCCGGGGAGAGGGATGTGCCGGCGATGACGGTGGCCGACACGCTGGGCAACATGGCCGTGCTGGATGCCTGGCGGGCGGAAGGCGGTGTGCGCTACGCCCAAGACTGCGACGATTGAGCAAACGACGGTGCGCCGCAGCATCGCTCCCCTGGCGCACCGACCCACGTGCAACGGGACCGGAGACTTGTCACTTATCAGGTGACAGGTTGTCGGGGGGCCTCGCTCGCGCCCTCCGTGGCCACGGTGCAACGGTGGCGCCATCGCGCTGGCGCCGGTATCGCCGGCGGTGGGGGCGGGTTACGGTCTTTTCAAGCCGCGGGGCAGCGGTTAGCGTCCAGGCATGAAGCGCTTCGTCTCTGTCATTGCGCTGTGCGTCGGGATTGCCGTGATCGCCCTGCCGCTGTGGGCGGCGACCGGTTCGACGACCAGCGCTCCCTCCGATCGTTCGCCGGCTGCCCCGATCGCCGTCGCCATCAGCACCGTGACAGGTATCGCGATCTCGCCGCTGCTCGGAACCGGCGTGTATGGAGCCTACAAATACTTCAAGACTCCCGCCGTGCAACGCGACTCGTTGCCGTGGTACGCTCGGACGGCATTCTGGATGCCGGCGCTGATCATCGTCGGGGCCTGCGCAGCGAAGGACGCCTTCGGCGCCGCCCTGCCTCCTGGCTGGAAAAAACCGCTCGATGTGCTCGAGACGATCGAGAACAAGGCCACCGGGTTGATCGCTGCGGGCGCGGTCGTTCCGTTTACGATGGATGCGCTTTCCAACATGATCCTCGGCACCGGCGACGCGTCCACCGCCGCGCTGTCGAGCCCGCTGGTGCCAAGCGGGCTGGCAGCGATTCACGTGGCGGCGATCGACTGGTCGTGGCTGCTCAACCTTCTCACAGTGCCTTTTGGCCTGGCGGTGTTTGTGGTCGTGTGGATGGCGTCGCATGCGATCAACGCGCTCATTCTACTCAGCCCCTGGGGAGCCATCGACGCAGCGTTGAAGGCGGCCCGGACCGCAGTCCTCGGCCTGATCACGCTCTCGGCCACGCTCGATCCCTGGATCGGCGCCGTGCTTTCGCTCGTCGTGATCGTGGTGGCATATTTCGTGGCGGGCTGGTCGTTTCGCCTCAGCGTGTTCGCGACTGTTTTTTGCTGGGATTTTCTCACACTACGCCGACGCCGGTTTACGCCTGCCGCCGACGCCAACTGGATGTTCGCGACCAGCCATTTTGAAAACGTGCCGGCGCGCACTTATGGGCGGCTGGTAAAGCGCGCGGACGGCGCCCTGAGCTTCAGTTTCCGGCCGTGGCTTTTCCTGCCGGAACGCTCGGCGGAGGTGCCGCCCGCCCGTTCGCTCGCGGTCGGTCGCGGGCTGTTTTTTGTGATGATCGACGGCGAGTCCGCCGGCCATTTTTTCCTGCCGCCGCGCTATCGCGGGCACGAGGACGAATTGGTGGCCATCTATGGCTTCCGCGGCGTGCGCGAGGCGGGCCTGCGCAAGGCATGGGGCTGGATCAAGGAGACGATGGGCTACGGGCCGCGCACGGCGACCGCGGCCAGCTCACCGTGAGGCAGGAGGCCTCGTCAGGATTGGCGGGGCTACGGCGCAAAGCCTCGCGGCGGCGATTCGATCGGACCGGGAAACTCCACCCCCCAGAGCACCGCCCGTTCCTGACCGGCCGGCGAAGTGCTGGGGGCCAGATATTTGAATACGTCCGCGAAACGCAGACTGCATTGCAGGCGCCGCTGGCCGCGGGAATCGATCTTCGGGTTGAGCACGATTGTCGCCTCGCTGAATGGGGGCGCGTTTTTCATCGCGAGTACGCGACGGCGGACCTCGCGGTGGTCGATCGAGCGGTCCTTCACGAGAGCGTCGAGACGCTCGAGGTCCGCCCGCGTGACCGGTCCCCAAAGTTTTCTCCAGGTTTCTGGCTCCACGCGCGGGGCGACGATCTTGACGAACCGTTTCGCGCGGCCCTCTTGCCGCCAGTAGCCGATCACCAGGAGAAACGGTTCGTCGATGGCGAACTGGCGGAGCGCGTCGCCGAG
>DASWVO010000252.1:0-2626 GCA_036406235.1 Opitutaceae bacterium
CCAGTGGTCGGCGGCGAGCGGCGCAGGCAGCGCGTGCGGACCCGCGGGACCGGCGCGCCAGAACGCGGGAAGCGCCTGAGCCAGGCGCCCGGCGTAGAGCTGATGCCCGGCGGCAGTCGGGTGAGTTTTGT
Source organism: Opitutaceae bacterium (assembly GCA_036406235.1). Lineage (GTDB taxonomy): Bacteria > Verrucomicrobiota > Verrucomicrobiia > Opitutales > Opitutaceae > DASWVO01. The sequence continues at coordinate 132 of DASWVO010000252.1, forward strand.
CGTACGTGAACACCAGCCGTCCGGCGGAATCGTTGCCCTGCGCATCGACGGAAACGGAGCGCGGTGCGGTAAACACCAGCGTACCGGCGGTCACGCGGCGCGACACTTCCACGCCAAATGCGAAGGAAGGGATGCCGTAATGCGCGGCGACCTTCTCCATCGAGCGCACGACGCCCGGATACCCGCCGGACTGAAACGCGGGGAGGAGCGCCTCCGATATCGTGTAGACGAAGCAGATGTCCGTGGACGGATTCGCCGCCCAGGTCTGGCGCACGATGCCCTCCATCTGGGCCTCGACCCGCGGGGAGCCCGTGCCGTCATTCACGGCGAACTCGACGAAGAGCAGGTCGGGCCGGTGTTGCAGCACGTCGCGCGCGAGCCGGGCCGCGCCATAGTTCGAGCCCGAACCCGGCACCGCCGCGAAGATCTCGGTGAACGTCGCCCGGGCGAACGCGCCGCGCAGATTCGCGAGCGTGTGCACGCGCCAGCCTTCGGCCGCGGTGATGCTGCCGCCGAGGAATGCCACGCGTACCTCCCCGCCCGCGCCCGCCTTCGCAAAGGCGTTGGGCAGGCCACCGCGCACGGTGAACTCCGGAGCCTCCTGAGCCGACGCAGCCGCGCCCCAGGTCGCGAACAGGAGCCCAAGCAAAGTCAAAAATGGATGACGAAGGATCATGGCGGTTTCAGGGCCAGCGTTGTGGAGCCGGGGAGATCGCGAGACGACGCACCGACCTCGATCGCGTAGACGCCCGGGTCGGAAGGGCTTCAACTCGCACACGGGGCGCGCCGGCGTGTTCGGCGCCGAGGCGCGGGCGCGCGGCAAAGACGTGATTCTCGGGCCTGGTATCAACATCGCAGTTCAACGGCGAAGATCTGTTAGCGAAGGAGCGGGAGCGGTTTCATCTGGACGCAGAAATCTCAGGGATCGGCGGACCGGCTTTTCGGCACGGCGATCGAGACCGTCCGCAACGTCGCGTTGCCGGAGAAATCGAGGCTCTCGACCGTGAGCGCATAGATCCGGCCCGAGCCGTTGCCGGCCCGCTCGGCGCGAAGGTCGAGCGTGAGGTCGCCCGTGATCCGCCAGTCGGGAGCGGTATCGCCATCGCCGTTCCCGTCGACCGGCTCGTTGCTCGTCACGGCGACGATGCGCGTGACCGGCGCCGCGTCGACGACGTCGGTCGCGACGGCCGTGAGCGTCACGGGCACCATCTCGTGATTCGGCGACCACAGCGTGTCGGGTGTCGCGACAACGCGCTCGATCGCCGGGCCGGTGGTATCGGGCACGAGGACGAATTTGACGGCGTCGGCCACCACGTAGCCGTCGGCGCCGTCGGTCCGCACGGCGACCTTGCCCGTGGTGCCGGCATTGAACGGGAAGATTCCGAGCAGGATCCAACGGCCGCCGTCGACCTGCTGATTCACCGTGAGCGCGGTCGTGCCGCCGGCGTGCGTCACCTCGACCGGCGCATTCGTCGCGCGGTTCGACGCGGCGACCCAGCGCGCGTAGACTTCGTAGTGCGCCGTGGTCCCGAGATCGGGGGTGAACTGGACGCTTTTGCCCGCGCCGCCGGCGGCGAAGAGATAATTCGTGCCGTAGTAGCCCGCGGCGCTGCCGGTCGACCAGGCGCCCGCGACGGTCACGCCCGTCGCGTCGGTGTTGTCCTTTACGAGCGGCGGGTTGGCCGGCGGAGTATTGCCGGCGCTGACGGCGTTCGTGTTGCTGGCGGTGAAATGAACCGCGGCGGTGAGCTCGCGGCGCTCGCCTGAAAGGTCGTTTTGCGCGATGCAAGCGCCGTCCGTCGTGTCGACGTAGATGCCGTAGTGCGAGCCCGACAGCGCGTAGTTCGGCGTGTCGCCGGTGAACGTGTTGTCGATCACGTCGCCGCCGACGACGTTCGAGAGATAAATGCCGTGCTGGTGGAAATTTTTGATCGAATTGCCGGCGATCAGGATGTTCTGGTGCGGCCTCGCCGGTGCCACGGCGTCGACATACGTGGAGCCGCTCAGCGCGATTTTGTTGAACCGCACGGTGATCGCGCCGGCACCGGGACCGAGCGAACGATCGAAGCTGCAGTCCTGGATGTCGTTGCCGACAATCGCCGCGTCGCGGCAATAGAGACCGTTGAACCACTGGGCCGCTTCGTTGGCGAAGATCACCGCCGGGCCGGAGCAGCCGTAGAAGCGGTTGTTTTCCACCACGCCCGTCGCCGAGCGGATGATCGCTCCGCGCGCGCGCACGGTGAAATGGTTGTTCGCGATCATGAACCGGTCGTTGCGGCGCGTCGCATTGAAGAGCTGCACGTTCTGCGGCGTATCGGCGAGGCCCACGTCGACCATGCCGTTGTAGTCGGCGGTCGTGAGTGGCGTGGTGAACGTCACGGTGTGAGTCCCGTCGCCGTTGCCCACCGGCGTGCCCTGGACGGTGTAGGACGCGTTCGAGACGGTGCCCTGCTTCGGCGTGTAGATCTTCACGATGTCGCCGCTGCGCAGGTTCA
>DASWVO010000253.1:0-3679 GCA_036406235.1 Opitutaceae bacterium
GTGATGCTCGTGCGCGTGGTCGGGGCGGTATGCAAGGCGATTGGCGATCGCCTCGCTCCGCTCATTTTGAACGGCGTTCCCCCGGTGGGCGCGGCGATCGGCGCCTTTAGCGAAGCCATGGCCGTGCCCCCTGCCGCACCGAGCCCGACGGCAGCCGGAACCAGCTCCACCGCCAGCGACGCTGGCAGCAGTGGTGCTTCGGCGGATACAGCAAGTGAAGCCATCACGCCATCCGCCCCTGAGTTCCCAGGCACCGCCGCGCCTTCTGCCGAAGGAGCCGGCGGCTCGATCCAAAGCCTGCGGCGGAGCGGCGGCGGTCTCAGCGCCCCACCAACGCGCCCAAATCCCACGCCCGCCGAGGCTCCGCCGTCCGTGGAAGAGCGTTTCGGCGGTCCCCCGGGCCGGACCCTCACCCGCGCCAGCGCGAGCCCCGATCTCGGTGCGACGGGTGGCTCGGCGCACACGCGTGTGCCGACCGGCGAATCCGGCTCTGCCGTGGCCGAGCTCCGACGCGCGTCCGCGCCGGCAAAGTCAACTCAACCGGCGGCGATTCCCGTCCCGGAGCCGGACGCGGCCAGCGCCCACGAAAGCACGTCCACCGAAGCGACGTCCGCCAGCGACACTCCCGCCGGGCCGACCGTCGAAGGTGCGGCAGCTCTCGCGGAGGGCGAAGCCGCGTTCGAGGTCCTGCCGGGGGACGCCATCCCGGACGACGCCCTCGTCGGCGCGGTCTCACCGGAGACGATCAGCGCCATCGCCGGCAGCGGCGCCGAGCTCGACGGCGCCGACGCCGAGCTCGAATCCGGCGGCGAAGCGGAGGCCCGCGAGGCCGGCAGCTCGGTCGACGGTCTCGCAGGGCTGCTCTCGGGCGTATGGGATCAACTCATCGCCGGCGCTCAGGGAATCGGCCGCAGTGCGGCAGATGCGTTGCTGCGCTTCCTGCAACTCTCGGACTACGAGATCGGCAACAAGCTCGGTTATGTCGCCGGCATGGTTCTCCTCGAAGTGTTGCTCACCGTCCTCTCCGGCGGAGCCTGGCTTGAAGCCTCCGCGGCCGCAAAGTTCCTCCGTCCGCTCGTCCGCATCCTCGACCTCGGTGGCGAAATCATGGGAGCCATCGCACGCGGTTTCCGCGCGGTGCGTGGACCGCTCATGCGCGGGCTCGGCGCCGCGCGCGGCTTCCTGGGACGCTTCCGCGTCGTCGGCCGTATCCTCGACAAGCTCGAATCCGCCGCACACTTCCTGTTCCGCTTCGGTGATGAAGCCGCTGGCGCCGCCAGCCACGGCGGCGGCCGCGCCGCGGGACACGCAGACGACGTGGCGCGTCACGCCGACGACGTTGCCCGGCACGGCGATGACGCCGCACGTCACGCGGACGACGCCGGACGGCACGCCGATGACGCCGCGCGCCACGGTGACGACGCCGGCCGACAGGCAGACGACGTTGCGCGGGAGGCGGCTGAGAAGCCCGCCGCAGTGGCCATGGCGCGCGCCATCATGACCGTCGCCGACCGGGTTGATGCCCCTCTTCCGCTCCTGCTCGCAGAGCTCAACGGCCTCCGCACGCGCTATCCGTGGATTGACGCGTTCCGGCATTTCGGCCGGGGCATGGGCCGCTACGAAATCCACATGATCGCCAGCGACACGAATCTCGGCACCGTCGATCTCGGAGACGAGACCCGGCTCGATACCGGCGAAGGGACCACCAACATCGAAGCCAAGGATCGCGCGTCGTGGAAACGCGATCGAGAAGCCGGACGCCCGGTCGATCTCACGGAGGAGATGCGGGTAGATATCGACGAACCCCTCGCCGTCGGCGAGCGCGGCATTTCTCGAGCAGAAGCGATGCGGCGCGCGACCGATCCGATGAATCGGGAGTTCCTCGACGAGATCACCAATCGCATCACGAAAAACGCCCGCACTCCCTTCTCTTCGGCGGCGCCGCGCCCGCCCGGACGGAGCGTCAGTCTCGCGGACAATCCATCGGCGCTCATCACGCACCGGTTCGCCGAGGTGCGGGAGATGAACACACTCTTTACAGAGGCGATGAGTGGATTGCCGCCCGGCCTGTCGCCCGGCGCCACCAAAGCCGAAATCAACCGACGGCTGTGGGCGCTGATTCGCGGTGAGCGCGCCGCTCCGCCCCACGTGGCCGACGCGGCGCGCGCGGTTCGCGAGGCGTTTGAAAAGAACGGCCTCGATCCGATGACGCGCGGGTTTCGACCGCCGCCCGTCGCCCGCCGCGCCCACGGGCTGGCGCCGACCCGGGTTCCCCGAATCGTGAACGACGTCCTGACTCAACCTGGCCAACCACTCGATCCTGACACCTGCGCGCGGATGGAACGGTCAATCGGCGGACGTTTCGACGCCGTGCGCATACATGCCGGCGGGACGGCCGCCGTATCGGCGTGCGCCCTACACGCCGACGCCTACACCGTCGGCCGGCACCTCGTGTTCGGGCCGAACCGTTACGCACCATCCACTCCGGCCGGTGATCGGCTGCTGGCCCACGAATTGACGCATGCAAAGCAACAAAGCTTCGCCGAGCCGCCAGCCGCGCTCAAGATCGGCTCGACGCAGGATCCGGCCGAAGCCGAAGCCGCCGCCGCCGAACACCGCACCGGACTGCTACCGACGCCCGCGCACCCCACCCATGCGAGCCGTGTCATGCGCTCGCCGGACGACACGTCTGAAGATGAAGCGTCACCGGAGGAATCGACCGTGCCCGCGCTGCGGCCGACGCGGCTCTACGGGTTCTCCTCCGCGGAGCTCAGCCGCGGGCAGCCTTTCACGGACGAGCAGATCTACGGTGACCTCAACGCGGCGAACGAGCGCATCGCCCGCGAGAATCCCCCGGCCCGCCCGCCGTTCGCGAAACGTTATGCCCGCGCGCAATGGGAGATCCCGACGACGGGCTATTCAGCGTCCGAGCTCTTCGACTTCGGAAAATCCAGGGGCTACTTCTACGAGTACGAGCACGATGCCGTATACGAAAAACACTACGGCCGCATCGCGAAGCACAGCAAGACGCGCGACCAGTTCGAAGCCGAACGGTACAATCAACAGATCAATCGCTTCCGCGCCTTTCGAAACCAAATGAATCTCGCACCGATCCAGGCCACGCTGCTCGGGCCGGCGCGGGCTTTCGGCGCGACCGCCTCGGGGCTCTACTTCAGCTACCAGACCGCCGACACGATCGTGCAAACTCACCGAGCCGTCACCCAAGGAGACACGGCAACGGCCGTCGTAATCAGCGCACCCGCCCTGCTCGGGCTCGCGATTCCCCGCCTGTTGAAGGCAAATCCGAAGCTCCCCATCACGCGCTCCGGCAACAGCGTCGAGGTACAAGTCATCACCAAGCCCGTCGTCACCCCCAAGGCGATCGCGCAGGGCTATAAAGTCGGCGACCGACCCGTGCTCTACATTGCCGAAGTCGACCCGCAGGTCGTGCCCGGTAACCAGCTTCCGAATACGATGGCCGGCACGGCGCCATCGGGCTTCTTCGTCAAAATCAAGGCCCGTGTTGTCGACGCACAGTCCGGAGAGGTTCTCGCCAGCCGGGAGGCCTGGGCACAGGTGCCCGCCCCGAGCGGACCGCCTGCCAGCACCGCCTCCGCGACTTCTCCACCCACCACGACAACGGCGCCCTCCAATCCGCGTCTGCCACCCGCTCCAACCG
>DASWVO010000254.1:0-36011 GCA_036406235.1 Opitutaceae bacterium
AAACGTTGTATTCGTCGCGCCGAGACCGTTGGTGCGGCCGGTCATCAGATACTGGGCGGTGTTGTTGATCAGCGTATTGAAACTGATCACACAATCGTCGGGCCGGTCGTGCGTCGTGAGGGCCGCGCCGTCGGCGACCTCACCGGCGCCGTTGCCGATGTTGATGCCGATTGAGTTGCCCTCAAAGTAGTTGCTGAAGACCTGATGACGGTCGCCGAAGATGCGGATGCCGGCAGTGTTCTTGAAGTAATTGCCGTAGACGAGGCAGTCGTTCCCGTGGCGGAGCGTGAGCTGCGCTCCGGGCGAGTCGGCAATCGTATTGTAGCGGTAGGTGTTGGCGCAGGATTTGTTGGAGATGAGCTCGTTTTCCCCCGTGCAGCGGAGGAAGAGGTTGTGCTCGATGAGGCCGTAGCCATTGGAGAGGCTCAGGCCGCTCAGCCCGAAGCGAATCGTCTCCGCGCCGTTCACGCCGGCGGCGTTGAAGTCGTGGAAATAATTGTGGTGAATCCACACCCGTTGCGCGATCTGGCTGCCGGAGCCGCGCACGTCGATCATGTTGCCGACGGTCGACTTGTTGCGGAACTCATTGCGATCGATCTCCGCGTCGTGGCCGGCGACCGTGAGATACGCGCCGTCACCCGTGCACTGAAAGACGTTGCGCGTGAAGCGAACATGCGTAGCGCCGGAGCGGATACTGTTGCGGCCGGACGCATGCGTGAGCTTGAAGCCCTCGATCTCGATGTAGGTGGCCGGGCTGTTGACGGTGAACCCGTGCGTGCCGCGGATCTGCACGGCGCCGGCCGTCTCGGCTACGATCGTGATCGGCTCGGCCGCGGTGCCCCGGCAGGCCACCGTGATCGCGGTGCTCGTGGTGTAGATGCCGTTCTTTACGACAATGATGTCGCCAGGCACCGCGGCGTTGATGCGCGCCTGAAGATCGGCGATCGAGGTGACAACATAGTTCGCGGCGGAGGCCGCAACGGCGCTCGCGAGTCCGGCGAGGGCGATTCCAAATCGAAGGAGGATGGGCAGGGATCTGCTTTTCATGGAGGGGTTGTTTGGGTTTCGGGGTTTGAGCGCAGCGGGGAGCAGGAACCGAGCTGCAGGAACGGAAAAACGGCGGGCCACCGCGTCCGGTGCAAACCTCCGCGAATTGCTATCGTTAACCACCGCTCGAGCGGCGTCTGTCGGACGCGAAAGGTCGGCGCCACGCCTAACTCCGGCATCGCCACGCGGTGAAGCGCGCGCCATCCTGTGACACATGAAACTGCTGCTCAAAATCTTCGGCGGACTGGTCGTCCTGGTGCTTCTGCTGCTGGCGGTGGCGTTTTTCTTCCCGCGCACGTATCGCGTCGAACGCTCGACGGTGATCGAGGCGAAACCCGAAGTCGTCTTCGCCCAAGTCGCCGACCTCAAGGCGTGGAAGAACTGGGGCGTGTGGTACGAGCGCGACCCGCAAATGCAGGTGACGTATTCCGAGCCCTCGACCGGCATTGGCGCCTGGTCGGAGTGGAAGAGCGCGACGCAGGGCAACGGCAAAGCGACAATCGTCGCGCTCACGCCGGGCACCTACGCGGAATACAAGCTGGAGTTCGAGGGCTGGGACACGCCGTCGAAGGGGACGTTCACGCTCGCCCCCACCCCGGACGGCACGCGCGTGGTCTGGGCCGACGAAGGCGATCTCGGCAACAGTCCGGTCGCGCGGTGGTTCGGCCTCTGCCTTGACCGCATGATCGGCCCGGATTTCGAGGCCGGCCTGGCAAAACTCAAAACGGTCTCCGAAAGCAGCAAGTAGCGACCTGCGGCCGGACACGCCCGCGTGTCCTCCGCACGGATACGCGAGCAATGCGTCCGCGGGCTTGTTCAGCCTCTGACATGACCTAGTCCTCCCGCGTGTCGTCCTCAGCCGCCCTCAAGGAACTCTGTTTGCGCCCGCCGCAGCTCACGCTCGCGGCCGCCGAGAGCCTCACCAGCGGACACGTCCAGGCGCTGATCGGCGCCGTGTCCGGAGCGTCGGACTATTTTCGCGGTGGCATCACCGCCTACACGCTCGAGCAGAAGGTGCGTCACCTCGGCGTCGACCGGGCCGCGGCCGTCGCCGTAAACTGCGTATCCGAAGACATCGCACGGCAGATGGCCCGGGGCGCCTGCGCGCTCTTCGGGAGCGACGCGGCCGTGGCGACCACCGGCTACGCTGAACCCTCGGCGGAGCAGGGCATCGCCGCCCCCTTCGCCTTCTGGGCTCTGGCGCACCGCGGCGCCGATCATGCCTGGAGGGAGCGGTCCGGACGGATCGTTTGCCTCGGGTTTGATCGCATCGGCGTGCAGACGCTGGTCGCGCGTTCGGTCGTCGCGGAACTGGCCGCGTTTCTCGGCGAGCTGAGGGGCTGAGCCAACGGGCGGGTCGGCGCGAGGCTCGACGCCGGCGGGCGCGCCGCCATGCTGGCGCGCGATTTCCATCATGTTCTCCAGCATACCCGGCTCCCTCGCGCGGCGCGTGGTGCGCGCTCTTGTCGAATTCTATTATCCGCGGATCGAGGTGACCGGGGGCGAACGAATTCCGGCTGCCGGTCCGGTGTTGCTCGCCGCCAACCATCCCAACTCGCTGATCGATCCCGTGCTTCTGGGCATCGCGGCACGCCGCCCGGTGCGGCTGATGGCGAAGGCGCCGCTCTTTAACATCCCCGTCTTCGGCGCCGCGATGCGGGCGCTTGGCATGGTGCCGGCGTATCGAGGAAGTGACGACGCGAAGCAGGTCACCAAAAACCTGGAGTCGCTCGCCCTCGCCGCCAGGCAGCTCGCCGCCGGCCACGTGATGGGCATCTTCCCCGAAGGAAAGAGTCACGACGCCGCCCAGCTCGCGCTCGTGCGCTCCGGCGCCGCGCGCCTCGCGATGCAGGCGCTCGCCGCGGACACGCCGGGGCTGCAGGTCGTACCGGTGGGAATGAACTATGAGCGCAAGGAGCGTTTTCGCACCGCGGTGTGGATCAACGTCGGCGAGCCGGTCGACGCCGCAGCCTGGCTCGCGCAGCATGGGGGCGACGAACACGTCGCGATGCGCACGCTGACCGCCGAGCTCAACACGCGCCTCAGAGCCTGCGTCGTGCATCTCGACGACGCCACGTGGGAGCCGCTGCTCGACGACGTGGAAGCGCTGCTGCCGGCGGCGGGATTTCGACAGCGCGATGCCCTCGCCGCCCTGCACCAACGCAAGGCGGTCGCCGACGCGATCAACCATTTCCACCGCTCCGACCGGCCGCGCGCCGAAGCGGCGGCGGCCCGCGTGCGCGCCCACGGTGCAGCCTTGCGCACCGCCGGACTCGCGGGCGACGCGCGCCTGCTGCAGGTGCGCGGGCCGCGACTCACAATGCTCATGGCACGCGACGGCCTGGCACTGCTGTGCGGCGCGATCATCGGACTCTTCGGCGCCTTGCACCACGCCGTGCCGTATGGGCTGGTGCGTCTGATCGCCGGCTTCATTCCGACGCCGGGGCGGATGACGGTGGCGCTGAACCGGCTGCTGCTCAGCGTGCCGCTTTATGCCGCATGGTACGCGGCCGTGTGGTGGTGGCAGAGTGGATACTTTCTGCCCTGGGTGGCATGGACATGGGCGGCATTGATGCCGTTTGCCGGACTCGTCGCCCTCAACACGGGCCGCCGGCTGCGCACCGAACTACCGCTCTGGTGGGCGCAGGTGCGCCTGCTGCTGCGACCACGCAAGGCCGCCGCGCTGCGGACGGCGCAGCATGACCTCGTGCGAGAGCTGACCGGCTTCGCAGACGAGCTGAGCCCCGCGCCGGCCGTTTCCGAAGGGCCCGTGCCGCGCAGCGTGACCTATCGTCCGCCACTCTGGCTCAATCTCACACTCGGCGGCGCCTCGTTGATGCTCGCCGGCCTCCTGGGCGCATGGCTCCTGCGCGACCGTCCGATCGAGTTTTTGCTCACGCGCTCGCCGGCCTTGCACCAGATGGCGGCGGCGGAACTGGCTGGCGAGATGGCTGGCGACGAGCGCGCACTGGTCGCGGTGATCGGCGGACTCGATGAGTTGGAGAAACGCTTCCGGGCGTTCGAAGCCGAGCTGCTGGCGGGGCGGCGCAGCTACTATCGCACGGCCGATGACGACGAGATGCGACGCATGCTGGTCACCTGGCTCAGCTATCGCACGGCGCTGCTGCGCACGGTATGGAAGTATCAACGACACGCGCAGCTGACAGGCGAGTCCGCACGCCTGCGGGCGCTGTTGCTCCACTACACCGCGGCGGCCGCGGCTTACGACACGTCGGCACGGTTCGTCCTCGCTTTCGAAGGGCAGACACACGCGATTCGCAAACTCAACGAGCCGGAACCGCGCTGGGACCTGCCGGCCGGCACCTACGACCGCATCCGGGCCAACCTCGCCCACGTCGCACACCGCCGCTGGCTCGAAGCCGCCTGGAAACACTACCACGAGACGCTTCCGCGCTGGAGCGCCCTCGGGATGGGGCCGGCGTCATCGGCAGCCGAATTGCCGGACGCGACGTCGTATCCGGTTTTTCATCACGCGATCGCCGTGGCCGGTGAGAACACCGCCCGGCTTTCGGAGCGCCTGCTCCGCTACAAGCTCGAGACCGCGGTGGTCGACGTGGCGAACTTCGCGCGCGGTGGTTATTATCACGCAAGTTCGGCAATCTCGACGCTTGTCGGCGATACGAAGATTCGCGAGCCGCGGCACGGCCGGGCGTTGATCACCGCGGAGCGCCTCGCCGAGCTGCGGCCGCGTTTGCAGCCGGGCGACATCCTCATCGAGCGGCGCAACTGGTATCTATCGAACGCGTTTCTTCCCGGCTACTGGCCACACTCCGCACTCTACGTGGGCACGGCGGAAGACCTGCGCGCACTCGGCCTCGACCGGGATCCGCGCGCGGCCCGGCATCTGGCGCGCTTCGCGCAGCCCGACGCAGCGGGGCATGCACCGGCGGTGATCGAGGCGGTGAGCGAAGGCGTGGTGTTCACCAGCGTGGAGCACTCGGTCGGCGAGGCGGATTCGGTGGCCGTGCTGCGGCCACGAATCAGCACGGAGCAACGCCGCGAGTTGATCGCGCGCGCCTTCGAGCACGCCGGCAAGCCCTACGACTTCGACTTCGATTTCTTCAGCAGCGACAAGCTCGTGTGCACCGAGGTCGTGTACCGCGCGTGCAACGGCACCATCGATTTTCCACTGGTCGAAATTCTCGGCCGCAAGACCCTGCCCGCGCTCGAGATCGTGCGCCACTGGACCACAACGACCGGCGCAGCCCAGTTGGAGTTCGTCGCGTTTCTCGACGGTGATGAGGCCAGCGGCGAGTGTCGCGTGCGCGATGAACGGGCGCTCGCGGAGTCCGTCGGCCGCCCGGCACTGACGTGGCTGCAATGAGGGCGGCGCGCAGTGTGGCACCATGTGAGCGTCGCGCGACCCAAACTCGCGGAGGCTTGCCCCAAGGAGCGCCTTCTTCTCTCAGCTAACTTTTTGCTCTCGATTCCCGAGTACGAAAAAAAGCCGGCCTCGCGGCCGGCTTTTTCGGTGCGGTGTCTGCGCGGGTGCGCAAGAAAGCGATTTCCGCTCAGGGCGCGATTTTCTGCACGAAGTCGATCAACGGCTGTACCTCGGCCGGCGGAGTGACCCAGTCGCTATAGAGCAGCTCGGGCAGCGTGTAGTTCGTCGAGTAGAACGCACGGTTCGCGGTGTCGTTGCGCTGGAGCCAGCCAGTTTTGAGCGTGGCGCCGGCGTAGAGGCCTTTGACCTTCTGGTAAACTAGGATCGGGGCGGCCTCGAGCGCGGTCTGCGCCATGCTCTCGCGCTCGGCGGCGCGCGGACCGGCCACGGCTTTGGCGTCGGCACCGACCTTGAAGCGACCTTCGAAGAGCAGGCGCGGGGTTTGATCGTCCATGAGCACGAGCACGGTTTCGACCGCCTTGCCGCCAGCCTGGAGACCGAAACTCGCCTCGCCGGCGCGGAGCAGCGCGGGGACACTCCATTTGCCGTCTGCTTTCTTCACGAGGAGCACGGCATAACCATCCTGCACGCCGACGATGAAACCCGCCTTGAACTGGTTCATGATCACCAAGCCGCGCGCCTTGGCGAGAACGTCGGCCGGGACGGCATAAGCTGGATCGGCTTGGAACTCCCGCAGGATTGCCTCGCAGGACTCGAAGCGTTTGACGTAGTCGGCGCGCGACAGCGCCTTCTCCGCGTGGGCGGCGGCGGCAACACAGAAGGTGGCCAGCAGGAAAGTGAGCAGCTTTTTCATACGCAAAAGGGTTCCGCGACTATGCAGGCGGGGCCGGAGTTGGAAAGCGAAGAGTAGGGCCGGTTCCGCGCAGCCGCTTCTCGCGCGGCCGGCACGACTGCCGCCGCCCCGGAGGGCCCTCAAGCCTTCTGGCTCGCACGCACCAACGCCCCTCTCGCACAGTCCGGATCCATCCGAGTCTTGTCATTGAATAGGTGACCTATTCGGCTGACCCTTCCGCCGCGTTCGGTCGGGCCTCCCGGCAGCTTGTCACTTAATAGGTGACAAATGACCGACTGTGGACCGGTCGGTCCCAACAAAGCTGCGACGGCAGTGCCTCGGGGGTCTCTAAGGGAGGAAGGTGCCCTGCCACAACAGCGGCGGAAGGGCGCTTCGTCGACGGTTTCAGCCGCGCACCGCACGTCCCGTACCTTTAGCCGGCGGCGCGCGCTTCTCCAAGGCCTCACGCCAAGCCGCGCGCGTCGAGCTCGTCCTCATCCCAACCGAAATAATGGCCGAGCTCGTGCAGATACGTGAGTCGCACCTCGTCGCGAAACACCTCCGCGTCGCCCTCGGCGAAGTCCCATATGTTTTCGAGAAACAGAAGGATATGGGCAGGCAGGGTGTTGTTGTCTCCGGTGTCGAGCCCGTGCGGGCTGCCGACAAACATGCCGAGGATGTCGGGCTCGAATTCCTCACCCAAAATCTCATCGGTCGGCCAATCGTGATACACGACGGGCAAAGCAATCGCTTCGTCACGGATCTCCCGGGGAAGTTTTTTCTGCGTGGTGGCCACCACCTTCTCGGCAACGGTCGTAAGCTGGGCGAGCGTCATGGCAGCAGGATCGTGCCGCCGCGAACGGCCGGCGTCTAGCGTTCCTGTGCGTATTCAAGAAAAGCACACAAACAACACGCAACGGCTCCCGCCCCCACGCGCCACGTCCGCTCCGCCGCGGTCGGGGCCGCATGCGCGGGGGCACGCCACCGCCCGCAATCGAATCGTAATACTACCCAAACGGTTGGAGTTGATCAGGTCCCTTTCTTATGGAGGATCCCAATCCATGCGCGCACCGATATGTATCTTCCTGGCAGTCTTCTGCTTGGCATCGCGCGCGCCCGCGACTGAGGAGCAGCGGGAGGAATACCTCTTCGACTGGATCCCGGGCGCGACCATGCGGGTGCGCACGTTCGCGGGTGTGATTCGCGTCGCGCCCACCGACGAAAGCCAGGCGCGCCTCGTCGTCTACAAGATCCCCGCCGCCACGGAACCCGCAGCGGCACGGCGCTGGCTCGACGAGACCGCAGTGACCGTTGCGCAGGCGAATGGAACGATGTCGGTGGAGGGACGCGACCAGGGCCCGCTCCTGCGGTTCACGTTGGGGCCTCACGCGGAAGGCGAATTGCGCTTCGAACTGTATCTCCCCCAGCAGACGCGTCTCGATCTGGAGACGGGCCGCGGGCGAATCGAGGTGGGGCCGGAATGGGTCGGCGACGTGCGCGCACGTGTCGAGTCGGGCAACATCGCCCTCGGCCGCATCGACGGTGACGTCGACGCGAGCGTCGAGGTCGGCGAGATCCAGCTCTCGCGGGCGACCGGTGACGCCACGTTGCGAACCTCCCGCGGAAGCCTCGCCGTGGGGACGGTTTCCGGCCGCGCCGTGCTGGAGACTCGCAGCGGGGATATCGACATTTTGCGGGCGCGCGGCGGACTCGATGCCCGCGCGACCGCCGGCGACGTGAAAGCCGGTTTCGCGCGCGTCCTGCCCGTCGCGTCGAGCATCGTGGTCTCGGGAGGCAATCTCACGGTGGCCGTCGATCCGGACGCCGACCTGACGCTGGAGGCGACAAGCTTTCTGGGGCGGGTGGTAGCAAGCGGCGTGTCCGTCGCGCCCGGCCGAAAGCCCGCGCGCCGGCATCTCGTGGGTTCACTCAACGCTGGCGGCGCGTTGCTGAAACTCCACGCGAACGGCGGCAACGTGATGCTCGTGGGCGAGCCGGAGCAGCTGGCCGGCTTCTAAAGACCGCCAGATTATCGGCCGCCGCGCTGGCCGCACCCCGGTCGACCGGCGCCAGCGCGCAACGGCATAAAGAGTGGCGCGGACGGGCGCCGCGTGCTCGATTTGCGTTTCTGGGACGCGAGCGTTCCGGTGTTCCGCCTTTCCCGATTTCCACATGACTTCCTACGATTCGCTCGTCGGCCAACTGAAACGCGCGCACATCCTCTCCACCGTCGGCGGCCTGCTCGGCTGGGACGAGCAGGTGAACCTGCCGCCCGACAGCGCGGACCAGCGCGCCGAACAGCTCGCACTGCTGGCCGAACTGCAACACGCCGCCGCGAGCGCCCCCGGGATTGGCCGCGCGCTGACGGAACTCGAGGCGGACCACACCCTCACCGACGACCAGCGCGTCGTCGTGCGCGAAGCGCGCCGCGACTACGACCGTGTCACGAAGCTTCCGCCAGAGTTCGTCGCCGAGAAAGCGCGTCACGGCAGCGCATCGTATCACGCTTGGGCCGACGCAAAAGCGCGCAACGATTTTGCCACCTACGCGCCCTTCCTCGAAAAACACCTGGAACTGGCGCGACAGGAAGCGGCGCATCTCGGCTGGGGCGACCGCCCCTACGACTACGCCATCGACAAGCACGACCCGGGCCTCACCGCGGCGAAGATCGAAGCGCTGTTCACCGAACTGCAACGCGAACTCGTGCCGCTCGTACGCGCCATCGCAGCCTCGCCGGTCAAGGCCGACACCTCGATGCTCAAAGGCTTCGACGTCGACACCCAGCGCGCCTTCCTGCGCGACGTCACGGAAAAGCTCGGCTTCAACTACCGCCGCGGACGAATCGACGTATCGTTGCACCCGTTCTGCGAAGGCTCGGGCGCCGACATTCGCATGACGACGCGCTTCGATCCGGACAACCCGCTCGACTCACTCTTCAGCTCGATCCACGAGACCGGGCACGGTCTCTACGAACAAGGCCTGCCGCTCGCCGCGCAGGGCACGCCGCTGGGCCAGAACGCCGGCATGGCCGTGCACGAATCGCAGAGCCGCATGTGGGAAAACCAGGTCGCCCGCGGCCGCGCCTTCTGGCGGTATTTCGAGTCGCACTACCGCGCGGCGTTTCCTGGACCGCTCGCACACGTCTCCCCCGAGGGGCTCTACCTCGCGATCAATGCCGTCGAGCCCACACTCGTCCGCGTCGACGCCGATGAAGTGCACTACAACCTGCACATCCTGCTCCGCTTCGACATCGAACGCCGCCTCTTCGCGGGGACCCTCGCCGTGCGCGATCTCCCCGCCGCCTGGAACGCGCTGTCGAAAGAGCTGCTCGGCCTCACGCCGCCAACGGACCGCGAAGGCGTGCTGCAGGACGTGCACTGGAGTGCGGGCGCTTTCGGTTATTTTCCGAGCTACTGTCTGGGCAACATGATCGCCGCGCAAAACTGGGCGGCCGCGCAACGCGCACTGCCGGCGCTCGAGGACGACTTTGCCCGCGGCGATTTCTCGCGCCTGCTCGCGTGGCTGCGCACCAACATCCACGAACAGGGCCGTCGCTACCCGGCGCTGGAACTCGTGCGCCGCGTGACCGGCGAAGACCTCGCGCCGAAGCACCTGATCGCGTATTTGAAAGAAAGATACCTGTCGCTCTACACAAAGTAGGCTTTCTCTTTCGTCCCTCTCGTGGTCTTTCTCCTCGTCACTCGCCGACCGCGTCAGCCAGAAGGAGAAAGATACAGAGGAAAAAGAAAGAATTGGATCCATGGGCCTCATCGACACGCATACCCACCTCGAATCCTTTGTGCACAAAGGCACTCTCGACGCGGTGCTCGCGCGCGCCCGCGACGCCGATGTCGCCGCCATGATTACCATCGGCACATCGAGCGAGGACTGGACGCTTTACCACGAACTCGCCGCGACCTACCCGGCCTTTGTACACTACGCGGCCGGCCTGCATCCCTGCGCCGTCGACGAAACTTGGGAAGCCGAGGTCGGGGCGCTGTCGCCCTTCTGGAACGCACGCGTGACTCCGGTCGCGCTCGGAGAGATCGGCCTCGACCGCTTTCATCTGCCGAAGGATCCGGCGGAGGCGGAGCGCGTCTTTGCGCTGCAACGTGCCGCGTTCGCGGCCGGCCTCACGCTCGCAAAGCAGCTGGGCTGTCCCGTGGTGATTCACTCCCGCGGCGCGTTTCGCGAGTGCGTAGAGATGATCGACGCCAGCGGTGTCGATTGGAAAAAGATCGTGTTTCATTGCTTCACCGAGGGCGAAGCCGAGATGGCCGAGCTCACGCGCCGCGGCGGCTTCGGTTCGTTCACGGGCGTGCTTACCTACAAGAACGCCGACAACGTGCGCGCCGCCGCGAAAGCGCAGGGCCTCGCCCGCTTCATGCTCGAGACCGACGCGCCCTATCTGACGCCGATGCCTCACCGCGGAAAACCCAACGAGCCGGCCTTCGTGAAACACACCGCGGAATTCGCCGCGGGAGTTCTCGGCGTCAGCTACGCCGAACTAGCCGCCACGAGCACGGCGACCGCAAAAAACTTTTTCGGACTTTGAGTGCGGCCCACGAGACGCACAGAAGACAGGAAACTGGAAGAATGGAAAAAGGCGGCCTGAATCGGCCACCCGCATCGTCCTGAAAGTCTCCTCCGTGTCTCCGCCGGGCCGTCCCGCTCCCGCTCAGGCTTCGTCGAACTTGCGGGCGAAAAGCTGCTCGAGTTCGTTGATCATCTGAGCGGCGTCATCGCCGGTCACGAGAAACTTCACCTTCGAGCCCTTGCCGGCGGCCAGCATCATCAAGCCCATGATGCTCTTGCCGTTCACCTGCTCCTCGTCCTTTTCCACAAACACATCCGACTTAAACTTGTTGGTGATGCGGACGATCATGGCGGCCGGACGGGCGTGAATGCCCATCTTGTTCTGGACAACGAGCTCCTTTACAAGCTGCTGGCCGGAAGCGGCTGTATCATTGGTCTCTGGCATGGGCTGCCAAAGGTTCTGACCGCGGGGGCGGCTTGCAACCCAAAAACCGGAAAGTCACCCTGCGCCCGCATGTCCCTGACTGCGATCATCGTCCCCTGCCGCCTCGAATCGACGCGCTTCCCGCGCAAACTGCTGCACCCGATCCGCGGCAAGCCGCTCGTCTTGTGGGTGGCCGAGCGCATCGCGGCGCAGGCGCCCGAGTTCCCGCTCTATTTCGCCGTGGATCACGAGCTTCTGCAAACGCCGCTGCGGGCGGCGGGATTTCGCACGATCATGACCGGCGCGCAGCACCAGAGCGGCACCGACCGCCTCGCCGAAGCCAACCGCATCGTACGCGCCGATCACGTGATCAACGTGCAGGCCGACGAGCCCCTCGTCACCGGCGCGCAAGTTCGCACGCTCGCCACCCTCATCGCCGGCCCGGCAGCGATGGCCACGCTCGGCACGCCTTTCCGCACCGCGGCCGATTTTCTGAATCCCAACCAGGTGAAACTCGTCTACGCCCCCGCGGTGCGGCGCGCCCTGTATTTTTCCCGGTCGCCGATGCCCTACGCCCGCGATCGGGCCGGGCAGGTCGACGACGCCTGGGTCCAGGCCAACCCCTGCACGAAGCACCTCGGCCTCTACGCCTACAAGGCCGGAGTCCTCGAGAAATTCGCGGGCCTGCCGCCCGGCCGGCTCGAGCAGATCGAAAAGCTCGAGCAGTTACGTGTATTGGAAAACGGATACGAGATTGCCGTCGATCTCACCGACGATCCCACCATCGGCGTCGACACGCCGGAGGACGCGATGAAATTCGAGCAATGGCTGGGGGCGTGACCCGGCAGCGCCGTCCTGCCGGAAGGCGCCGCCCGATGCGCACCAACAACCAACGTCACGCGCACCGTCGCTCCGCCCCGCGCGCCCTCTGCCCGGCGAGGATCCGGCGGACGCGCCAGCGGTGGCGCCGGCCGACAATGTAACCCGTACACGCGTCGGTGCCGCAACGGCACGGATGTTCGCGCCAGTTCGCGAAATCGAAGCCGTAGTCGTAGGTCAGCTCCTCGCCGGCGGCGATGTCGCGCAGGGCCACGATCCAGATGCGCCCGCGGATCGCCTGCGGCTCGCAGTTGCCCGCGCAGGAGTGGTTCATCAGGCGGGCGGTGTTCCACGCGACACCGCCATCGAGATCATGCCGCCGGTTCAGTTCGAAAATATACACGCAGCCGTCAGCCCCGCGGGCCTGCCGGGCGAGGCGGTGCGCATCGCGCCGGTCCGACTCGGCCTTCGTGATCTTTTCGCCGACATACTCGATCACGCGCGTCCCCGCCGGGACGGCGCAGCGCGCATACAGGCCGCGGCCGTGGATCTCCGAGCGGCGCGTGCGCACCCAGGGCGATCGTGTCGGCGCTCTTCGTTCGCTCCGTTTCATTTGACCTCCAGGCCCACCGGGCAGTGATCGCTGCCCATCACCTCGGGGCTGATCCAGGCGCGCTTGAGCGCCGGGCGCAGGCTTTCGGAAGCGACGAAGTAATCGACGCGCCACCCGATGTTCCGGGCGCGGCAGTTCATCATCTGGCTCCACCACGTGTAATGACCGGGACCTTTCTCAAATTCGCGGAACGTATCCACAAAACCCTTCGCCAGGAGCGCGGAGAAATTCGCGCGCTCCTCGTCGGTGAAACCCGCGTTGCGCCGGTTGGTCTTCGGGTTCGTCAGATCGATCTCGGCGTGCGCCACGTTGAGATCGCCACAGAACACCACCGGCTTGCCCTTCTTTTCAAGCTTCTTGAGGTAGGCCAGGAACGCCGGGTCCCACTCCTTCGTGCGGTAATCCAGCCGGGTGAGCCCGCGCTGTGAGTTGGGCTGATACACGTTGATCAGATAGAAGTCGGGAAACTCCGCCGTGATCACACGCCCCTCCTTGTCGTGCACCGGCAGGTCGAGGCCGAGGGTGATCGCCTTCGCCTTCACGCGGCTGAAGAGCGCCGTCCCGCTGTAGCCCTTCTTCGTGGCGCTCGCCCACGTGGCCGTGTAGCCGGTCGCCCATGCCACGTGCTGCACGTCGCCCGGATGGCACTTCGTCTCCTGCAGGCAGATCACATCGGCATCGCACTTTTCCATGTAATCAAGCAGGCCCTTCTTGAGTGCGGCGCGCACGCCATTGACGTTCCACGAGACGAGTTTCATGAGGCTGTGACGTTCGTCGCGGTCGCGCGCTGTTTCAAGCGCGAGGTTGCCAGAGCCGGCCCGGGGCGGCCATGCTTGCCGTCCATTTTGCCATGACTGCCTTCGCCCACCTGCCTCTCGGTCAACGCATTCCCGCCAGCATCCACGGCGTGTCTTGCAGTCTGCCGACGATGCGCTCGGTGATTGGCTACGAGGAAAAAGACCCGGCGATCACACAGCATCTGACGTCGGGTTATCCGCGTTTCGTCGTACATCCCTACGTGCGCCGGCTCGCGGCGGAGTTCAGCCGCGAACTCGACCTCGCCGGGCAGACCCTGTGGCTCACCTCGTCGGCCCACATGGCCGCTGAACTGGCGACCTATCTCGGCGAAGCCCATGTGACCCGTGTAAATCACGACGGTCTGCACGGCATCGCCCACCCGGAGGCTCCCGAACTTTTCGCCCGCGCCAAGACCTACCTCCAGCACACGGGCGGCTTTCTCGGTTCGCGCGAAGCCGAGGATCACCTGGTGCGGCGCGGACTGCTCGCCGCCGCCGAGGCCGAGACCGTTTACGCGGGCGACGCGCTCGGAGCGGTTTATGCCGTGCTGCGGCGTGCGTATCCGTCGGCTAGTGACGCCGACTTCGTGCTCACCAACACCGGCATGGGCGCGTTCCACGCGGCCTGGCGCACGCTCGCCGACCTGCAGGCCTCGCGCGGCCGCACCGTCTGGGTGCAGCTCGGCTGGCTCTATCTCGACACGATCGCACTGTTGAAAAAATTCGCCGGCGGGCCCGACGACTACGTGTACCTGCGAGACGTGGGCGACCTTGGCGCGATCGAGCGCCTGTTCTCCGCCCGCGGCGATCGCATCGCGGGCATCGTCACCGAGGTGCCGACCAATCCGCTCGTCCAGACGCCCGACGTCGCCGCCATCGCGGCCCTCGCCCACCGCCATGGCGCCCGCGTGATCCTCGACCCGACGCTCGTCTCGCCTCTGAACGTCGACGTGCTCGCGCACGCCGACGTCATCGTCAATAGCCTCACCAAATACTCCGCGAGCGAAGGCGACGTCATCGCCGGCGTCGCGGTGATCAATCCCGCCGGGCCCGACGCCGCCTGGCTGCGCACGCGCGTCGCCCGCCGCGCCGAGCCGATCTACCGCCGCGACCTCGCACGGCTCGCCGCGCAGATCGGCGATTACGAGGACGTGATCGCCCGGATCAATGTTTCGGCACCGCGCGTGATCGAGTTCCTCCGATCTCACCCGCGCGTGCGCGACGTGTTCTGGACCGGACGGGCCGAAACCGCCGCGCACTACGCAAAGATTTCTCGCGGGTCGGAGCACATCGGCGGGATGGTGAGCTTTACCGTGCACGGGCCACTCGCGGACTTTTACGACAAGCTGGGTCTGCCCAAGGGCCCGAGCTTCGGCATGAAGACGACGCTCATCTGTCCGTTCATCTACCTCGCACACTACGATCTCGTGACCAGCGAGGCGGGCCGAGCCGAGCTCGCGGCGAGCGGCATCGATCCGGATCTGCTGCGCCTCTCCATCGGCTGCGAACCCGCCGACGAGATCATCGCCGCGCTGGCGGACGCGCTCGGTTGAGTGCCCCGGTTTTGATCGTCACGACGCGCCGACGATGTCTGTCTCTTCGTGCAAGCTCGCCATCAAGGCCGTGCCCAATGCGCCGCGAAGCGCCATCGTGGGCTGGCTGGGCGATGCATTGAAGGTCAAGGTCCACGCCCCGCCCCTCGAAGGCCGTGCCAACGAAGAGTTGTGCGCCTTCCTTGCGGAGACGTTGGGCCTGCCGCGGCGCGCCGTCACCATCGCGACCGGCGATACGTCGCGCCAGAAACTCGTGCGCATCGACGGCCTCACGCTCGCCGACGTGAAAGCGCGGCTCGCAGCCTCGTCGACGTAGACCCGGTTTCTGTGCGTGCCGACCCGCGACAAACCCGCCGGCATGACCAGGAGTGAAAGCGGCCCCGCCTCTCCGCCTCCTTCACCCGGCCCGCCCCTCTCTCGCCCGCACGCCCTGGGGCATCCGCCGCGAAACGATTCACCGCGTCAGCCGGGCGAAACGCAGGGCGAGAAACACGGCCGCAAAGGCCAGGCCGGCGGCGAGCGCAGCCCACACGCCGAGCGGTCCCAACGGGCCGCGCACGCCGGCAAAGTAGCCGCCCGGCAGGGCGATCAGCCAGTAGGCGGCGAAGGTGATGATCGCCGGAATCTTCACGTCGGCGAGACCGCGCAGGGCGCCGGCGCCGACGACCTGTCCGCCGTCGAAAAGTTGAAAAATCGCCGCCACGACCAGCAGCCGCGCCGCCAGGTCGATCACCCCGGCGTCCGCGACGAAAGCCGCCGCGAGCGGACGCCCGGCGATCGCGAAGATCAGCGCAAACCCGCCCATGATCGCCACGCTTATCCCCAGCGCCCCGAAGCCGATGGGGCGCAGGACCTCCCGGCGGCCTTCGCCGACGGCCTTGCCCAGACGCATGCTCACAGCCATCGAAAGCCCGAGCGGAAACATGAAGGTCAACGCCGCGCAGCTGAGCGCGATCTGGTGGGCCGCGAGCGGCACCGCGCCGAGCCAACCCATCATGAGGGCGGCCGCGGAGAACGCGCCCGACTCGAACAGCAACATTCCCGCCGCAGGAACACCGAGGTGCAGCATTTCGCGAAAACGAGCGCGCTGCAGGCCGCGAAACCACACGCGCGGCCAGGCGATCCGAAACGCCGCCGCCTGCGTCAGCCATGCGAGGATCATGAACACCCCCGCGGTCCGCGCGATCAAGGTCGCCCAGCCCGCACCTTCCAAGCCCATCGCCGGCGCGCCGAGGTGGCCGTAGATGAGTATCCAGTTCAGCACGACATTCAGTCCCACGCCGCCGAGCATCATCAGCATCGGGGGCCAGGGCCGGCCCAGCGCCTCGCCAAACTGCCGGAAGGCCTGAAACAGCAGCGTCGGCACGAGCGAGGCGGCGATGATCAGATAATACGGCTGCACCTCGGCAAGCACCTCGGGCGGCTGTCCGAACCGGTGCAATTGCAGCGCCAGGAGCGCCATGAGCAGCGAACCGCCGCCACTCGCCGCCAGCGCGATTGTCACGCCGTGCCGCAACCATTCGCCCGCCTCATGCTCGCGACCCGCGCCATGCGCGCGTGAGACGAGCACCGCCACCGGCACAAGCACGCCGATCCCCACCACAAAAAACACGCCGAAGACGCTGTTGGTGAAGGCCGCCGCCGCGAGCGGCAGCGTGCCCACGTGCCCGATCATCACGCTGTCGGTGATGCCCATGAGCATCTGGCTGACCTGCCCGACGACGATCGGCAGCGCCAGCGCAAGCGTAGCACGAGCTTCTTTGGCATAAGTCGACATCGGGTCTGACACGGTGTCCGACCTGGCCGCGCGCGGCACGCGGATTCTTCGCGCCGGCAAGCACACCCGGTCGCTTTTTGCGCCGCCGCGTGATTTCGCCCGCCGTTCGCCAACGGCGGCCCGGCGCAGCTTGTCCTCCGCTGTATGCCAAAAGATCACGCGGGCGTGCACGGGAGACAGGTTGCCAGGAGAAGCGACCGCGGGCACGGTCGCGCGCGATGACCGGGTTGGCCCTTGCTCTCGTTTTGTTCGCAGCGGTTCTGCATGCGGCGTGGAATCTTGCCGCCAAGCGGGCGGGCGGCGGACTGCCGTTTGTTTACCTGACGAGCCTGATCATCAACTCGCTCTATCTGCCGGTGGTCGTGGGATACTGGATATGGCGACGGCCGGAACTACCGTGGGGCGCGCTCGGCGTGATCGCGGTGAGCGCGCTGCTGAAAACAGCCTATTCGCTGAGTCTGCAACGCGGCTATCGGAAGGGGGACTTCTCGCTGATCTATCCGCTCGCGCGCGGAACCGGTCCCTTACTCAGCATGGTCCTCGCCATCGCCCTGCTCGGCGAGCGTCCAACGTGGCACGGTTTCGCGGGCGGCCTGTTGGTGGTCGGCGGCATCTTTTTTCTTACCGGCGGCCCGAAACTCTGGCACGCCGACCGCGCCCATTTGCGCTCGGGAATCCGCTACGGGTTGCTTTCGGGCGTGTGCATCGCGAGCTACACCCTGTGGGACCGGCACGGTGTCGCCAGCTGGCGGATACCGCCAGTGATCTTCGACGCCGGCACCGCGTTTCTGATGATGGGGCTGCTCACGCCGTTCGCCTGGGCGCGGCGCGCCGAGGTCGCTCGCGAATGGCGTGAGCACCGCCGCGAGGCATTCGCCATGGCGATCCTGTCGCCGATCGGTTACGTCCTCATCCTCACGGCGCTGACGTTCACGCCGGTCAGCTACGTGGCACCGGCGCGGGAGGTGAGCATCCTGATTGGAACGTTCTGGGGAGCGCGGCTGCTGAAGGAAAAAGAGGCGCCGCGGCGCCTCTGGGCCGCCGCGGCGATGGTCGCGGGAATCGTATTGCTGGCGGCGGGCTAGAGGCCCGATGCGCCCGGGTCGCGTCTGCCGGGCGCAGCCATAGGCTGCCTCAGTTCGGCAGTTCGCTGCGGAAGACGACGACGTCCTGGGGCGCCGACGCGCCGGCGATCGTGCTGACGTCACGCGCGGGCACCGTGACGGTGAACGTCTGCGTGCGGTTCTCCAGGCGCCGGCCCGAGCTGTCGTAGAAATGGAGTTTTGCTTCGTAGGTGTCGGGTGCGAGGCGCAGCGCGGCGAAACTCAGGTACTGCGGGAGGTTGTCCCACGTGCGCGTGTCGGCGGAGGTCTGCGTGGCGGCGCTGGCAAGCTTGCTCACGAGACCGACCGCAGCGAGCGCAAGCGCGGCCTTGCCCGAGTCCTCGCCGCGGCCGTACGCAGCCGTCGCAGCCGCTCCGACCAGCGCTACGTCGCCGACGTTGCTGGTCGTCTCCTTGAAGACGGCCTTGTTGCCGAGGATGTGGTCCATCACGCGGCCGCCGCGGGTCGTCGCTTGGTAGTTGAGATCATCATACGGCGGGAGCGCCACGGTGCGCCCGGCGATGACGAGCTCGGCCGACGCTACTTTGGAGGGTTCCGTGAAAAACTTGAGCTGTTCGCCGTGCTCACCGCCGGCGTATTTGCGCGGGCCGCGGCCGTATTCGACGAAGAAGAGCACGTTGGCGGAGCGGTCGTAGTCGGGCAGTTGGACGCTCCGTCCCTGCGCCTGCGCGTTGGCGCGGGCCCGGGCGAGCGCGTCTTCGCCAGCGCCTTCCCCGGTGAGCCGGGCAGTCACGTAACCGTCGAGATAATCGAGCAGCACCCAGTCGCCGGCGTAGGATTTGTTTTCGGTGTCGCTGTCGATGAATTCGCCGCTGCGGAAAAGCGCACGGGCGTTGTCGGGCTCGCCATCGTTCCAGTAGAGAACACCGCGGTAAAAACTCGCCATGATGCGCTCGTAGGGTTCGCCGATGAACGTCTTCGCCGACTCGGCGCCGAAGAGCCGGCGGGCCTTCGCGGCGTCGGCGCCACTCGAGGCGAGCGTACCGGCCGTGAGCCCGATCGCATCGTCAAGCTTGGCCTTGGCCTCTTGGAACTGACCGAAGCGCAGCGCGCTGGCGGCGATGCGGTATTCCCACAGCGCACGGTCCCGCGCGGGCGCGGCCGCGAGCTGCGCGTTGCCATCGATAACGGGATCGCCGGTGAACGCGATCGGCGGTCGCGACGGCGCGGTGGCGCAGCCGCCGAGCATCGCCAGCGCGACGCTTGAGAGGAGCAGGGACCGGGGGCGGAAAATCAGGGAGCGGAGCCGAAGCATGTGAAGGGTCGGAAAATGAAAGGCGCCGCGCGTGTTGACAACACGGCGGCGCAAGAGAGGGGAAGAATGTAGCATCGACCTGCGAATCCGTGGCTTAACGCCACCCGGAACGACGCGGCGCGGCGGCGTCGTGTTACGAACCGGTGAGCGCGATGTCCTCCATCAGGGCGAGCGCGGTGGCTTCGGCGATGTCCTTCACGTCGAAGCGGCGCACCACGCGACCGGCCTCGCGATCCCGGCCGAGCACGTCGGTCGCGCTGGCCTGGCCGAGCACGGCGGCATCGGTCAGCCGGATCGCCGTGGCCTGGATATCGGGCACGGCGTAGGTCTTGTCTCCAGAGAGTTCGGGCACGGTGATCGACCGGCTGGAGATGAGGATCTCGATGACCACGTCGGCCACCTTGGCGAGCGCCTCGCGGTCCTTGCGCGCGGCTTCGTTGGTCGCGGTGGTGAAATGATCGAGCGGCTTGTCGGCAATGAGCTGCGCGGCGACGCGCTGGTCGGCGAGCTTCGCCCCGGCGGCGCGCAGCGGACGACCGAAGAGCCGCTCGATGTCACGCACGGTTTGTTTGTCGGCGAGCGCCGGGTTTTCGCGGTCCTTGTACGTGTAGGTGTTCTCCGCGCTCACGCGCGTGCCGCTGGCCTCGCTGGCGCCCTTGCCCGGATTCGTGGCGTGGGCGGCGCCGCCGGCGGTGCCGCCGCCGATGGCGACGTTGACCTGGGTCTGCGGCGTGCCGGCGGATTCGGGCTTCGGAGCATTAGGATCGGCCTCGAAGGACGATTGGCTCGTGCCCTGGACGCTCTCGGTGCGCTCCTTGCGGCCCGTCATGCGCAAGCCGGATGCTTCGTCAACGAGTTCGCGGTTCACGTAGATGAGCAGGCGCGGCTTGTTGAGCTTGTCGTAGGACGCGCGGAAGGTGTCGATGACCTGCCGGGCTTTGTCCGGGGCGATCAGGTTCGCATCGGCACCGGGACCCCAGAGCTGCTGGTTTTCGGTTGGCGCGGCGGGCGGCGGGCTGCCGCGGCCGGGCGCCTCGGTGACGGGCGGACGCTCGCCAGCGCGCTTGTCGGTCGTCTGCGCCGCGGCAAAGGCGGGCAGTGCGGCGACGACGGTGAGAAAGAGTCGGGTTTTCATGTGGAGCAGGGGTGAGAGTGGGGCGGCCCGCCCGGGGGTCGGGCCCTACCTGCGGAAGCGGAGGCGTGACGTAGTGGTAATTTCGTTACGCGGGCGGTGTGGCGGATCAGCGGGCCTGGCGGACGCGGACGGTGTAGTTGCGCGCCTGGGTGTTCATCGAGACGAAGCGCACGGCCTCGGTGGAGTTTTCGCCGAGGATGAGGGTCTGCCACGGCGTTTCGTCGCCGGTGGAGAAGCCCTGCTCGTCCTTAAACACACAATTCACCTGCACCTGGATGCGGCGATTCTCGCGATTCTTCACGTTGGCGACGACCTCGAGACGCCCATCCGCGTTGATGCGTTGCTGCAGGCCGGTGCTGGTGACGGAGTGCTGCACTTGCTTGTCCATCACCACGAACTTCTCGGTGTTCTCGAGCGTGTATTTCGTGGTGTCTTGCGGCAGGAACGGGCCGGGCTGCGACTGGCAGCCCGCGAATATCGCGGCCGTCGCGGCAAGAAGCGGGAGGAGGAGGTTTTTCATAAGGTTTGGCTCAGGTGTTGCGGCCGGAGGCACACCCGACGCGGTCGGGTTCTCAGGGCCACGGTGATGACGACATGCCCGACGACGACAAGTTTCGCGGCGGTCGGGAACAGGCGATCGAAGCAGGTTGCAGGTTGGTAACGGGATGATACCGGAGTCGCGCGGTGTTCAAAATCCCGCGCGACACGCGCGTCGGGAGCGGGCTTAACGGTAGGCGGCGTCTTCGAGGCCCTGCTTCTTGATCTCGGCGGAGTCCTCCCAAACGATCTCCGTGGTGCGGGCGTCGATGAGTTGGAAGCTGTAGAGAATATAGTCGCTCAATCCCTGGCTGGTGCGCGTGGACATACCCTGGAGTTTGCCGGTGAGGAAGTAATCGGCGCCGCGGAACTCGACCTTGTTGGGATCGGCGGAGGCGGTGACGACGCCGTCCTGCTTCATCTGCCGCTCGCGCTCGAGAGCGGCCATGTTGTTCTGCTCACGGGCGAGGAAGCGCACTTTGCCGTTGGCCTTCGAATTGAGCTGCGTGCGGATGCGGGTGAGGAAGATGTCCTTGTTGATCGGGAAACGAGTCTCGTTGACGACGGGATTGAGCACCACGCGCGGCGTCGCCTGGGCGCTGGCGATTTCCGGGATCCCGAGGATGCTGCGGGCCATCTTGTCGGTCACCGTGACAAGGTCTTGCGACTCGACGCCGGTGCCGGCGACGAAGCCGCGTTCATCGGCCTTCATCTCGGTCACGGGCACACCCGAAGGGTTTCGGACGCCTTGATTGGCGCAACCGGAGAGAATCGCGGTCACGGCGAGGCCGGCGGAGATCGAGCAGGAACGGATCAGGGTTAGGTTCATGTTAGGTCTGAAGAAAGACAGTGGCAGCCAAGGAGAACACGCGGATTGATCAGCGGCCGAACATATTGTTGGCCGAGCTCATCGCGGTCGCGGGCGCGGTGTTGCCGTAGTAGTAGTTGTTGATGATCACGGGTTGCTGGCGGGACGCAGCCGTCATCGCGTTTTCGACGCGAACCTGCGCCCGAGCCTGGAGGACGGCCTCGGCCTCCCGCCGGTTACGCTCCGCGCGCGCATCGGCGATGCGCCCGAGCAGATAGCCCGCCCCCGCACCGTAGGCCGCGCCTTCCCAGCCATGACGACCGTCGTTGTGCCCGATGATCGCGCCGGCAATCCCGCCCAAAAGCGTGCCGGTCGCCGTGTAGCTGGGCCGCTCATAGCGATCGTAATCATATCGGGTATACACACCGTAGCGGTAGGACGGGGACACCCTGTAGTCATAGTAGCCGTATCCGGCCTGTCCGTAGGGCCGGTAATGATAACCGTAACCAAGGCCGCGATACCCCGGATAACCATGGCCGTGACGATAACCGCCCGTGTAGTAGCGGGAAGGATACTCCGCCACCGGCACTTGCGTGCCGCGATAGTCGGCGTGATCGCGGCTCGCCCCCACCATCGCGCCCAGCAGGGCCCCGGCCGCCACGCCATAGGCGGCGCCCTCGCGACCGTGACGTCCGTCGTTGTGTCCGATCACCGCACCGGCGACTCCACCGAGGACGGCACCGCTGACAACTTCGGGACGGAAAAGTTGAGCTTGGAGGGGAATCGCGGTGGCAAGCGCGAGCACGAGAGCGGACGCGACAGTCTTGGTGTTCATGGAAAAGCCTTTCGTCCATTGATGACATGCACCAAACGCCGGTGTTTCAAGAGTCTTGGCGCGCACCGGCGGCGCAAGGTCCTCCGGGGAACTCGTAACCCACTCTCCCGCAACCGTTGTCCGCCCCGGCCCGTGGTCGCCGGAACGGGTGCCGGCCGCCCGGGCCGCCTCCGCCGTCGCCGGCCAGCGCATCGCGGTGGCGTGGATACAGCCGAAGCGCCACTGCATCCGCGGGTTCGGTACAGCCGCGAGTTTCATTTTGCGTTAGCAATTCGCCGCTTTGCAAACGCCCGGCCCTAGGGCAATCTCCCCGCGCATCATCCATGAAGTTCCTCCGTCTTCGCACTGCGTGGCCCACCCCGCTTCTTGCCCTCAGTCTCGGCGCCGCTCTTGCCGCCACCACCCCCGACGAACTGGCGGCGCTGCGGGCCAAAGCGGAACGCGGCAACGCCATCGCGCAGTATAATCTCGGCCTTATTTACTCCGACCAGCGCGAAGCCGCCCACGATGTTTCCGAGGCGTATGTCTGGCTCCAACTCGCGGCCGACAACGGCGCCACCGGCCGCGCCCTCGGCACCGTGAGCGACCAGATGACGCCAGCCCAACTGGCTGAGGGTCAGCGGCGACTCGCCGTCCGGCGCGCCCAGTTCTCTCCGATCCGCCCCGCGAATACCACCGGCGCCCCGGTCATCACGCCCGCTCCGGTCTCGTCCGCCGCCGACGCCGCCATCGCCGAAATCGAAGCGTTGCGCGCCGACAAACGTCAGCTCAGCGACGAGCTCGCCGCGGCCTGGAAGGAAACCGAACAGCTCAAGGCTGCGTCCGCCGGCTCGCTCAACGACGTCAACAAGCGGCTCGCGATCGCCGAGGCCGCGCTCGCGAACAAAGAAAAGGAACTCGCCGCCGCCGCGCAGCGCGCGACCCCGCCCCCCGACTCCGCCGCACTCGAGAACCTCCGCCGCGAGCGCGATCAACTCGTCGCCACGGCCAACACCACGTCCACCGAGCTTGCCGCCTTGCGGGCCCAACACGCGCGCATCCAGAGCGAGCTCACCGCCGCCCAGCAGAAGCTCGGCACCGCCGAGGCCGGCGAAAAAGAAATCAACGCGCTCAAAACCCAGCTCACGCAAGCCGGCACCGACCGCACCACGCTCGAACAGCGCGCCACCGCCGCCGAGCAGCGCGCCACCGAGCTACAGCAGCAACTCGCCGCCGCGACCGAGCGCGGCACCGCGTCCACCGCTGAACTCGCGTCGTTACGCGAACAACTCGACTCTGCCAAAGCCGAGGCCAGCTCGCTCGCCAAAACCCGCGACGACTTGGAGACGCAGCTCACGGAGGCGCGCACCTCGGCGCAAAACATCAACAATTCCGGCGCCGAGCTCGTGACGCTTCGCCGCTATGCGCAGGAAACCGCGGGCAAACTCGCTGCCGCCGAAAAAGAGCGCGACCAAGCCCTCGCGCGCCTGCAGACCCGGGACCGCAACGAACGGGAACTCGCCGACCTCAAACGCGAACTCGCCACCGTCCGCCGCGAACAGGAAGAACTGACCCGTCAGCGCAACGAAGCCCGCGAGGCTCTCGCCACCGCCAAGAAAAAACCGTCCCCCGACGCGGCGACGCTCGCGACGGCGCGGCAGCACGCCACCGAACTCGAGGCGCGCGTCGCCGCCCTCACCGCCGAACGCGACGAACTCGCGCAAAAACTCGCGTCGGTGCCGCCCGCCGACACGGCGGCTCCGGCCGCCGATACCGCCGCGCTGGCCGACGTGCGCCGCCAGCACGCCGATTCCGAAGCCAAGCTCGCGGCCAGCCTGCGCGCGTTTTCGGTGCAGGCCAACGAGCTTAATCGCGTGAAGGCTGCCCTGGCGACCATCGACAACGAGCGCTCGAGCGCCGCCGACAAACTCGCCGCCGCCAGCACCGAGCTCGAGTCGCTCCGCCCTGCCGCCGCCGGCCAGGAGGCTGCCCAGGCCGAGATCGACAAGCTCCGCGAACAACTCGCCTCCACCACCACGACCGCGGAGGAGCGCGCCGCGGCCCTGGCTCAAATTGAACGCGAACGCGACGAGAGCCGCACCGCCGCCGGAAATGCGACGGCCGAGCTCGGCGCAGTGCGTGAGCAGTTGCGACAGACCCAGGCCCAAACGACGAATCTCGCCCTCGAAGTCCGCGAGCTGCGCACCCGTCTCGCCCTCTCCGCGCAAGCGCCGGCGGCGACGCTTGCCGCCCCCACCCGCCCCGGCAGCGCACCCGCTCTCACGGCACCGGCGGCAGCTCCCGCGGCCGCTTCGTCGATGCCGGCGCCCCCGCCCGCCAGCCGCACCCACACCGTCGTTTCCGGCGACTCACTGACGAAGATTTCCCGCCAATATTACGGCACGGCGAACCGCTGGAACGAAATCCTCGAAGCCAATCGCGGCGTCATTCGCGATGCCAACGCACTCGTCGTCGGGACGCAGTTGCGCATCCCCTGACGAAATCGCGAACTGCGGATTTCGGATTGCGGAATGATCGGACGATCGGTCGACGATCCACGACCCTTGTGTAAGCGCACTCCGCTCACGCGAGCGCCAGGATCACTGCGAGCGCGCCGGCGGAAAACAGCGTACTCAGCACGATGACGCTCGCCGCCACGGCCTCGTCTCCGCCGATCTGCCGCACCATCGTGTAGGAGACGGCGGCCGTTGGGCACGCCATGAGCATGAGCGTGACAAGCATTTCCCCGACGCCAAGCCCGAGGGCGCGACCCACACCGTATCCGATGAGTGGCGACACGGCGGTCTTGAAAACCGCGCCCGCCACCGCGACGCGACGATTGCCCTTGAGCGGTGTAAGCACGAGCGCCCCGCCGATGCACAGCAGCGCCATCGGGACAGCCATTCGAGCGAGCTGCAAGAGCGTGCGGTCGAGCGCCGTCGGCAGGTGCCAGTCCCGCACGTAGAAAATCCCCCCGAGTACGCTCGCGATGACGATCGGGTTGCGCACAATCTCGCGGCCGATGATGCCCGTCATGCCGGCGCTGCCGCGGTGCTGGCTCGCGAGAAGCGCGCCCACCGCAAGCGCGTTGTAGACGACGAGCATCGGCGCCATCGCAAAGATCGCCGTGGTGCGCGGCACGCCCGGCATAGTCAGGACCAGGGGCAGCCCGACAAAGGCCAGGTTGCCGCGAAACGCCGCTTGCACAAATGTCCCGTGTGCTTCCACCGCGAGTCCGAGCAGACGCGCCGCGCCCCACGCGAGCAGCACGCTCACGAGCGTGCCGAGCAGCAGCGCCAGCAACAGCCGCCCTACCTCGCCCTCGCCGTGCTCCGCGTTGGCGAGGCTCGTGAAGATCAGCACCGGCAGGCCCACCCAATACGTGATTCGATTCAGTCCGGCCTGCAGGTCGACGGGCAACAGCCCGCTCCGCTGCAACCCCGCGCCGAGCGCGATCAGCAAGAACACCGGGGCCAACAGATTGAGAATCTCCACGCCGCCGCACTTTCGCGATCGACGCCGATCCCGTCTAGACCCTTTTCAATCAACGTTGAACGTCCGCCCGTTCCGGTGCGGCGCGGGGACGGACGACCGAACGGAGCGGTCGCGGTCCCGGGGGCGCCGCGACCTCGGGCCCTGATCACAGTACGACAAGATCCGGTTTGACGGCCGATCAGTGGACACCACGCGGCGAAGGGCTAACCTTAAGGCCATGAGTACCAGACAATCCCGTTCATTGATTCTGCTGTTCATCGCTGCCCTGCCGGTCGCAGCGCAGGAGTCGAACCCGGTGGCCGACCAGCGCGCGCGCGACTCCGGGGTGTTCACCCTCTATTTCGAAAACGATTTTTTCGGCGGCCAGGACCGCCACTACACCAACGGCTTCAAGCTTTCCTGGCTTTCGCGCGATCTCACCTCTTGGGGCCAGGAGGGGTGGCGCAGACGCTTTATCGACACTCTGCCCTTCGTGAACCGGCCAGGCGGGCAAAAGAATTTCGGCTTCGCCTTCGGGCAGAACATCTACGTGCCGCAGGATATCAGCCGCGTCCCTCCGGATCCAACCGACCGTCCCTACGCCGGCTGGAGCTATCTCGAGCTCACCTTCGTCAGCAAAACGGAATCGGTCATGGACACGTTGTCGTTTCAAGCCGGCATGGTCGGGCGCCATTCCTACGCGCAGGATATGCAGATCGTGATCCACGAGTGGCTCAACGACGAGCACCCGGACGGCTGGGACTACCAGCTGAAGGATGAAGTGGGCGTGAACATCGTGTTCGAGCGCAAGTGGCGGCTCTACGGCCGCACCATGGGCAATGCCCTCGGCTTCGATTTCGTGCCGCACGCCGGAGCCAGCCTGGGCAACGTGCAAACCTACGCCAACGCTGGCGCAACGCTCCGGCTTGGGCTCAATCTGCCGAGTGACTTTGGCATCAGCCTGATCCGCGGCGCATCGCTTCCCAACGCCCCGCTCGACGACCGGGATCCACGTGTGGCCGCGCGTCGTTCGGCGAGCTTCTTTGTCTTCGCCGGCGTCGACGGCCGCGCCGTGGCGCGCGACATTTTTCTCGACGGCAACACCTGGCGTGACAGCCCGAGCGTCGACAAGGAGTCGTTCGTTGGCGATGCGTTTTATGGTGTCGGCATTTTCTTCGGCCGGCGCTGGCAGCTCACCTACACCGAGGTCGTGCGCTCGCGTGAATTCGAAGGTCAGGACGAGGAAAACTACTTCGGCTCGATCACGCTCTCGCGCACCTTTTGAGGGGCGGCCCTCTCTTCCAGATCAATCCCGACCACCGGCCCGCTGAGCCAGAGGGCAACGCGCCATCGCAGCGCTCGGGCTTGCATCGGCAAAACGAGCCGCCCATGCCTGTCGCGATGCCCAAGCTCCCTGACCAGTTCCCCGGCGTGACCGTGGTCACGAAGGCCAACGTTTATTTCGACGGCAAAGTCGTCAGCCACACCGTGCTCTTGCCCGGCGGGGCCAAGAAGACGCTCGGGCTCATCTATCCGGGGTCCTATCACTTCGGCACCGGCGCCCCCGAGCGCATGGAGATCGTGGCCGGCGCATGCCGTGTGACGCTCGACGGAACCACCGCCGCCCGTGATTACGCTGCGGATACGTCCTTCGACGTTCCCGGCAACTCGGGCTTCGCGATCGAGGTGAAGGACGGCCTCTGCGAATACATCTGCTCGTTTCTCTGAAGCCCGGACAAGCCTCGCCTTTCGCCGCGGGGTGCCCGGCTTGTCGTGCAAGGCGGCGATCCGCCGGGCACCGGGGAGGGCGGCCGGGTTACGACGGCGCGGCGGTCGTGTATTGGGCGGACCGCGACGAGTGGGCGCTTTGGATCGGCGACGCTGTCCCCGCCCGGTTTAACCCCGCTGGCCATAGCCTGCACGAGGCAAAATATGCGGTCATCCGTGAAGCACGGCCCGCGCCGCCTTCGTGAAGTTTGCCTTCCGGCGCGGAACGTCGCACTTTGCCCGATCCACACCATGCGCAGCGCCATTATCCTCCTTCTTCTCGGCCTCGCCCTAGCCACCGTCGCTGTGGTGGTGAGAACCGGCATCCTCGCCCGCAGCAATCCCGGCCGCCCGATCAACAGCGCGATGCGCGAGGCGCTGGGCCAGGCCGTGTTGCCCGAGAAAGACGCCGCCCTGCTCGCCCAAAAATATCCCGATGCAATCATCGCACCGAGCGGACTGCGCTACATCGTCCGCACGCCTGGCACCAGCAAGGATCACCCGCAGAATGGCGCGGTGGTGACGGTGAATTACGACGGCCGTTTCCTTGATGGCGCGAAGTTCGACACGTCGGCCGACCACGGCGGCCCCTTCAACTTTGTGCTCGGCACCGGCCGGGTCATCCCCGGGTGGGATGAAGCCATCCGCACGATGAAGAAAGGAGAGAAACGCACGCTGATCATCCCTTACTGGCTGGGTTACGGCGAGAAGGGGATCCGCGGCAAGATTCCGGCGAAGGCCACTCTCGTCTTCGAGGTCGAGTTGCTCGACTGGCAGTGAACGCAGGGCGTCTCGGAGGACGGGCCGGCGCCTGCCTCCGAACCGTCCGACCGGCTTCGTAACTAGCTTTCGGATACACGGATGCTTCCCGCCGCCTGCGCGCGTCGCAGCCGCTCTTCGGATCCGTCCCGATCGTTGCCCGGCTCCGTACGGTCGTCTGGTCGTTCCCCAGATGCGCCCGATCCCGCGGTCCCATGCCTTCGCGGACGTAAAAAGGATATGAGTTGTGCGTCCGGAGGCCGTCCGGGCCCGCTGAAAGCTGTTGCGGGTTTGCCTGACGTTGCGGGCGATCGCTTTACTCGAGCTTCCTCTTCAACCTTTTCTTCCTGCAACGATGCAAACCTGGCTCGATGCAATGTGCGGCTTCGCCTTCGTTCCGCACGGGCAATGCTACCTTTGGCGGGCGGACCTGATCGCCTTGCATGCGACGGCCGACAGTCTGATCGCGGCCTCGTACTATTCGATCCCCCTCCTGATTCTCCACTTCGTGCGCAAGCGCCGGGACGTGCCGTTCCGGCCGCTGTTCCTGATGTTTGGAGCATTCATCGTGGCGTGCGGCACCACCCACCTAGTCGAGGTCTGGACCATCTGGCAGCCGCATTACTGGCTCTCCGGCATCGCCAAGGCAGCAACGGCCGCGATCTCGTTGTCGACGGCTGTCGCCCTCGTGCGCGTGGTCCCAGGCGCCCTCACCCTGCCCGGACCGGACGAGATGCGACGGCTCAATGAATCGCTCGAGCAACGCGTGCAGGCCCGCACCGCCGAGCTCACTGCGGCCAACGTGGCGCTCGCCCAAGAGATCATCAATCGCAAGGAGGCGGAGGCCGAGGTGCACCGGCTGAACGCGGCTCTCCAGCATCGCGTCGACGAGCTTCAGGCGCTGTTTGACCTGCTGCCGGTCGGCATCGGCATTGCCGACGATGCCTCGTGCACCGGCATCCGCTCCAACCGCGCCTTCGCCGCAATGCTCGGCATGCCTCACGACGCCAACGTCTCGCTCTCGGCGCCCGAGGGCGGGGCGCGCACGCAGTTCCGGGTCTTCAATGGGGACCGGGAGCTCGCGCCCACCGAACTGCCGATGCAGCGCGCCGCGGCCGGCAACGCGCCCGTGCTCAATTTCGAGGAAACCATTCTCCGCAGCGACGGCAGCCGCCTCGAGGTGCTCGCCAACGCCGTGCCCCTGCGCGACGAGGGCGGCCGCGTGCGCGGCTGCGTCGCGACCTTCCAGGACATCACCGCCCAGAAACAGGGGGCCGAGGACCGCATTGTATTCGAACGACGGTTACAAGAGACGCAGAAACTCGAGAGTCTTGGCGTTCTTGCCGGCGGCATCGCGCACGATTTCAACAATCTGCTCACCGGCATCCTGGGCCATGCCAGCTTTGCCCGCATGCAACTGCCGGCCGGCATCGCCCACGCTTCGACGCTCGCGTCGCTCAACGGCATCGAACAGACGGCGTTGCGCGCCGCCGATCTGTGCCGGCAGATGCTCGCCTACGCCGGGAAAGGACGCTTCGTGGTGCAGTCCGTCGACCTCGGCGAACTCGTGCGCGAGACGACGCATCTACTCGAGGTGTCAATCAGCAAGAAAGTCGACTTGCGGCTGCAACTCGCGTCCAGCCTGCCCGCCGTGGAGGCCGACGCCACCCAGCTCCGCCAGGTGTTGATGAATCTGGTGATCAACGCCTCCGAAGCGATCGGGGACGACCCCGGGCACATCTTCGTCGGCACCGGGCGCGTGCATGCCACCGTCGACTACCTCCGGCGCCTCCAATTCGCGAGCGAGTTGACCGAGGGCGACTATGTGCTGCTGGAGGTGTCGGACACCGGCTGCGGAATGGATGCCGCCACGCTCGCCCGCATTTTTGAGCCGTTCTTCACCACCAAGTTCACCGGCCGCGGGCTGGGGCTTGCCGCCGTGATGGGCATCGTGCGCGGCCACCGCGGCGCCATTCAGGTCTCCAGCGAAGTGGGCCGCGGCACCTCCTTCAAGATCCTGCTCCCGGCCTCCGCCGCCGCGTTGAAGCCGGCCCTTCCCGCCGCCGCCACCACTCCGTCACATCGGGGCTCCGGACTCGTGCTCGTGGCGGACGACGAGGATGCGGTGCGGCTGGTCGCCGCCAAGGTGCTCCAGCACGCCGGCTTCGAGGTCGTGACCGCCAGCGATGGAGCCGAGGCGGTGCGCATTTTCCGGGGCACGCCCAATTCGTTCGCGCTGGTGCTGCTCGACCTCACGATGCCGAACCTCGACGGCGAGGAAGTACTGCACGCCATCCGCACGATCAACCCGCGCATGCGCGTTGTATTGATGAGTGGATACAACGAGCAGGAGACGACGCAGCGGTTTGTCGGCCGCGGACTGGCAGGCTTCGTGCCGAAGCCCTTCAGCGCCCAGGCCCTGCTGCGGCGCGTGCACGACATCCTCTCCAAGCCGCCCCCTGCCTGAGCTGGAAGGGCGTCCAGACCCGCTCCAGCCCACACGGCGCACGGCTAGTATTTTTTCGCGAGAACGGCGCCGCTCTGATCCTTGAAGAAGACGAGCTTCCGACTGGCATCGATCCGCTCAAACACCACGCCGAGCGTCGTGTCGAGCATGTCGCCCGCGCGCACCGTCCGGCCGTTGATCAACGCGCGCGGCGGATTGCCCTGGAAAACACCGTTGATCCGGGCGGCTGTCACATACGTCTTGAACGCCGGGCTCGCCGCCACCGCGAGCTGCGCCAGCTCCATGGCCGGCGCCGGCGTCGCGGGCGGAGGCGTGGCCGAGCTTCCCAAGTCGAGATGCACCACCGTCTGCTCCGGCGCTCGCGCCGGCTCGGCTTTGCCGAGGCGTTCCGCGATTTCGTCCGGCGTCCGCGTCTTCAGCGCACGCTCGCCGTTGTAGTCGCGCCCTACGATAGCGTTGTCCACGCGGTCCTGCTCGTTTTCGCGTCGCGCGGCGATCGCGTCCTGCGCCTTGTCGATCAACTGGCCGGGGACGGAGGCCAGCTCCCTGGCTTTGTGCTCAGCCTGCTTGAGCACCGTCGTAGCGGTCCCCGCGGTGGAGCGCGGAGACGGCTTCGCGTGCGCTTGGGCGTTGTCCGCGGGCGCGGCGAGAAACGTGCGGTAGGCGAAGTAGCCACCGCCTCCCAACACGGTCACCGTCAACACCGCCGCGACCAGCAACCCGATTCTGAAGGCCGGCTTCTCTTCAGGCCGCGCGGATGCCAGCGCCGCGAGCTCGTCACTGACATCGATGGAGATCGGCGGCGGCGGGCGCGACGCTTCCGCTCCCGGTGGCGGCGACGCGGACACTGATGAGGCGGGCACCGCCGGCGTCACGGCTGCCGGCTCGACGAGCGCGGGCGGTTCGGCCGGCGGCGACCCGGGAGCGGGACTCGTAGAAGATGAACCCTCCGCCCCCGCCTTGGGCTTGAGTTTGAAACGGACGGCCTCGGCGGGAGATTCCGACGGCGAAAGTTCTGACGCCGACTGCTTTTCGACTGCCGGCGGCGCCGCTAGGACCGGCGCCGGCTCTGCCGGAGGCGACGCGGGGATAGGTGCGTCCGCCGCTTGCGGATCGGTCGACAAGCGTGGCTTCAATCGCGCACGCGCCGGCTCTCCGGCGGGCTCGGCGGGGACGGTCGAAGACATCTCGGGTGCAGGCCCGGGGGCGGGGATGGCCCCGGGGCCTGCCGCCTCCACCGTGGCCTTTGGCTTCAATCGTAAACGCGGCGCTTCCGTCTCTGCAGAAGCGGGAGAAGACGCCGAGGACGCGGGAGGAGGAGTGGTCGCAGCGGGCCCGGACGGGGTCGGCGAAGCACCTTCCGCAACGGGCGGCGCTTCCGGCGGAGTCGGCACCCGGGGCTTGAGACGCAGGGGAGGAGGCTGGGACTCGTCGCTCATGCGACTTCGGAAATAGCAACTTTAACCATGGGCGAAACCCAAAAGATAGGCTCGCTGTCGCAGAAATTGAGTCCAACTCTGTCATTCGCTAGTTTTTCACAATGCTCCTTTTTCAGCGTCTTCTTCTGGCTTGCGCGGTCTTTTTCACTCTCAGCGGCACGGGCTGTTTCTGGCGAAAATCGCAACCCAAACCGCCCATCGCGACGGAGGTGGAGGAAGGCTTCAAGGAGCGCTGGGTCGCCAAACGCGTCGGCGAGCTGATCGCCAGTGGCGGCGCCGCCAACGGACTCGAGGCGCGGCGGATTGCGCTGCAGGAGTTTAAGGAAAGGTACGAGTATACACGGGCGGCCGAACAGATCGGCAACAGCCGTTAGTCCTCCTTTTCGAACGCCGTCCCGTCGCGCGGAGCTCAACCTGCGCTCTTTGCGCCCCCGACGCGGCTTGAAGCTCCGCGCCATCTTGCAGCCGGCCGGACAAGGTGAATAAGGCACAGCGTCGCGAGCCGCCGGGCCGCACAGCAGCGCTTCCGTTGACGCCTCGGATCGGCGGGACGAAGGTCGCCCGCCCATGTCGACCACAGACTGCACGCCTTCCTCCGCCGAACGCACGCGCGGCGGCCTCGCGGCGTTCAGCTGCTACTTCATCTGGGGCATCGTCCCAATTTACTGGAAACAGATGCACTCGGTCGATGCGCGCGAACTGATCGCGCACCGGCTCGTCTGGTCGCTCGTTTTTCTGCTTGGGGTCGTGGCTTGGCGGGGTGGGCTCGCTGAATTTCGGGCGGCGCTCGCGAATACCCGCAGCCTCGCCATCAACCTCCTGAGCAGCGCGCTCCTCACGGTGAACTGGCTCGTGTACGTCTGGGGCGTCAACCACGGCCACGTCATCGAATGCAGCCTCGGCTACTTTCTCGTCCCGCTGCTCAACGTCGCGCTGGGCCGCCTCGTACTGGGCGAATCGCTGCGGCCGGCGCAAGCCATTGCCATCGCCTTGGCGGGCGCGGGCGTGACCCTGCTCATTGTTCAGTTCGGCCGGCCACCATGGATCGCGTTGGCTCTGGCGGGCTCCTTCGGCTTCTACGGGCTGCTGCGCAAGCAATCGCCGCTCGGTCCGCTCACCGGCCTGGCCGCGGAGACGAGCTTGCTCGCACCGTTCGCCGCCGCCTACCTCCTGTGGCGAAACCATACCGGCGAAGGCGCGCTCGGCGCGGTGGACACGACAACGACGCTGTTCATCCTGAGCACCGGCGTCGTCACCGCGATTCCCCTCCTGCTTTTCGCCTACGGCGCACGCCGGCTGCGTTTAACCACCTTGGGCTTGCTGCAATATGCCGCCCCCACCTGTCAGTTTCTCCTCGGGTGGCTGGTTTACGAGGAACCGTTTAGCCGCGAACGCGCGGGGGCCTTTGCGCTCATCTGGGCGGGGCTGGCCATTTATACAGCCGAGGCGTTTCGGTCGCAGCGATTTCGGTCGAAACCGGCGTAAGCCGCAGCCCGAGCCCGTCCTCAGAAGGGCCAAAGGCCCTTCTTCTTTTTCGTCTTTTCCGGCGGCGGCGGCGGCGTGGTCGGGCCGGGCTCAACCTTGAGGAGCTCGACTTCGAACACAAGGGTCGCGCGGCGGGGGATCTTGGGGGGCTGCCCGCGGGTGCCATAGCCCAGCTCAAACGGCACGATCAGCAGCCGCTTCTCGCCGGTCCTCATGAGTTGCAGGCCCTCCTCCCAGCCGTCGATGACCTGTCCGCGGCCCAAGCGAAACGTGAAGGGTTTCTGCGGGTCCTTCGTCGCGTCGAAGACGTCTCCGTTGAGCAGGCGGCCCTCATACACAACCGACACTTCGTCGCCTGGCCTCGGCGATTCTCCCGATCCGGGGCTGAGCACGAGCGAACGCAGTCCGGTTGAGGTCCGCTTGGCCTCAGGCCAGCGCTCCTCGACGATCGCGAGATCCTCCGGCGGGAGTTTTTCGCGTTGGGCATGGAGCGCGAAAGGGGCAGCAAACAGCAGGCAGGTCAGGAAAAGTCGGCGAACCATGACCGACGTTGTGATCACGGATTCGTCGGAACGCACGGATTAATTTTGGCGCAACGCCGGGTGTTTCGCGACGAGCTCCAGCGCCTGCGCAAGCAAGGTCTTTCCAGGTTCGATCCGGTGCCAGGGCGACGCGCCCGACGGGTGCGGCAATGGGATGCAGTCGGCCGAGTGCCCGCGATATTCGATTCGATAGCACCGGCCGATCATGTCGTTCAGCGGCGCCGGTCGCAGGAACTGCGCGATGGCCAGCTTGCCGACCGGCAGGACCAAGGCCGGCCGGAGCAGCGCGACTTCCCGCTCCAGCCACTCACCGCACGCCGCGATCTCGTCGGGCGCCGGCACGCGGTCGCCTCCTTCGGGTCGTTTACCGGGAAAACAACGGCAGACGGCGGCGAAGTAGATCCGGTCGCGCACCTCGTCCTCGGTCCAGTCCAACGCGCTCGCGAACCACTTGAATAGGGTCTTGCCGGCGGTCCAGGCGAACGGCCGGCCAAGTTTCGGCTCCTTGTCGCCCGGGGCCTGCCCGACCAGAAGGACGCGGCTGACCACCGGGCGACCGACCACCACCGGTTTTTGCATCCGCGGGCAGCGGTCGCAGGCGCGAAGCGCGGCAAGGTGCTGTTCGATCCGGGCAGTGGTCAGCGGCATGAAAGCAATCAAGGCAAAGCAGGCCGCCCGCGGGCGCTACAAAAAAAGCGAGGCACCGGTCGGTGCCTCGCTCGGGAAATCCGGTCGTTAACCGAATCGTTTGGGCTTAGTAACGGCGATCGCCGCCACGGCCGCCGCCGAAACCGCCGCGGCCGCCGCCACCGCCACCGCCGAACGACTTGCGCGGGCCACCGAAGCCGCCGCCGCCACGGGGGGCGCCTTCATCCTTCGGACGGGCCTCGTTGACCGTCAGCGTGCGGCCACCGAGATCGGCGCCGTTCAGCTTCTCGGCCGCGGCCTTGGCCTCTTCAGCCGTGCCCATGGTGACGAACGCAAAACCGCGCGGGCGGCCGGTCATCTTGTCCATGGCGACGTAAACGTCTGTCACGGAACCGAACTGGCCGAAGGCGGAGCGGAGCTCGTCCTCGGAGGTCTTGAAGGACATGTTACCAACGTAGAGTTTGGTGCTCATTGATGATTCTCGTCGATCCCCGTCCGCTGCCAGTCCGTTCCCGACCATCGGGTTTCAAATCATCACTGAAGAGACACTTAGCTCCCACTGACGATTCACCAGTTCCTGTCATCTAACGATTCTCTAACGATGAAGGGAGCACAGCCAGCCGCCGCGTAAACGCAAGGGAAATCGGGTTGCAATTGGCCTGCCTCCAACCGGCGTTTTCCGCCTTGACGCAATTGCCTTTTCCCCTCCGGGAAGCCGACTTGGAGTGCCAACCTCCGCATCCATAATTCCACTACAACCGACGCGCCGGAGGCCCTCGCAAGGCGCCGCCCCGGCCCCGCACACCGCTCGTCCCACGGGACTCGGAGGCCCATCGCCCAGCCGACTCACGCCAGCGCACCGAGGGTGCCGGACGGGGCTTCCAACCGCCCGGCGCGCACCTACCGGAAAAACAACTGGTCGAGGAGCCGACGGTCGCGTTTCGTCGGCCGCCCACTGCCGCGCTCACGCGCAAGGAACTGCTCAACGCTCCG
>DASWVO010000255.1:0-11872 GCA_036406235.1 Opitutaceae bacterium
CGAGCACGAGGCCGCCCAGCCCCGGCCACAGGGCATCGAGTCCGGCGACGATCTCCCCGCCGAAAAACCAGGCGGAAAGCGCCCGGAAATCCACGACGCGGCTCACGAGATAGATCGTGAGCGCGTTGGTGCCGATCCACACGAAGGGCTGCGCCCAGCCACGCACGCCCCGCACGTCGATCACGTAATAAAAAAGCGCCAGCAGCAGCGCGCTATAGCCGCCCGCCACGAGCACGAACGACGAGGTCCAGATCTTCTTGATCACCGGGAACTGCAGGCCCCAGGCATGGCCGGCGAGAACCAGCGCCAGGCCCGCCCCGCCAAGCAGCCCCGCCTTCTGCGCCGGCGTCCCTTTCCCGTCCCGCAGTAACAACCCGGCGAATACGCCCAACAGACACGAAGCGACTGCCGGCAGCGTGCTCAGCAACCCCTCCGGATCGTGATCGTCGTTCCATTTTCGCAAGGGCAGATAGCGCGCATCGAGCCAGTTGGCGAGGTTGTGCCCCTGTGCGAAATCGCCCGCGCCAAAGCCGGGCACCGGCACAAACGTGAGCAACGCCCAGTAGCCGGCGAGCAGCGCCGCGGCCACGAGAGCGAGCCCGCGGGGCTTCAGATAGAGGTAGAGCAGGCTGGCGCCGACATAACAGAGCGCCAGGCGCTGCAGGACACCGAGCAGCCTGATGCGTTCGTAGCCCTCGGAGATGCCGCCGTAATACAGCACGCCGAGGACATACATGAGCAAGCCGCGCCGCAGCACGCGTCGCAGCGCCGCACGCCGCCCCTCCCTCGCCACAATGCGATCGAGCGAGAGCGTTATCGCCACGCCGATCATGAATACGAACAGCGGAAAGATGAGATCGTAAAACGTGAACCCCGCCCACTCCGTGTGCTCGAGCTGTTCGGCCAGAAAATGCACCACGACGCCGCCCTTGAGTCCGGCCAGCGCGCCGCCGAGCGCATCAGCGCCGACGATCCAGAACATGTCGAAACCGCGTAAGGCGTCCAGCGATACGAGGCGCTGGGGCAGGGCCGCGGCGGCGGCGTGCGTCGGGGAGAATGCCGGGGCCGGCAGGTGGTTGGTCATGGCAGGGACAGTCGGGGGCGCAGGCTAAAGGGCCGCGCTGTGCACGAATTCCGCGGGGGCGTAACGTCGAAACGCCTCGATCGCTTCGTATTCCGCGAGACCGAGCGCGTTGTAGGCTTGGGCAAGCCGCCGGCTGCGGTCGTCGGTGCGCTGCCAGAATTCGCGTCGATCCTCCCCGAGGAAGAGCGCCTGGTCCTTCTGCGTCTCGTGGCGGAAGATCGCGCGCCGGCGGCGCAACACTTCCTGTGGGCTGAGCGGCACCGCCATGTCGATTTCGTCGAGCGCCCACTCCGCCCAGGCGCCGCGGTAGAGCCAGAGTTCGGAGTCACCCAGCCACGTCTCCCCGCCGTCCTTCGCACGGGCGAGGGCGTCGCGCAGTACGCGCAGGCAGAGGCGGTGCGTTCCATGCGGGTCGTCGAGGTCGCCCGCCGCAAAAATCAGATGTGGACGTACGACTTCGAGCAAGCCGGCCATCCGGGCCACGTCGGCCTGCCCGTAGCGGCGGCGGCGCGTCGCCTGCGCATAAAACGGAAGATCGAGGAAATGCAGTCGGGAGACCGGCACACCGCAGAC
This sequence comes from Opitutaceae bacterium, assembly GCA_036406235.1. Classification (GTDB taxonomy): domain Bacteria; phylum Verrucomicrobiota; class Verrucomicrobiia; order Opitutales; family Opitutaceae; genus DASWVO01. The sequence goes on from DASWVO010000255.1 coordinate 1,658, forward strand.
GCGTGCCGCAGAAATCGCCTCGTGGCGCCGAATAAGCCCCTTCCAACGCAACACCTCGGCCGAGGACGCCAATCCCCCGCCAGTTTCATAGTTGGCGCAGAGCGTGCGCACCGCTTCCTCGCCGGCGAGTCCGCTGTCGCGCGTGAACGCCAGCGAGCGCCACACCGCTTCGTCGGACACCGCGCCGGAGCCCGACACCTCATAGGCGACGTGCACTTCGTGTCCGTGGTCGACCAGGCGACAGAGCGTGCCGCCCATCGATATCACGTCGTCATCGGGATGCGGCGAGAGCACGAGCACGCGCTTGGGATAAACCGGCGCCGACGGCGCGCGCAACGGACGGACGGGGGCGTCGCCCGGGCGCGTGCGTTGCGGATCGCGGCCGCCCGGCCAGCCGGTAATCGTGTGCTGCATCTGATAAAAACCCACCAGGTTCGCGTCGTAGGCGGAGCCGTACACGCGCAACAAATCCTGCAAGCCGGCCTCGTTGTAATCGTCGTCGGTCAGTTTGAGAATCGCCTTCTGACGGAGTTGCGACAGCCACAGGATCGCGCGTCGCGTCATGTGCTCGTCCCAGGCCAGTCCTTGCTCGTCGAGCGGGCCCACCAGCCAGGGCGTGCGATAGCGCGTGAGACTGCCGGCCGCCGCCTCATCGAGCACGAAGGTGACATGCTCATGCTCCTGCAGGAAAGACGCGGTGACATGCGGCGTCACTTCCCCTTCGACGGCGGCGCGCACGATCCCGGCCTTGTGCTGACCCCACGCCATCAGGACGACGCGACGGGCGTTCATGATCGTGCGCACGCCCATCGTGATCGCTTGGTGCGGCGTGTGTTCATCGCCGCCGAAATCGCCGGCGGCGTCCCGCCGGGTCAGGGGATCAAGCGCGACGAGCCGGGTGATCGAGCGGCGCTGGCTGCCCGGCTCGTTGAAGCCGATGTGGCCGGTGCGACCGATGCCGAGGATCTGAAAATCGATGCCGCCCGCCTTGCGAATCATCTCCTCGTAGTCCGCGCAGAAGGCGTCGACCGCGGACTTCGCCACCATGCCGTCGGGCACGTGCGTGCGTTCCGACGCGAGGTCGACGTGATCGAACAGGTGCTGCCGCATGAAATGCCGGTAACTCTGCTCGTGCTCCGGCGGCAGGCCGTAGTATTCGTCGAGGTTGAAGGTCGTGACGTTGCCGAAACTGAGTCCCGCCTCGCGATGCAGGCGCACGAGCTCGGCGTAAACGCTCACCGGAGTCGAGCCGGTCGCGAGCCCGAGCACGACGTCCCTGCCCTCGCGCTGCCGGGCGCGGATCAGGGCGGCGATCTCCGCCGCCACGGCCTGCGCCCCCTCGCTGCTGCTCGCGAAAACCGCGAGCGGCGCATGCTCAAAACGACTGGTGGGCAGAAGGTGCTGATTCAACATGGCGGAGCGTTTCTTTCGCCGCCATCATAGCCGCTGCAGGAGCCGTAACGAATGGCAAAAGCGACGATGTTTTTAACGGTAATGATATTGTTGGTTTTCGATAGATCACGCGCAGCGCCGCGGGTTCGCGCAGGAAAAATCAGAAGAGCCTGCGACCCAGCGCCTCCGGCGGGCGCGGCACACCGAGGAGCGAAGCGAGGGTCGGCGCAATGTCCTCCACCGCCACCTGAGCGGAATGCGCGGCGGGAACCACGCCGGCTCCGAACCAAAGTAGCGGCACGTGGTTGTCGTAGTCGTACGGCGAGCCGTGGTTCGTGCCGGCCGGCGAGCGATCGATCACGTAGGGTATTGGCGAAAAGACTACGTCCGGGCTCCGCGGCGGAAAATAGCTCCGGCGCCACTCCGACAGGTAAGGACCGTGGGCGAGGGACGGGTCGGTGAGTTCGTCGCGCGTCCAGGCGACGGCGATCTGCGGCGAGCGCAACAGCGCAGCCTTCGCGACCGTCGCCGCGCGGGAGGGCGTCACGCCGCGCGCAGCCAGGGTTTCCGGACGCAACCGGTAGCCGTAGGCATCGCGGGAGGCCCAGTAGGCGTTCCCGGGCACCGGCCCGAATGCATCGGTGAGGGCGTCCTCCACCGCGCGATCCAGCGCCGGCCCGTCGAGCCGGCCCGCGCGGATGCCGCGTTCAAAACCCTGCACGCGCTCGGGCAGCGGCGAAACCGCATGATCGGAAGTGACCACGACCGTGTAGTTATTTGTCCCGAGTTCCGTATCCAGAAAATCGAGCAACGCAGCGAGCACGCGATCCAGCCGCAATACAGCGTCCATCACTTCATGACTGTCGGGACCGAACGAGTGTCCCACGTAGTCGATCTGCGAGAAGCCAATGCACAGCAGGTCGGTTGCGTCGTGACGGCCGAGCTGCTCGGCGGTGATCGCGCGCTGCGCAAACAGACCGAGCAGCTCCGAACTCGCCGGGGCAAGGCGGTAGGCCTCGTGAAACTTCGACGAGATCTCCGGCGTTCCGCCGTCGATCCGGCGTGGAAAGGTGACGCCGAGGCCGAGACGCGGCTCTTCCCCCGGCGCCGCGTCGGGTCCCTGCACCGCGTCGTAAACGGAGGGATCGAGCAGCCTCGTCCACTCCTGGCCAAACGCCTGGTCAATCCGGCCCTCGGCATTGAAGGCCTCAACCCAGGCAGGAAGCGCGTCGCGATAATATGTCGACGTCACAAACCGGCTTTCGTGCATCCAGTAAGCGCCGTCGGCCAGCCGTCCGCCAAGCAGGATCGCCGCCCGATCCTTGTTGGCCACCGCGATCACGCGCGAACGCTCGCGATGGCGCAGCTTTAGCTGGTCGCCGACCGTTGTCGCAAGGAAGCGGCGCGGCGATGCGCCTTCGCGGGCTTCGAGCACGCCGCCCGGCGAACGCCCCGCCCGCGCCATCAACCCAACCAATGGCGCCCGCGGATCGCTGACGGCGGCGCTTTGCCGCCAGGTCTCCGGATCGATCCACTCGTTCGCAATGATGCCATGCATCTCCGGGTACACGCCGGACACGATCGTCGCGTGACCGGGCGCCGTCGCCGTGAGCGCATTGCGGTAGTGGCATTCGGAATACACCGCGCCGCCTTCGAGCAGCCGGCGGAAGCCGCCCGCGGCGAAATATGGATGGAAACGCTCGAGGTAGTCGGCGCGGAATTGGTCGATGCTGATGACCACCGCAAGCCGCGGCGGCTCGGCGGCCGCGACGGTGGCGATGAAGGCAAGAGTGAGGAGCAGAGGACGCATGCGTCGTAAACACTCAGTTCCGATCCGGGAGCTGCAAGGAAGCGAAAATGACGTTTCCGTGACAAATGAGTGACGAATCCTGAGCACGCCTCCCGCCCCCGGCGGACCACGGCCCGCGGTCCACGCGGCGGACGTTCGACACCCTGCCTTCACTCCACGCGCAACTCGAAGCGCGTCGCTTCGCGATACGTGACGTCGATGATTCCACCCTCTCCGGGCGAAACGGTGAACCCGGTGGCGTCAGTCGCCACCGCAACGGTGAGGCCGGGCAACCGCCAGCGGTCGCGCGCCAGTTTTCCGGCGGCGAGCCCCGGGGCGGAAATGCGGTAGGTGAAATCGCCGACCGCGGAGATCACGAGGCGTCCTGGCTCCGCGCGGGCGTCCAGGCGCGGCGCTTCCTTGAGGAGCACCCAGCCGATCCCGCCGGCCGGTGTGCGCCAGTGGATCGTGGCCGGGTGCAGCTGGTTGTGTTCGCCGCCGGCGCCGCGCGATTTGTTCGTGTGCTCGCCGCCGAGCATGACGTTTTCCCCGAGCCAGGCCGTCGCCACGCGGCCGCGCGGCAGCTGGCGCTCGACCCGCCGCTCACCCGAAAACGTGCGAAACGCCGCCCGCGCCTCCTCCGGGATCTCGGTGCCGAGCACGATGAACGGCGCCGCAAAGACAAAATCGTGCGCGTGGCCCATCGGACGGTCGAGCGCCGGAAACGGCGCGGTATCGCCACCTTCGATACGCAGCCACAACCCGGTGAGCGAGGCGTAGCGTCTCATGTCCATCCCGTAGGCGCGGTCGTAGGGACCGCAGAGATTGCGCAGGCCGGCATGGTAGAAGGCGGCGGTGTCGCGCCAGAGCGCGGCCTCGAGCGCCGCACCAAGGCCGCGGATCAGCGGCGTGACCCCATGCGCCCGCCAGAGCGCCAGTCCGTAGAAATCCACCCCGTAATAGGTGGGCGAGTTGTATTCCTCGAAGGCGTCGTGCTCGCGGAAGGCGGCGTGCACGGCTTCCGCCAGTTGATCGCCCTCGCGCACGAGTTCGGGACGCTCGAGCGCGCTGCCGGCGTAGCCAAGGAGAAATGCCTGCATGAGCGCGATGTTCGTGTAGGTCGGCCGCAGGCGGCCGTGCCCGCGCTCGCCGTCGACCGCGCGTTCGGTCGATTTGAGCAGGCGCACGCGCAAAGCCGCGGGCAGACGGTCCCCGAACTTAATCATCGCGAGCGCAAAGGTCGTGCCGATGAACTGGCGCCAGTTGGGATCGTAGTCGCGCCACATCTCGGGGAAAAGCGTGAGCTGCCTCTCCTCGGGATAGCGGTGAAAAGTGCCGTCCCATGGCTGGTCGGGGTCCGAGATCTGGTGCTCGAGGATCGCCGTGAACGCCTGCACCGCACGCGCGCGATCACCCGGCGCATCGCGCTGCAGGAGGCCGAGGGCATACCAGCCGGTTTCGCGGACGCGGTGCACGCGCGGTCCGTCGGGCGTGACGGTATTGGGCGTCCAGATAAAACCGGCGCGCTCGTCCCAGAGCGGATCGACAAACGCCATCATGTGGTCGAGCACCTCGCGGGCCGGGGTGGAAAGTTCCGCTCGCGACACGACTGGCAGACACCCCGCGGTCGCGAGACAGAGGACGAAGCGAAGGCGGTTTCTCATGAGGAGGGTACTGAGACGAAACGAAAGGGCGGGCAATCGAAGGCAAAGAAGCCCGCCTGCGTGGCGCGCGTCACCAACGGCCAAAGCGAAGTGATCAGAAGCGAACACCCGGCGCCGTCACTTGGTGAAAAAATCTTGTCGCGGTGGCGACCGGTTCCTTTTCTAACCGTTAGTCCCCCTGATGGCGAATATCCCGACGATCCGCAGCCTCGCCCGCGAATTAGGCCTGTCCGTGGCCACGATCTCCGAGGCGCTGCGCGACAGCCCGCGCGTCAAACTGGCCACGCGCCAGCGGGTGAAACGCGCCGCCAAGAAAGCGGGTTACAACCCCAACCCGCTGCTCGGCGCGACTTTCTCGGCGCTGCGGCGCTCACGGCATACGAATTTTTTCGGCACGCTCGGGTTGGTCGACGTGGCCGAGAACGGCCGGCCCGAGCTGATGATCTTTCATCGCGAGGTCGCCAAAGGGGCGGAGGCACGGGCCCGCGAGCTCGGTTTCCGCACGGAGGTGTTCTGGCTCGGCCCCAAGGCCCCGATGCTCTCCCCGGCGCGCCTCAACTCCGTGCTGCAGGCCCGCAACATCCCCGGCATGGTGCTGATGCCGTTCTCCCAGGTGGTTGACCTGTCGGGATTCGATTTCACGCACGTCGCCGCGGTCCAGATGGACCACTGCCTGGCGCAACCGCGGCTGCACAATGTAGTGCCCGACCACTACCTTTCGATGATGCACGCCCTGGAGCGGCTGACACAGCGCGGCTACCGGCGCATCGGGCTGTGCCTCGAGCAGCGCAAGGACGTGCGCCTGAAGAGCAACTGGAGCTCCGGCTTCTTCGCCTTCTACCGTGGCTTCGACCGCGAGGCCGGCATCCCGCCGCTGATCGATCCGGCGCCCGGCCGTGAACAGTTCCTGTCATGGTTCCGCAACTACAAGCCCGACGTCGTCGTCGCGCACCTCCAGGTCGTGGCGCAGTGGCTGAGGGAGACGGGCGTGCGCGTCCCCGAGGACGTCGGCTTCTTCAAGCTCAACACCACCGAACGCACCGCGCCCTGCGCCGGCCTCGATCTCCAGCCCCGCCAGCTTGGCGCCGCCGCAGTCGAGACAGCCGTCGGCATGATTCACCGCCGCGAGCAGGGCGCGCCCAGCCATCCGATGACGATCTCGCTGGAAGCGGAGTGGGTCGACGGGCCGACGTTGCGGTGAGGGCGGCGCAGGCGATGAAAAGTTGAGAGCCAGGAGCTGATAGCGAAGAGCTAAGAGCTCGTACGACTCCCGGCTCTCAGCTTCTTCCAGCTACCACTTCGCACTCGAATCGTCGACGAGCTGCTGCAGGATCGGGAACCGCACCTCGCCGTAGTTAAGGGCGTAGCGAAGTTGTCCCCGGCGAAATACCCAGGTCGTCGGGATCCACGTGACGGTGCGATCGAGGAACGTGTTCATCCGCTCGTCACGTTTGCGTCCCTGGTTCGGATGGCGCAGCGCCGTGAAATTGGGCAGGGCGGTGAGGCCGTAGCCTTCGAGCATCTTCTGGTCGTCGTCGGCGCTGCCCCAGATGGAGATGAAGATCACCTTCACGTTGGGATTGTCCTCGACGAAGTTTTTCCACCCACCCTCGGCATGCTCGGCTTTGCAATTCGAACACCACGAAGCCCAGAAATGCACGACGGTCACCTGCTCCGACTGCGTGGTGGCGGCGACCTCCTTCTCGATCGGAAGCCACGCGGCGTCATCCGCGCGAGCGGTCAGGGTGGCGGCGAGGACCAGCAGAGCGATGGCGAATCGTTTCATGGGTGAACGGCGGTCAACTTGCACAACTTGCGCCAAAACGAAAGGCTGCGGAACGGGTGTGACTTTGCCCTTGCCCATCGCGCGGAGCCCGTTGCACTCGGCGGCTTTCCTTCATGGCCGTAACACCGGATCTGCCCAACCCTGATCACGTGCTCCGCATTGCGCAGGAGCTGAACCTCAAGGTCCACCAGGTCGCCTCGACCGCCCAACTGTTGAAGGAGGGCGCCACGGTGCCCTTCATCGCCCGCTACCGCAAGGAAGCCACCGGCGAGCTCGACGAGGTGCAGGTGACCGCCATCCGCGACCGTCTCGAGCAGCTCGCGCAACTCGACGAGCGTCGCGCCGCCATTACCGCCTCCCTCAAGGAGCGTAACCTCCTCACCCCCGAGCTCGAGAAGGCGATCGCCGCCGCCGAGACGCTCACCAAGCTCGAAGACATCTACCTGCCTTTCCGCCCGAAGAAGCGCACCCGCGCCACCATCGCGAAGGAGAAGGGCCTCGAGCCCCTCGCCGAGCTCATCTGGGCGCAGGATCCCGCAACCGACGTCGCCGCCGCGGCAGCCGCCTTGGTGGGTCATGAGTTCACGCTCGACGACGGCAAGAGCACGAAAGGGAAAATCGAAAACGCCGACGAGGCGCTCGCCGGCGCCCGCGACATCCTCGCCGAGCGTATCAGCGACGACGCTACCGCCCGCGAAAAGCTCCGCACCCTCTACCGCGAACATGCCGTCATCTCGTCAAAGGTACTGATGGGCAAGGAAACCGAGGGCGCGAAGTTCAAGGACTACTTCGATTGGAGCGAGCCGCTCGCCAAGGCCCCCTCGCACCGCGTCCTCGCCATGCGCCGCGGCGAAAAGGAGCTGTTCCTGATGATGCGCATCACGCTGGCCGACGAGTTGCTGGCGATCGGTGCGATCGAGCCCATCTTCGTCAAGGCCAGGACGCCCGCGGGCGAACAGGTGCGCCTCGCCGTGCAGGACGGCTACAAGCGGCTCCTCGCGCCCGCAATGGAGACCGAGATGCGCCTCGAATCCAAAAAGCGCGCCGACGAGGCCGGCATCAAGGTCTTCGCCGAAAACCTCCGCGAGCTGCTCCTTGCCCCGCCGCTCGGCCAGAAAGCCGTGATGGCGATCGACCCTGGTTTCCGCACGGGCTGCAAGGTCGTGCTCCTCGACCGCCAGGGCAAGCTGCTCCACAACGACGTCGTCTACCCCGACCGCCACGCGGTCGAAGCGAGCGAGAAACTCAAGGGCTTCGTCGAGTTCTTCAAGGTCGAGGCGATCGCCATCGGCAACGGCACCGCCGGCCGCGAGACAGAGGCCTTCGTGCGCGGACTCAGCCTGCCGGCCTCGATCCCGGTTGTCATGGTCAACGAGTCCGGCGCCTCGATCTACTCGGCGAGCGAAGTCGCCCGCGAGGAGTTCCCCGATCACGATCTCACTGTACGCGGCGCTGTATCCATCGGACGGCGACTGATGGACCCGCTCGCCGAGCTCGTGAAGCTCGACCCGAAGTCGATTGGCGTCGGCCAGTATCAGCACGACGTCGACCAGGCCGCGCTCAAGCGCTCGCTCGACGACCGTGTCGTCTCCTGCGTGAACGGCGTCGGCGTCGAGGTGAACACCGCCTCGAAACAGCTCCTCAGCTACGTATCCGGCCTCAACGCCGCCACCGCCGCCGCGATCGTGCAGCGCCGCAACGAGAAGGGCCCCTTCAAGTCGCGCGCCGAGCTCCTCGAAGTGCCGCGCCTCGGCCCCAAGGCCTACGAGCAGGCAGCCGGCTTTCTCCGCATCCGCGACGCCGCGCACCCGCTCGATGCGTCGGCGGTGCACCCGGAGCGTTACGCGCTCGTTGAAAAGATGGCCGCGGACCTCGGCGCGACGGTTGCCGATCTCGTGCGCGACGAGAAGCTGCGCAAGAAGATCAAGCTCGAGACTTACGTGACCGAGAGCGTCGGCCTGCCCACGCTCAACGACATCATGGCCGAGCTCGCCAAGCCCGGCCGCGACCCGCGTCAGAGATTCGAAGCGTTCAGCTTCCAGGAAGGCGTGAACAAGCCCGAGGATCTCAAGCCCGGCATGAAGCTGCCCGGCATTGTGACGAACGTCACGGCGTTCGGCGCGTTCGTCGACATCGGCGTGCACCAGGACGGCCTCGTGCACGTGTCGCAGCTGGCGGATACGTTCGTGAAGGATCCGGCCGAGGTCGTGAAACCGCAGCAGAAGGTGACCGTCACCGTCGTCGAGGTCGACCTCGCGCGGAAACGCATCGCTCTCTCGATGCGCAGCAACCCGCAACTCGGCGGCCGCGGCGACTCCGGGGGGCGCACGTCGCCCGGCCAGCGCGGCCCCGGCGGCGGGGGTGGTCCCCGCCCCGGTGGCAATCCGCCGCCGCGCCAGCCGCAATCCCTCAATAGCGACTGGTTCAGCGCCGCGCTGAACAAGAAGCGCTGAATGTCGAGGAAGTCTGTCGTCGACGTGAAGTAGGTCCGGGCTGTGACCGTACCGGGCCAGTCGCAGACTGGCCCCGCTCGCGACCTCTGGTCGTCGTTCACCGCCAGTCATTATGCGGGCTGATCGTACTCCGCAGCACGCATTTCAATCGGAGACTGAAGCCGCTTTTGTAAGCAACGTTTCGTGCCGATATGAGTCCTACCCCTTGTATGACTCACATCATAAGCCCCGAAAGAGTGTCCGAAAAACTGATTGTCAGCGGTATCCACCTCGAACTCACCGACGCGCTGAAAAACGCGATTCGCGACAAAGTCGCCCGTCTGCTCCGGCACGAGCCGCGCATCGTTCGCATACGCATCGACCTCGAGTACGACAAGAACAAGGCCGTCGGCGCCCAGTTCATCGCAAAGGGACACATTGAAATCGGCGGGCCCGATATTCTCGCTTCGGTGGCGAGCGACGACGCTTACAAGTCCATCGACTTGCTCGTCGACAAACTCGACGCCGCGCTGCGCCGCCGGCACAGCGAATTGAAGGACAAGCGCCAGCACCCTCAGGCGGCGGAGATCGGTCTCCTGCCCAAGACGGCGTAAGCGGTTTGCTGCAGGGCGGGGTCGCTGACTCCGCCCTCCCAACAAGGCCACGCCTCGCGCGAGGCGTTTTTCGGCTTTCGCGTTTGCGCTGCGGAGGTGCATCCTTGCCGCATGATTTCCACGATCGGCTTCGATGCCGACGACACCTTGTGGCACAACGAGAGCATTTTCGAGGCGACGCACGAGAAGCTCCGCACTTTGCTGGCGCAGTATCATGATGCGGTCACGCTGGACCGCACGCTGTTCGCCACGGAAATGCGCAACCTGGAGCTCTACGGCTACGGCATCAAGAGCTTCGCGCTCTCGGCGATCGAAACGGCCATCGAGCTCAGCGGCCGCCAGTTGCAGGCCGACGAGGTGCTGGCGATCATCCGCCTCGCGCAGGACATGCTCGCCCACCCCGTCCAGGTGCTCGACGGCGTACGCGACACGGTGGCCGCCCTGGCCGCAACGCATCGCCTGCTTGTGATCACGAAAGGCGATCTGCGCGACCAGGAGCGCAAGATCGCCAAATCCGGGCTCGCGGGCCATTTCTTCG
>DASWVO010000256.1:0-2844 GCA_036406235.1 Opitutaceae bacterium
CCGATTGCCGGCGGCGCGCCACAAACCGAGCCCGTCGTCAGGAAGTTGTAAAACTCGGCGCGCACCGCTACCCCCCGGGGCCTTCGCTCTTGGCAGCTCGTTCGCCAGTGGCACGCTGCGCCGCACTCCGCCTCGTTCACTCCCCTCCCGATGAATCACGAGATCCGCTGGCTCGTCCGTCTCGGCCTCGATCACCACACGTTTAGCCGCGCTCAAGCCGGGGCCGTACTCGCCGCCCTCGGCGACGCTGCCGACCTGATGGAGTTTGCGCAAAAACTCATCGACGACGGCCACGTCGAAGACGTCGAGACGCTGGAAAGAATCGCCGGCCTTGCGCTGACGAAGGCCAAGGCCGGACCGCCCGCCAACGATCCCTTTGAAGACGACGCGGGATCCGACGGGGAAGACGGCGCCCCTCCTGCCGCAACGCCCGCCGGCAAGCTCACGTTTCCCTTCGAAAAACTCGGCACGATGGACGACGACGCGGTGGCGGCCGGCATGCGCGAGCTGCTCGTCGCGACGGCGCGTCACGGCGCCAGCGATCTCCACCTCTCGGCCGGCGCCCGGCCTTTCATCCGCAAGCACCGCGCGCTCGCGACCATCAGCGAGCACGCGCTCTCGGCCGACGAAGCGCTGCGCCTCAACACCGCGCTCCTCGCCCCGCACCAGCGCGAGTTATATTTGGAACGCAAGGACTACGACTACGCCCTGGCGCTCGACGCCACCAATCGCTACCGCGTGAACCTCATGTTTCACAAGGGCGGTCCGGCCGGCGCCTATCGCATGGTGCCCGCGAAGATCCCGCGCCTCGACGAGCTCGGCCTGCGCAATCTCGAGGTCATCAAGAAACTCCTCACCTACCACAACGGCCTGATCCTCGTCACCGGCCCCGTCGGCGCCGGCAAGACCACGACCCTCGCCGCGCTCGTCAACGAGCTCAACGCCACGCGAGAGGACCACGTGATCACGGTCGAGGACCCGATCGAGGTCGTGCAGCCCGCGCTCGGTTGCAACATCACGCAGCGCGAAGTCGGCCCGCACACGAAATCGTTCTTCACCGCCTTGAAGGGCGCGCTCCGTGAGGACCCCGACGTGATCGTGATCGGCGAGTTGCGCGATTTGGAAACCATCGAAATGGCCATCAGCGCGAGCGAGACCGGCCACCTCGTCATCGGCACGATGCACACGAGCGACGCCGCCACCACGCTCAACCGCCTGCTCGACGTCTTCCCGCCGTCGCAACAAACGCAGATCCGCGCCAGCGTCGCGGAGAGTCTGCGCGGCATCATCTGTCAGCGCCTCCTGCCCGGCACCGACGGACACCTCGTGCTCGCCTGCGAACTGCTCATCGCCAACCCCGCCGTTGCCGCGCTCGTGCGCGAAGGCAAGATGCAGGGCCTGCGCAACACGATGGAGACCGGCATCCGCGACGGCATGTGCCTGATGGAGAGCGTGGTCTTTGACCTCTGGCAGCAGCGGAAAATCTCCGCCGAAACCGCGCTGCAAAACATCACCAACCGCGTGCTCCGCGCGAAGATCTCCTGACCATGGCCGCCATCGACACGCTCCTCCGCACCATGCTCGACCGCGGCGGCTCCGACCTGCACCTCACGGTCGGCCTCCCGCCCAAGGCCCGCATCTCCGGCGCGCTCACGCCGCTCGCCGACGCGCCGATCTCCGCCGCGCAGATGGAGACCTACCTCAAGGAAATCTGCCCCGCCCGCCGCTGGACCGAGTTCCTCGAACGCAAGGACCTCGACCTCGCCCATGAGATTCCCGGCCTCGCGCGTTTTCGCGGCAACTATCTCTACAACCATTGGGGCCAGGCCGCCGTCTTCCGGCAGATCCCCTCGAAGATCTTGTCCTTCGAGGACCTCAAACTGCCCGAGGCGCTGAAAAAATTCTGCCATCTCAACGAGGGCCTCGTCGTCGTCACCGGTCCGACCGGTAGTGGTAAATCCACGACGCTTGCGGCGATGATCGACTACATCAACACCCACCAGGCGCGGCACATCATCACGATCGAGGATCCGATCGAGTTCGTGCACCCGGTGAAAAAGTCGGTCATCGTCCACCGCGAGGTCGGCGAGCACACGCGTTCGTTTGCCGACGCGCTGAAAGGCGCGATGCGGCACGATCCCGACATCCTGCTGCTCGGCGAAATGCGCGAGCTCGAGACGATCAAGCTCGCGCTCTCCTGCGCCTCGATGGGCATGCTCGTCTTCGGCACGCTGCACACCAACAACGCCCCGAAGACGATCGACCGCATCATCAACGCGTTTCCCGCCGACGAGCAGAACCAGGTGCGCGTGATGCTCGCGGGCTGTCTCGCCGGCGTCGTCGCCCAGCTGCTCTGCAAGCGGATCCCGAAGGGGCGCTGCGCGGTGCATGAGATCCTGCTCCAGCACGAGGCGCTGCCCAACACGATCCGCAGCGGCCAGATCGCCAACATCCGCGCGATCATCGAGAGCGGCGGCGCCGACGGCATGGTCACGATGGACAACAGCCTCATGGCGCGCGTGAAGGACAGCACGATCGAGGCGAAGGAGGCCTACATGAAGGCCGCCAACAAGGCGCTTTTCGCGCCGTTGCTGAAGCCCGGCGATCTCGACGGCGGGCACTGATATGGAGGGATGGAGGGCGGGCCGCCGTGCCCGCCGGGTTTGGTGAGCCAGGCAGGCACAGCGGCCTGCCCTCCACCCAACAAACTCACTTCCGCCAGACGTCGCCTTCGCCTTCCATGAACCAGCGCGCGGTGATGACCTTCTGCTGCGTGTAGAACCACACGCCTTCGCGGCCCTGCATGTGCAGGTCGCCGAAGAACGATTCGTTCCAGCCGCTGAA
>DASWVO010000257.1:0-4890 GCA_036406235.1 Opitutaceae bacterium
TTCGCACTGTCGTCACTCGCCTTTCCGACGATCAAATCCGGGAGGCCGAAGCGGCATTCAAGCTTATCGGCGAGCGTTCGCCGCACCAGCGCCCGCTGCTCTTCTATTTGGAGCACGCGCTCTCCCATTACGCCAAGCCGGGTTACCGCACAAGGCTCAGCGAGGCCAAGGCCGCTTACCTCGCGGCCAAGACGCGGGAGCACGAGCGCTCCGTCCTCTCGATCGCTCAGCTTTGGTCGATCACAGGAGCGATGGATACCCTGTGTGGGCATTTCCCGGACCAGCCCGTCTCAGAGTTCACGGGCGAGCAACTGCTGCCTTTCCTGGAGAGATGTGAGCCGACGCTGAAGACCTACAACAATCGCAGCAGTCTCGTTTTCAACTTCTTCAAATACGCTCTGCGGCATGGCTGGGTTGCGGAGAATCCCGTCGAAAAGACACCCTATTTTCGGGTCCCGCATTGCCGCGGGTCTGCTAGGACAATAACGGCGGATCGGGCCGCGGAACTGATGGCCTTTTTGGAGACCCATGAGGACGGGACGCTCGTGCCATATTTCTCGCTCTGCCTTTTCGCTGGCGTGCGTCCGTGTTTCAAGACGGGAGAGATTTCCAAGCTCAGACCCGAGTCGGTCATGCTCGACACCGGCGTGGTCCACATTGAGCCGGAGGTCTCGAAGGTGAAAATGAAACGAGTCGTCACGATTCAACCGAATCTGGCGGAATGGCTGTCGGCGTATCCACTCAGCGAATATCCGATCTTGCCGACGAATTTGCCGAACATCCACCGTGCGGTCTTCGAGAGATTCGAACTCAGTCACGACGTCCTGCGACACACGTTCATTTCGATGTTCGTGGGAAAATTCCGATCGGTCGGCGAAGCGGCGTTGCAAGCGGGCAATTCAGAGGACGTGATCCGCAAGTTCTATTTGGACCTAAAGAGCCCCGCTGAAGGGGCACGTTTTTTCGACATCGCACCGAAGCGAGTGACGGCCGTGCCGGCCACCGAGCGAGCGGGTGAGTGGCCGGTGAGATTTCTACCTGCGCTACCGAACACCGCCAATGCTCCCCACTTTTGAGCGACGAACATACTCTTTCGCCTAGAGACCTGCCGTCGGCGCTGCTCTTGCCTGAGATAGCCGTTGCACGGCGGCAATCTCTGGATAGCATAACCTGCGAGATGACTACCCAGATAACCATTGAGCTTCCGGAAACCGCATTCTCCGCGTTGCGCCAAAGCAGGCAGGAGTTTGCGGCGGAGCTTCGTCTGGCGGCGGCCGTCAAGTGGTATGAGCTGGGAAAGCTCTCCCAAGCCAAGGCGGCGGAGCTGGCCGGTGTTAGCCGCGCAGAATTCATCTCCTCGCTTGGGCGTTTCGGTGTCTCACCTTTCCAAGTCGAGCCTGACGAGCTGGCCCGCGAACTTGGCCCGGCCTGATTTTTCCCAATGGCCGCGACCGGAAAGTGGGTGGTCAACGCTTCGCCCCTCATCTGTCTCGGCAAGCTCCGTCGCCTCGACTGGCTTGGACAACTTGCCTCCGAGTTCGTTGTTCCCTTTGGGGTAGCGACCGAAATCGAAGGCGGCCCGCCTGATGATCCGGCTCGCCAGTGGCTGCAAGCCGTGGGCTCCGTCCATGTCCGACGCGTCGGTGAAATCCCTGCCGAGATTGCTGGATGGGATTTGGGCCGCGGCGAAAGCGAAGTGCTCGCGTGGGCCCGAGAGAATCGGGGGTATGTCGCGATTCTCGATGACCGCGCCGCGCGTCGCTGTGCCGACGTTTTCAACGTGTCGGTGTGCGGAACGGTGGGAATTTTGATGCGTGCGAAACGCGAGGGCTTGGTGAACAGCCTTACTGCGGCTTTGGACGACGCGGCGAAAGTCGGTCTCTATGTGTCGCCGGCAGTGCGACGGGAAGCGTTACGCCTACTCGGCGAGTAGCGCTGGCCGCAAGATATTGAACGATTTGGGGCCATCGGTCGGCGGGCGCATTCGTCCGGGGGCGGATTCGTGCCAGACTCGTGCCAATCGGGTTGATTCCGATGCGGGAGCGTGCTTTTGTCTGCCTGTCTTATGAAACACTACCAGAGCGAAAAAGCTCTGGTTGAGGTGAAGCTCAGCGCCGGGGCTTCGGGTTCGAGTCCTGTCCCGAGCACCACCTCGACGTCACCCGATCGCGCCGGGCCGTGTGGATGCCCCGGGGTCGGGGGGCCGCCACGCCGGGCGTGCTCTCTGGCCCGATCTTGGGCCCGATCGTGGCACCATGGCCCGGGGTTCGCCCCGTCGGAGATTCACCCGATCGGGGGATGGCGGGAGCGACCGCGGTGGGCTAGCATCGCGCCGATACTCCAACTCCCGCCCGCAGTTTGGCGCTGCCGCACCCCTTCTTTGGAAAGCGGTCCCGGACTGTGCGCGGAACGCACCTGCCTACAACCTGACTCGTTTCGCCGGCATCGCGTCACGCGAAACCGGATACATCGAAACTCCCGCACGATCCCGGCGCCCCACCGGCCTGCGCGTGAGCTCCGATGCCACCCAGCAACCACCAACGCCCCACCGCAAATGTTGCCCCCAGTAACCACCACGACCAAGCCGCGAATCGGTAAATACCACCGATCCCCGAACCTGCCGGAGCTCCTGGCTCTCGCGATTCTCGCCTTGCCCTCGTTGCCGGCGCAGACCGCGCCCGACCCCGAGATCGGCGACGACAGGAAAGACGAAAAGGTCGTCGAACTCTCCCCCTTCGAGGTCGTCCAGGAAAAGGATACCGGCTACGCCGCGACGTCCTCCCTCGCCGGCTCGCGCCTCAACACGTCGCTGAAGGACGTCGCGTCGGCGATCTCCGTTGTGACACCGGAGTTCCTCAAAGACACCGGCTCCACGGACCTGCAGGATATCCTCGTGTTCACTACGGGCACGGAAGTCGCCGGTATCGGCGGCAATTACTATGGCGGCAATGCCGACGACAACGCCTACCGCAACCGCATGCTCGCCAATCCGCAAAGCGGCACGCGTGTGCGCGGGCTGAATACGGCCGACCTGACGCGCAACTTCTTCGTCACGAGCATCCCGCTGGATGCGTACAACACCTCCCGGGTCGATATCCAGCGCGGTCCCAATTCCATCCTCTTCGGCCTCGGCAGTCCCGCGGGTATTATCAACAATACCCTGAAGGACCCAAATCTGCGCAAGATGGAGACGGAAGCGCAGTTTCGCTACGGCAGCTACGATTCTCATCGCGAGGTGCTGGATGTAAATGTGCCGCTGATCAAGGATCAGCTCGGCGTCCGCGTCATCGGCCTCAATGACGAGGAGGAGTTCCGGCAGGACTATACGTTCGAACGCGACCGGCGCGTATATGGCGCCCTCCGCTGGCAGCCCAAGCTCGCCGAGCACGTCTTTACCCAGATCGATATCAAGGGCGAGAGCGGCAAGATCAAAGCCAACCGCCCGGTCTCCGTCACCGCGGCCGATTTCATCACGAACTGGTTCGGCCCACTCAATCAGTACCTGATGTATGATCCGCTGACGAGCAACGGCATCCCCCAAGAGCCGGACGGCACGCAGCACCGCGAGCTGTCGCATTATTTCGCCGGGGCGCCGGGGCGTGACTGGTGGAACAGCTCCCCCGGCACGATCTATCAAAACCCGTCGAGCGGCATGATTGGCAACGGCGCGCTCGACGCCTATCGCCAGCGCGACGGCTCGCCGTGGGGCGGCTTGAGCGGCGTGACGAATCCGAATTGGGACGAAGGCGGCACCGGCTCATGGAACAAGAATACCGCGGCGTACTTCGCCAACAATCCGCTCATCGCGGACCTCATCCGCGACTATGAAAGCTCGACCGGACGCACCTTTAGCGGCTTTGGTTCCGCCCTGTGGCCCGCGCAGATGATCCTCGACGGTCCGCTGGCCTTCGTCGACCGCACGCTTCAGGGGCCGAACAAGGAGGAGTGGAACAACTTCGACAACGTCGACTTCTCGGTCACGCAGACCTATTTCGACGGCAAACTCGGCGTCAACGCGGGTTACTATAAGGAGAGCTACCGCTACGGTTCCGCGAACGCGATCTCGACCAATCGCGTCTCCGTGGACGTCAACGCCACCCTGCGCGACGGCTCGGCCAATCCCGATGTCGGCCGGCCCTATATCGTCAGCCCCACGTCCGGCAACATGACGAAGGAGGAGCGCGAATCGTGGCGCGCCACCGCTTACTACAAGCTCGATATCGGCGATTACATCGGACGCGACCATTTCCTCAGCAAGATCTTCGGCGAGCAGACCTTCACGGGCATCGTTTCCAACCAGCGCTATGAGAACTTCAGCCGCGACTTCAATCTGTATGCCTGGGACGCGGCGAGCTACGGCGTTCCGTTCTTGAATTCGTCCAACCACCAAGCGTGGTGGGGGCTCCATTACATTGGCGACAACCTCCAGAACGTCTCGAGCTTTGATGCGATTCCCGGGTCGGCCATCCAGGGCATCACGTCGCTCCACACCCCCGGCGCCTCGCAAAACGCGCTGGTCTGGGATAACAACACGAGCACCTGGCACACCGCCAACGTCAATATCCTCAACTGGCACGACGATCTCGATGACCTCTACACCGGCGCGGCCCAGGGTTTTGACGAGACGGATTCCACGGCCTTTGTCTGGCAGGGCAAGTTGTTCAACGGCGCCCTCGTGCCGCTCTTCGGCTGGCGCAAGGACAAGTATGAGCGCTGGGACAAGCCGGCGGTGCTCGTGCGCGATCAATACAACACACCCCAGCCCTTCAGTCCCGATTGGAACTACTCGACGGTCACCCCGCTGACTGCCGACGAGCAGCGCCGGAGTTGGGGCCTGGTGCTCCACACCAAGCCGATCCTCGAGATGTTCGGCCTGAATCTGCCCAAGGG
>DASWVO010000258.1:0-1660 GCA_036406235.1 Opitutaceae bacterium
CGGTGCCTTCACCTATTTGCAGGCCGGTTTCGCGCGCGAGATGGTATGCCTCCACATGTGCCCCTACTCGCGCTTCCAGGGCGTGATGTTCGACGCGGACACCGCCACGATCAGCTACGACGCCCGGCGCGGTGAGCCGCGCGGCCGACGCGGGGCGGCGAAGCTTGCGGCGGCAACGGGCGGGGAGGCCGCAAATTCCGTTGCGCGGGCGGGTGGCGACTGCGTCGACTGCACGATCTGCGTCCAGGTGTGCCCGACCGGGATCGACATCCGGGATGGGCTCCAGTATCAGTGCATCAACTGTGGCTTGTGTGCCGATGCGTGTGACGACGTGATGACCCGGGTCGATTCGCCGACCGGACTCATCCGGATGGCCTCGGAGCGCGAGCTTGCGAACCCGGCGTTGCCGCCCTCATCTGTGCGGGCCGACGCCTGGCGCAGACCACGTTCGCTGACCTACATCGTGGCGCTGGTCGTCTTTTCGGTGCTCGGCGCCTCGATGCTCGCGAACCGCACGCCGCTGATCGTCGACGTGTTGCGCGATCGCAGCGCGCTGCTGCGCGAAGGCTCCGACGGCAGCATCGAGAACGCCTACACGCTGAAACTGATGAATCTCCTCGAACGCCCCCGCGAGTTTCAAGTGACGCTCGAGGGACCTGCGGGGGTTCGTCTCGCCGGGCGCGATACCTTCGCGGTCGAGGGCGGCAGTGTCCTCGCTGTGCCGATCACCGTGGCGGCGAAGGGGGATTCCGGACTCGACGGCCGGCAGGAAATCCGCTTCCGCATCACCGCGGTGGACGAGCCCACGGACGCGGTGACCGAGGGGAGTTCGTTTCTGCTGCCTTGATCCCGGCGACCCCGCATCGCTCGCGTCCACGTCGGGGAACGCAAGTTGCCAACCCCTTCGCGTCGGCCGCAACGCGGCCTTTCTGACGAGGACATCATGCACAGCCATGCCTTCCTGACGCGCTCCCTCGCTTCCGGCACCGTTGCCGGTCTTGCGGTTTCCGCGGTGGCATCCCTTGCGGGCAAGCGCGAGGCAGCGTCGTACGCGGCACCGCTCAACGCGACGAGCCACATCGTGTGGGGCGACGAGGCAGCGCGCCGCGACCGCCCGTCGCTCAAATACACCTTGACCGGATTCGTGCTCAACCACCTCTCGGCGGTCATGTGGGCGGCGGTCCACGAAAAGTGGGTGGCTCCTGCGGTGACGCGCTGGTCCGCCCGGCGGCCTTCGCTCGCGCCGCTGGCCGCGACGGTCGGGGGCGCAGCGGTCGCGGCCGGCGCTTACGTCACGGACTATTACGTCGTACCACGGCGCTTCACGCCGGGCTTCGAAAAACGCCTGTCCGGGCAGTCCCTCGCGATGATCTATGGCGTGCTCGCGCTCGCGTTGGCAGCCGCGACGCTCGCGGAGAACCGCGAAGAGTGAAGGAGGGCCGCGCAGCGCGGTCGCGCCGCCGCGGCGTGTGGCGCCTGCTGCGCATCGACCGGGCGGACGTACACGGAGCAGTGGATGAACTGCCGGAAAGACGCGGTTCGTTGTTCGGCGGGCGCGATCCCGATGCTTGAGCGCACCTTCCCGCCACGCTAAATCTTGCCGTTGCGCCCGTGCTTTTCGCGGTACATCGCCGCGTCGGCCGCGGCGAGCAGGCTCTCG
>DASWVO010000259.1:0-1539 GCA_036406235.1 Opitutaceae bacterium
AGGAATCCAGCGATCACGCTGTTTCGCGTAAAATCCGACGAAAATTTCGCCGGTCGACTTCAACGCTCCGCTAACCACGCGGACACCTCGTTTCGAGGCGAAGGCTGTTTTTCACGGTGGAAACCGCGCGTGCGGCGGTGACGTCCCTGGACGTGGTGTAGCTGGGTAGCGCGGTGGTCATCGGCGCTTTCCGGTAGGGTCTGGTTGTCGAAGCCAACCTTTGTGGAAGGATCACCGATGACCGACGACATGATGAACCTGCGCAGGCTCGTGGAGAAGACCCCTGACGCTGATCTGCTGCGTGAGATGATCGGCTTCGCCGCCGAGCGGCTGATGGATATGGAGGTGGGCGCGGCCACTGGCGCGGCCTGGGGCGAGAAGAACCCGCTTCGTCTCGCCCAGCGCAACGGCTACCGTGACCGGGACTGGGAGACGCGGGCGGGCACAGTCGAGCTGCGCATCCCGAAGCTGAGGAAAGGCTCCTACTTCCCGGGCTTCCTGGAGCCGCGGCGCATGGCCGAGAAGGCCCTGACGGCCGTCATCCAGGAGGCTTACGTCCAAGGCATCTCGACGCGCTCGGTTGACGATCTCGTTAAGGCGATGGGGATGAGCGGCATCTCCAAGAGCCAGGTCAGCCGCCTGTGCGAGGAGATCGACGGCAAGGTGAAGACCTTCCTCGAGCGGCCGATCGAAGGCGACTGGCCGTATCTGTGGATCGACGCCACCTATCTGAAGGTGCGTCGCGGCGGGCGCATCGTGTCGGTGGCAGTCATCATCGCGGTCGGCGTCAACAGTGACGGCCGGCGCGAGGTGCTGGGCATGGAGGTCGGCACGTCGGAGGCCGAGCCAATCTGGACCGAGTTCCTGCGCAAGCTGACGCGGCGCGGCCTGCGCGGGGTGAAGCTCGTCGTCTCCGATGCCCATGAGGGCCTGAAGGCCGCCGTCACCAAGGTCCTCTCGGCCACATGGCAGCGTTGCCGCGTCCACTTCATGCGCAACGTTCTGGCGCATGCCGGCAAGAGCGGCCGCCGCGTCGTCTCGGCCTTCATCGCCACCGCCTTCGCCCAGGAGACGCCCGAGGCCGCCAGCACCCAGTGGCGTGCCGTCGCCGACCAGATCCGCCCGAAAGTGCCCAAGCTCGCCGCCATTCTCGACGATGCCGAGCCGGACGTGCTGGCCTACATGACCTTCCCGAAGGAGCACCGGGCCAAGCTGCACTCGACGAATCCGATCGAGCGCCTCAACGGCGAGATCAAGCGGCGAACCGACGTCGTCGGCATCTTCCCCAACGACGACGCCATCGTCCGCCTCGTCGGCGCGCTGCTGCTCGAACAGAATGACGAATGGGCCGTCCAGCGGGCCAGATACATGACGCTGGAAAGTGTCGGTCAATTGAGCGATGATCCCCTCATCAGCCTGCCAGCAGTGGCGCGCTGATCAACCCGGCAGTGCCGGAGAGCACGGCGACAAACGCCACCAGCTACACCACGCGGTGGGACACGATCCAGGAATCGCCCAGCGAGTTTTGGGGCGGCTGCT
>DASWVO010000260.1:0-17501 GCA_036406235.1 Opitutaceae bacterium
GACGATCCGGGCGTTCTGAAGACCGATGTAGGCTTCGCGCTCGCTCACCGTGCCGCTGTATTCGACCTTGAAGTTGACGAGGTAGTAATAGGCCAGCTCGGTGCGGCCGGCCGGGATCTGGTAGTCAAACTCATAGATGTCCTGGCCCAGGGGGCTCGCTTTCATCGGGTGGATCTTGCCATCGATGACCACGCTCGGGCGCAGGGAGCCGGCGACGATTCCCGAGGCCTTCGGGGAAAACCGGGCCGTCAGCGTGTAAATCTGCGAGGGATTCTCCGGCAGGGAGCCGGGCGTGAGATTGGTGATCTTCACCTCATCGCAGCCGGTCAGCAGCGAAAGGCCGAGCAGCGCCACCAGCCAAAGGCAGATTCGTCTCGCGTGGGACAAGGGGTTGTTTTGCATGAATGGTCTCAAATTAAAATTCGCCAGATACGCAGCACAATCCCCCGGCCTTGGCAATGAGCGAAATGACCGCCAGTCCCTCGACGAACACCGCTTCCGGCGATGCGGCGCTGGGCCTGTACGTCCATGTTCCTTTTTGCGCGAGCACGTGTGATTTCTGTGCGTTTTATCAGACGAAGCCGACCGCGGATGGGGTGGCGCGGTTCCTTGCCGGTGTCGCTGAGGAGGCCGCGCTCGTCGCCTGGGAGCGGCCCGCCGACACGGTTTTTTGGGGTGGCGGTACGCCCGGGCTACTCCCGCCTCCGGCGTTGATGCGCCTGGGCGAAACGGTTCGCGCCCGCTGCGGCAGCGCCGGGCCGCGCGAATGGACGGTCGAGATGGCGCCGGCGTCGGCCACGACGGCGCGACTGGCCGCGCTGAAGGAGATCGGAGTCACGCGCATTTCGATGGGCGCGCAGAGTTTTCAGCCGAAATTGCTCGATGCGCTCGGGCGACAGCACACGCGCGAGCAGATCTATCGGGGCTACGACCGCATCCGCGCCGCAGGCTTCGCGAGCGTGAATCTCGATCTGATGTTCGCGCTCCCTGGGCAGGATGAGGCAGCCTGGCTCGCGGACCTCGGCGAGGCGCTGGCGCTCGCGCCCGATCACTTGTCGACCTATTGCCTCACGTTCGAGGAGGACACGAAGCTCTGGGTGAAACTTTCGGAGGGCAAGGTGAAGCTCGACCCGGCTCACGAAGCGCGGCTTTACGAAACGACCTGGGCGCGACTCGATGCCGCCGGCTACGCGCAATACGAGGTGTCGAACTTCGCCCGGCCGGGCCATGCGTGTCTCCACAATTTGAACACATGGCGCATGCAGTCTTGGGTCGGCCTCGGCCCGTCGGCGGCGTCACAGCATGCCGGCTGGCGGGGGGCGAACGTCTCCGACCTCGACCAGTGGCGGCGTCACGCGGCCGAGGGCGTGCGCATGACCGAGGATCGCGTCGCACTGACGCCGGCCCTGCTGCTCGAAGATTCGCTGATCTTCGGACTGCGCCTCAACGCAGGGGTCGACCTCGCGGCGCTGCGCACACGTTTTCCGGGTGTACGCTGGCCGGAGGCGCTGACGGAAACTCTCGCGCGGCTGGAGCAGGAGGGGCTCGCCGAAAGGGGCAGCACGTGCCTGCGGCTGACGACGCGCGGCCGGCTCGTGGCCGACGCCGTGGGGGGCGCGATCATGGAAGCCCTGGCGGAGCCGGTTTCCGCATGAACGCAGACGTTGCGACCCACACTCAGGTAGGAGCGCGCTTGCGTGCGATTCTGGGAGCGCGGGCGGCCCGCCCGTATCTCTCGGATTGCGGGCCAGCGGCCCGCGCTCCCGGGAAAATCGCGCGCAGGCGCCCTCCTACAACATCGGGTTTTCTCTGCGCCGCGCTCGTGTGTTTGTTTGTGGTCAGCCACGCCTCCGCCCAGCGCGCGCTCGTGATTCAAACCGACTTCGGCGTGAAGGATGGCGCCGTCGCCGCCATGAAGGGGGTCGCCTTCGGCGTCGACCCGCGGCTGCCGATCTTCGATCTGAGCCACGAGAACACGCCGTTCGACATCTGGCAGGCGGCGTATCGCCTCAAGCAGACCGCGGCGTACTGGCCGGCAGGATCGGTCTTCGTGTCAGTCGTGGACCCTGGAGTGGGCACGGACCGCAAGTCGGTCGTGCTGAAAACCCGGAGCGGCCACCTCTTCGTCGGCCCGGACAACGGAACGTGGACATTCGTGGCCGAGGATCTCGGGATCGACGCGGTGCGCCAGATCGACGAGTCGCTGAACCGCCTGCCGGGCTCGGAGAAAAGTTACACGTTTCACGGTCGTGACATCTACGCCTACACCGGGGCGCGGCTGGCGGCGGGCAAGATCGGCTTCGCACAGGTGGGCCCGCTGCTGCCCCCCGAGGTGGTGCGCCTGCCGTATGCGCGCGCGCAACTCGGCGGGGATGGCGTCCTCACGGGCACGATTGCGTTGTTGGATTTCAACTACGGCAATGTGTGGACAAACATTCCGGAGGACCTGTTCGCAAAGCTCGGCCCGGCCTACGGCGACCGGTTTCGCGTGACGATCACGCGTGAGGGCCGGGCGCTTTTTTCCGGAGCGTTGCCCTACGCGCGCACGTTTGGCGACGTGCCGCCGGGCGAGCCGTTGCTGTATCTCAACAGCCTGCTGCACGTCTCGCTCGCGCTCAACCAGGGTAATTTCGCCCAGGCGCACGGCCTGGCCGCCGGCGGCGAGTGGACGGTGCGCATCGAAAAAATCTCTCCAGCATCCCCATGACGACCACTCCCCTTCGTGTGATGATAGGAATAGGATTCTGCGCGCTCGCCTTCCTCGCCGGCGGCTGTCGTTCGAGCGCGAAGCGCGACTACACGCCCACGCTGGCGCGCTTCATGATCGAGGCGCGCGAGAGCGAGGCGGGCGAGGCGGTCACACTGCCGCAGAGCGGCGTCCAAATCACTGTGCTGCGAAAGCCGGTCGTGGCCGAATTCGACATCGTTAATGTTGAGGTGGCGCAGGTCGCGCTCGGCCAGTGTCTCCTGTTTCAGCTCACGTCCTCCGCGGCGCGCGATCTCTACCGGCTCACCGGTTCGAACCAGGGCCGGCGGCTCGTGCTCATGCTCGACGGCGCTCCGGTGGGTGCGCGCCGGATCGATGGGGCGTGGAGCGACGGCACGATCCTCGTCTTCGCCGAGGTGCCCGACAGCGAACTCGGAGCGCTCGTGACGAGCCTCAAGCGCACTTCGGCCGACATCCAGAAAGAGGTCAGCCGACGATGAACCGGCGCGTGTGGCTGCTGTTGCCGCTTTCCTGGGCGGCGCTGTTCGCGGGCGCCGGGCGCGCGCAGCCGCTCGAGCTGGCCTGGCCGACGCCCAACCCCGCCTTTCGCGAAGGCATGGGCATCGAGCGTTTTGTGCAGCCGACCGTGTCGGGTGAAACGACCTCGGGTTTGTTCGGCTGTGTGCGCAGCGACGGCGCGCAGTTTCACGAAGGGCTGGACCTTTTTCCGGTGGCGCGCGACGCCCACGGCGAGGCGATCGACGCCGTTTTTGCGGCGATGCCGGGTGTGGTTGCGCATGTGAACGCGCGTCCCGCGGAGAGTAGCTATGGGCGTTACGTGGTCCTCGAGCACACCGGCGCCGCGCCTGCCGTCTACACGTTGTATGCGCATTTGCGGGCGGTGCAGCCGGGTCTGAAACGCGGCGACCGGGTGACGCCTGGCCAGGTGCTCGGCACGATGGGCCGCAGCGCGGGCGGCTATTCCATTCCGAAGGACCGCGCACACCTGCATTTTGAAATCGGTGTCCGCGTGACCGACGCGTTTCAGGCCTGGTACGACGGGAGGAAATTCGGCAGTCCGAACGAGCACGGCGTCTGGAATGGGATGAATCTCATGGGGCTCGACCCGCTGGATTTTTACCGGAAGCTCCAGGAGCGCCGGGTGGATGATGTCGCGGGTTATTTCGCGCAGATGGAGACGGCGGTCCGGCTTCGGATCGCGACCCGCCGCGTGCCGGACTTTGCGATCCGTTATCCGGTGCTGGTGAAGGGCGCGGTGCCGGCCGAAGGCCGGGCGGGGTGGGAGATTCGCTTCAACGCGACCGGTGTTCCGTTCGCCTGGCGGCCGCTCGGCCCCGGCGAGCTGTCGGGGTACAAACCCGACGAGGTGCGCATCGTCGAAGTGAATACGGCCGTCACGCATGCCTGCCGCTGCAAGGCGCTCGTCGTGAAGCGGGGGAGTCGGTCCGAGCCAGGCAAGGATCTGCAGACGGTGTTGCAGCAGCTCTTCGGCCTGCGTTGAAGGCGCCTTCGCCGGGCCACCGCAACCGGACCCGGTTGGCCGTTCTCCTCGTAAAATCGGCGGATTCGTTGCGACGTTTGACCGCGTGTATCCACCAGGGAACTCCCGAGTCGGGGGGCGCGCCGACGGGTGACGCGCGGACACCGGCGTGTTGGGGCGGGGCGGATACAGGCCCAAAATGAGTTAAAATCCCCCGTTCTCGAAACTTTTGCGTTGCCGAGTCCAACACACTCGGGCTTGGTGGACATAGTTCTCGGGCAACTACAAATCCAGCCGATTCATATCTCTCCCCGCTATGGCTAAGAAATCATCATCGACGGCATCGCCGCTCACGTTCGACCTCCCTGTTTCTCTCATCGCCAAGATCGAGTCCGCGCAAAAGAAGCTCGATCTCTCGTCCACCAGCGAAGTGGTGCGTCTGGCGATCGCGAAGTTCAATTTCGACCGCTACGAAGCCACCGCCGAGGAGCACCGCCAGATTTCGGTGCGCCTGCCCGGTGACATGAAGTCCCTGCTCACCAAGACCTCGAAGAAGAAGAAGGTCAGCGTCGGCGAGCTCCTGCGCGTCGCCCTCGACGATCTCGCGGTCCCTGCCGGCAAGAAGAGCAAGAAGTAATCGTCCGGCCTCCGTTTCCGGCCCCCTCCCGGGCATGCCGGCTCACCGAAGCAAGCCTCCGCCAGCGCGGGGCTTGCTTTTCGTTTTTCCGGGCCTTTACGTCGGCACGTTTACACATGCACCAAGACCCCGCACCACTGTCCACCTGGGCCCGGAATGTTGCGCCTTCGCCGACGCTCGCCGTCGACGCCAAGGCCAAGGCTCTGCAAGCGGCGGGTGAAGATGTCTGTGGTTTCGCCGCCGGCGAGCCCGACTTCGACACCCCCGAGCACATCAAGGAAGCGTGCATCGCTGCGCTCAAGGCGGGGAAGACCAAATACGCGCCCACGCCCGGCATCGAGCCGCTGCGCCAGGCGATCGCCGAGGAATACGGCACGTTGCATGGACTCAAAGTTGCGCCGTCCCAAGTCATCGTCTCGCCCGGCGGGAAATTCTCCTGCTACCTGGGCGTGCTCGCGACCTGCTCGCCTGGCGACGAAGTGATCATCCCCGCGCCGTTCTGGGTGAGCTATCCGGAGATGGTGAAGCTTGCCGGTGCGGTGCCGAAGTTCGTGCTCGCCGACGACAAGACGGGCTTCCGGCTCACGCCGGCGATGCTCGAGGCCGCCATCACCCCGAAGACGCGGCTCCTGATTCTCAATTCGCCGTCCAACCCGACGGGTGCCGTTTACACGCGCGCCGAGCTCGAAGCCATCGTTGCCGTGGCGATGAAGCACAACCTCTACATCCTTTCCGACGAGATGTACGAGCACCTCGTCTACGACGGCGCCCAGCCCACCTGCGTCGCCACGCTGTCAAAGGAGGCCGAGGCGCGCACGCTTGTCGTCGCCGGATTTTCGAAGACCTACTCGATGACCGGCTGGCGCATCGGCACGACCGTGGCGCCGGCGCCGATCGCCAAGGCGATCGCCGAGCTGCAGAGTCAAATGTCGTCCAACGTCACCACATTCGCCCAATACGGCGCGCTCGCCGCGCTTAAGGAAAAGGACAAGACGAAGGCGGCCCTTGCCGAGATGCTCGCGGCCTTCGACCGCCGCCGGAAATACCTTCACGCCGAGCTCAACAAGATCCCAGGCATCTCGTGCCTGCTCGCCCAAGGGGCGTTCTACCTGTTCCCGAACATCTCGAGCTTCGGGCTCACGGACCAGGAGTTCTGCGCGCGGCTGCTCGACACCGAGAAGGTGGCGGCCGTGCCCGGCAGTGCGTTTGGCGCCGAGGGTTACCTGCGTCTCAGCTACGCGACCAGCGACCAGATCCTGGCTAAAGGCGTCGCCCGTCTCGCGCGGTTCTGCGCCACCTTGAAGGGCTGATTCCCCGCGCCGCCTGCGCACGATCACTGGCGTTTTTTTCGACCGCAGAGGCCCGGGGCCTCTGCGGTTTTTGTTTTCGGCGCGTTCCGCGATGGTTCCGCCGGAAGCCTGCCCGCAGAGTAGTCAAGACGCGGATACGCGCGGCGGACGCATTCGACGTGACGCGGGCGAAACAGCAGCCGACGTGAGGAGGCTGGTGACCGCACTCCGAGGCGAGATTGCGTGGCGTATTAGCTCGCCGCGGGAGCGGCGGGATCCCTGCGCTCCCGCGTAGGGCTACGAGAAGGCGATAACTCGGCAGGAAATATCCGCCCTGGGCCTGACCGCGTGCGTCCGCCTCACACCAGACGGTTTTCCCGCATCACTGCCGAATACCACTGCGCGCTGAGCTTCGGAGTGCGGCGTTGGGTCTTGAAGTCATTGTGTACAATGCCGAAGCGGCGCTGGTAGCCGTCCTGCCACTCGAAGTTGTCGAGGAACGACCACAGAAAATAACCGCGCACGGGAACGCCGTCGCCGATGGCGCGGTGAAGTTCGCCCAGATACGTGCGCAGATAGTCGCGGCGATGCAGGTCGAGGACTTCGCCGCGCGCATCGGGCGGAGCGTCGTCGTAGCCGGCGCCGTTTTCGGTGATGTAGATTGAGCGCACGCCGTAAATCTCGGCGGCCAGGCGCGGTCCCCAGTAAAGGGCCTGCGGCGCGAGTCGCAGCCATGCGCTGTCGGCGGCCGGGTAGCGTTCGGGGAAGGGGAGCATTTCCGGCCGGCCGCCACGGCCGGCGCGGACGAAGACTCCCGAGTAGACATTGAGCCCGAGAAAATCGGTGGGCTGGGAAATGTGCTCGAGATCGCCGCGCCCGACCTGCGGGCGATCGGCGCCGCTGCGGCGCAGGTAGGCGGCGGAGTAGCGGCCGGTGAAGATCGGCTCGAGGACGCGCTCATTGTCTTCGATGAACCAGCGCCGCGCGGCCGCGATGTCGCGCTCCGTTTCTGTCACCGGAATGGGGATACCGCTGTTGTCGGTGAGGCCGACGCGGGCACCGCGTCCGCCGTGTTCGCGCACCGCGCGCACCGCGTGGCCGTGGGCCAGGAGGGCGTGGTGGTAGGTTTGGTTGACGACCTTTGCGCCTTCATTGGTGCCGGGCGCTTTGTCGCCTCCGCCGTAGCTGAGTTTGGTGAAGCAAAGGATTTCGTTGAGCGTGATCCAGTTTTTCACCCGGTCGCCGAGGGCGCGCACTGCCGTGTCGGCGTAGCGGGCGAAGGTGTCGGGCGTGGCGCGCACGCGCCAGCCGCCGCGGTCCTCGAGCGCCTGCGGGAGATCCCAGTGGAACAGCGTGACCCACGGCGTGATCCCGGCGGCGAGCAGCGCGTCGACGAGGCGCTGGTAGAAATCGAGACCCTTGGGGTTCAGCTCGCCGTCGCCGTGCGGGAAAAGTCGCGGCCAGGCGAGCGAGAGACGGTAGTGGCGTACGCCGAGGCGCCGCATCAGCGCGATATCCTCGCGGTAGCGACGGTAGTGATCGCAGGCAACGTCGAGCGTGTCGCCGTTGGAAATTTTTCCGGGGACGCGGGCGAACCGGTCCCAGATTGATTCGCCTTTGCCGTCGGCGAAGGCGGAGCCCTCGATCTGCGGGGCGGCGGTGGCGACGCCCCAGGCGAAATTACGGGGAAAGCGCAAGGTGGAGGGAGGCTTCATGGAGGAGAAAACGGGCGGAACGGCGGCGGCCCTTGCCGGGGCGGTCATCTGCATTCGGCACGGGGTGGGGCGACCGTCTCGCCGGCGACGAGGCTGGCCTCGACGAGGATCCGCCGCCGCGGCGCATCGGGATGGAGGATGCGATTGGTAAGCCGCGAGACAGCGGACGAGCCAAGATCTTCGTGTGCCACGCGCATCGACGTGAGTTGCGGCAGTCCCGCCGGCGGCTCGACGCCGTCGAAGCCGGTGACGGAGCAATCGCGCGGCACCTCGATGCCGAGCCGGTGCAGGTGGTTGATCAGTGGATACGCCTGGTGGTCGGCCGCGCACACCCAGGCGGTCACACGATCGTGCCGGACGAGGCGGGCGATTTCGCGGGCGATTCCACCTGGATGATCGAAAAGCGGCGCCCGCTGGTGGATGTTGAGCACCCACTCGGGGCGAAACTCCAGGCCCGCCTCGAAAATGCCCTCCATGTAGCCGCCGAAGCGGCGCAAGGCCCAGTGGCCGCCCACCGGGTAGTGCCACGCCGCGAATCCGATGCGGCGATGACCGCGCGCGACAAGGTGGGCCACAAGGTGGGTGATGCCGGCGGCCTCGTCGACATCGACGCTGTCGAGCCCGGCCTCGGCGTAGTCCTCCAGTACTGCGACGGCGGAAATCTTGTTGGCGATGAGTCGGACCGCCTCCTCGGAAAACGGATAGATCAGGATCACGCCGCGCCAGCCGCCGGTGCGGATCTGCCGGAAGAACGGGTTGCGTTTCGCGTCCGGATCGAACGTCGCCGGATCTTGATAATGCACGTCGACCGCCACGTGTTCGACGTCGGCGCGGTCGCGGATGCCTTTGAGCACAAAAGGAAACGTGGCGAGGGTGACGTTGGCCGCGGGGACGCCGATCAGGACGCCGATGGTGATCGGCTTGCTCTGCCGCGGACGCCGCACGATGCGCGTCGGGGTGTTGGTGTAACCCAGCTCGCGCGCGAATTGCATCACCTTGCTTCGCGTCTCCGCACTGATCGCCGGGTGATTGGAAAGGCACCGGGAAACCGTCGTGCGCGAGAGGTTCAGGCGCTCCGCAATCAGTTGTTGGTTGATACCAGCCATGAGGCAAAGGAGGCGAGCAGCGGGGGTGAGGGCAGTGTCGTTATGTTGCCGACGAACCTCAAGGTAAAAGTTGTGCACATTTTTTGAAAAGATCGCGGATAGGAGATCGATGATGGCGGCCATTTACGGAAGGAATGATCGTAAGATACTGTAAACAAGTAGGTAAAATACAGTATTGTGATCTTATGCGTACGCCTTCGTGCGGTACATAACGTGTGCACATATTGATTGACAACTCATGCACCTTTGCGATGTCCTTGGACGCCTTCTCCCCAAAGGCAGTTGTTTCGACCCCAACCGTGTCTGCCGTCGTTCGCCTGCGTTTTGCGTCCGTCGCGCGGTATATTCAGCCCCGGTCGCGAGCGCGTGCGAAGGCGATGGGTAGACGTCACCCCGTCTGGTAACGCCATGAACCATCAAACTCCGGCGCGTGCCCCACGCCTGGTTACCTCATTGCTGGCGCTGAGCCTGCTCAGCACGCCATTCGCGAAACTCTCCGCCCAAACCCCCCAGCCTGCGCCCGATGACGAGAGCGCTCCGTCCGGCCGCTCCGAAACTGTCGAGTTGTCCCCGTTCGAAGTGAGCACGTCGCAGGACAAGGGCTACCGTGCGACCAACTCGATCTCCGGCACGCGCCTGAACACGCCGATCAAGGAGATCCCGATGCCGATCGAGGTGATCACCGAAAAACTTTTGCGCGACACCGGTTCGACCGACCTGCGGCAGAGCCTGCGCTACAGCGCGGGCATCCTGCTGCAGTCGCAAAACGACCAGGGCACGCCGGGCGGCGCCTACCAAGGCCCGGGCGGCGTCAACAACCCCGAGGGCGCCACGGCCAACAAGACGCAGACTTCGATCAAGATTCGTGGTTACGTGACGGATACGGTGCTGCGCGACGGCTATCGCCGGCAGACCGCAACGGACTCCATCAACATCTCGCGCGTCGAGGTGGTGCGCGGCCCGGCGGCGTTGCTCTATGGCATTGGCAACTTCGGCGGCATCGTGAACTACCTGCCGAAGAACCCCGACTCGAAGCCAGGCGGCGAGGTCGCGTTCACCTACGGCATGAATGACTTCATGCGCGGTGCCTTCAGCGTCACCGGTCCGCTCACCGAGTCGTGGAATCTCAACTACCGCCTCAGTGCTGCGTATCAGGATACCGAAGACTACACGGATTTCCGCACGGAGCGGCACTATTTCGTCTCGCCGATCATCACCTTCAAGCCCACGAAGACGACCGACGTCGTCATCGACTACGAGCAGGGCAAGCAATGGGAGGGCGGCGTCGGCTTCCAGCGCGTGCGCGCCAGTGCCAACGTCGGCGTCAACAACGACCAGAACGAGCACTCCGGCTTCCTCACGCTGCCGGGGACCAACCCGCGGACGTTCCGCTGGAGCGGACCCGACACGTACATCGACACCGAGAGCGACAATCTCCGCCTGCAGGTCACCCAGAAGCTCGCCGACAATCTCTACTTTCTCCTCGGCTACAACACGTCGTCGGTCGACTTCGACCAGCTCGACGTGCAGGGCAACCTGCAGCAAAACGTCGGGCCGGAGGCGCTGCGCTCGACGGTCATTCTGTCGCCAATCGACCAGGTGCGCGGCAGCAGCAACCTCAACATCGTCTTCGGCCCCGTGCCGAATTCAATTCTTCAATACATGTGGACGCAGTCGGCGACCGAGACGTCGCGCGAGCAGGTGCGCGCCGAGCTGACCTACAATCTCAAGCTCTTCTCGAACGCGAACAAGTGGCTGCGCCTGAACAACTCGATTCTGCTCGGTCGCAGCGAGGAGCGGGCCGACACGGACGTGACGACGTTCCGCACGCCCGACAACGAGTGGAACTGGAAGAATCCCAACGACGCCACGCCGATCCGTTTCGGCCAGCAGGGCGACGGCACCGCCGACGTACCGATGGTAAAATACAACGGCCGCTCCGCCGTCGGCTGGAATCAGGGCTCGTATGCGGTCTATCAGGGCAAGCTGCTCGATGAGCGTCTCGTGATCGTTGCGGGTGTCCGTCGCGACCGGAACGACAACCGCACCCGCACGTTCAACTACGTCGCCGACACCGAGGAGCTCGCCCAGCGCCCGAGCCAGGCCGAGCGCACCTCGCAATATGGCGCGAGTTTCCAGATCACGCGCGAGATCTCCGTCTATGCGCTGCGTGCGGAGGGCCTGCAGCCGAACTTCAGCGGCGACATCGACGTGAACGGCACGCCGCTCGGGCCGGTGCTCGCCCGCAGCAAGGAGTTCGGCGTGAAGATCGACCTGCTCGACGGCAAGATCTCCGGCACGATCAGCTCCTACAAGATCGAGCGCACCGGCACGCCGATCTTCTACTGGTGGGCGCCGACGTCGAATTACCGCAACTTCGATCCGTCCCGCGACATCATTTACAACGTTGCGAACTTCTCGCCGAGCTCCGTGCCTGGCGGCAGCAACGGCGGCAATGGCGCGGCCGATGCCGCGCTCGCGCAGTGGAATGCTGGTGTGGCTTCCGGCGCGATCTATCAAAAACTGGTCGGCGGCACGACCAACTGGTATGTCAACGCTTCGCGTTCCGAGGGTGCCGCATATCTCGACGCCGTGTTCGACTACACGAAGGCGCACAACATGAGCTGGCCCGGCTGGCTCTACAACTACGACGCCGAGACGAACAACTCCTGGAACGATCGCGCCTCGGGCCCGCAGGGCAACGAATACGTCACGGGCTCCGACAAGGCTGACGGCTGGGACGCGCAGCTCATGTTCACGCCGACTGACAACTTCCAGGTCATCGCCACCTACGCGCACACGAAGCGCGTGATCGACTCGGCCGGGCAGTTCGCGCGCACGCCCAATCCGCAGGACCGCTGGGCCGTGTGGTATTTCCCCAACACCGACTGGGGCCTCACCGGCAAGCCGATCGACGTTGTTTACGGCGATCCGTCCGACACGTCGACGTGGACGGGCATCGGCTACGGCACGGGTGAAAAGCAGGACGACACGCCCGAGCACCAGGTGAGCCTCTGGAGCAATTACACGTTTACGGAGGGCCTCCTCAAGGGCTTCTCCTTCGGCGCAGGCGGCTATTGGGAGTCGTCCCGTGAATACATGTCGGGCATCACCCACGGCGGCGGCCAGCGCGTGACCGACGCCGATGGCAACCTCGTCGTGCTCTCGACAGATGATCGCTACAACATCGACCTCATGGCCCGCTACGACTTCAAGCTCGGCCGGAACGCCGCCGCCGTGCAGTTGAACGTCTACAACGTGCTCAACGACCAGAAGCGCTACGGCCTGATCTACTCCGCGCCGACGTCCGCCCGCGTTGAGTTCAGCTATCGTTTCTGAGTGGATGCCGATCATGGTCGGGGCGTCGTTTGCCGCCGCCCCGCGCCGCCGCCACCCCCCATGAGCACTCCTGCAATCGCCCCCGCCGCCCCGGCCGTAACCACCGGCCTGCGCTTCACCGAGAAACTCGCCTACGGACTTGGAGACACCGCCTCGAACTTCTATTTCCAGGCGTTCAATCTGTTCCTGTTCTACTACTACACCGACATCTTCGGGCTGTCGGCGGCGGCGGTCGGGACGATGTTTCTCTTTACGCGCATCCTCGACGCCGTGCTCGACCCGGTGATGGGCATGGTGGCGGACCGCACGCAGACGCGCTGGGGCAAATTCCGCCCGTACATCCTGTGGGGTGCGATTCCGTATGGACTTGCTGGTTACGCGATGTTCACCAACCCGGCGCTCGGCCCGGAGGGCAGGCTCGTCTTCGCCTACGTGACTTACTCGCTGGTCTGGGTCGCCTACACCGCGATAAACATTCCTTACTCTGCGCTCATGGGGGTAATGTCCGCGTCGTCGGTGGACCGCACTTCGCTCTCCACCTATCGCTTCGTGTGCGCCTTCGGCGGCGCGTTTTTGATCGGCGCGCTCACGCTGCCGCTCAAGAACGCCCTCGGCGGCGACAACCCGGCGGAGGGTTTCCGCTACACGATGGCCATCTTCGCGGTGGTGTCGGTGGCGATGTTTCTTTTCACGTTCGCGCGCACACGGGAGCGCGTGCAGCCGCCGGCCGATCAGCGCGCGTCGCTGCGCGAGGATCTGGCCAGCCTGTTCTCCAACGGGCCGTGGCTCGTGCTGTTCTTTGCCGCGTTCCTCACGCTCGCCAACGTCGGCGTGCGCAACGCCTCGATCATTTACTACTTCAAATACCACGTCGGCGATGAGTCGAAGTTCACGCTCTTCAGCATGATCGGTTCGCTCGCGTTCATCGCCGGTGTGTTCTCGACCCGGCTTTTCCTGCGCTATTTTTCGCGCCGCAGCCTGATGATCGGGCTTACCTCGCTCAATGCGCTGGGGATGGGCGCCTTCTTCTTCGTCGATCCGCACGCGCTCGTCGTGCTGCATGCCTTGAACATCTTCGCCGCCTTCGTCGCCGGGCCGACGCCGGCGATCGTCTGGTCGATGTATGCCGACACCGCCGACTACGGCGAATGGAAGTTCGGCCGGCGTACGACCGGGCTCGTGTTTTCCGCCGCGGTGTTCGCCCAAAAGATCGGACTCGCCGTCGGCACCGCCGTGCTGGGCTGGCTGCTGGCGTTTTTCGATTTCGTGCCCAATGCCGTGCAGGGCGAGCGCGCGCTGTTCGGCATCAAGCTGCTTTTCAGCCTGCTCCCGGCCGCGCTCGCGCTTCTTAGCGGCCTCGCGATCTTTTTCTACCGGCTCGACGAGCGGCAGGTGAAGGCGATCGAACGCGAGCTTGCGGAGCGCAAGGCCGTGCCTGTTCCTGTTCCGTCATGAATTTCCTCCTACGGCTTGGCCTTGCGTGCCTCTGCGTGGCGGCGCCGGCCGTCGTCGCGGCGCCGATCCCCGTCGAGGTGCGCGAGTCCGCTCCGGGCCGGTTTGAACTCTGGCGCGAGGGCGCGCCGTACTATGTGCGCGGCGCGGGCGGAAGCCACCGGCTCGACCGTCTCGCCGCCGCCGGCGGAAACTCTGTGCGCACTTGGGGCGCGGAGGAGGCGGAGAAAATCCTCGACGAGGCGCAACGCCTGGGCCTGACGGTGTGCGCCGGGCTCTGGATCGAGCACGAGAATCAGGGTTTCAACTACAACGACGACGCCGCGGTCCAGGCGCAGATCGAGCGGCATTGCCGCGCCGTCGACCGCCTGAAGGATCATCCGGCGCTCCTTGTCTGGGGCGTGGGCAACGAGGCGGAAATGGGGGCCTCGAATCCGCGGCTGTGGGAGGTCATCGAGGCGGTGGCGGCCTACATCCAGCGCGTTGATCCGCACCACCCGGTGATGACGGTGACGGCGGGCGTGCCTCCATGGGCGATTCGCGAGCTCATGCAGCGGTGCCCCTCGGTCGATCTTCTTGGAGTGAACAGTTACGGACCGCTGACGCGCGTCGCCGACGATGTGCGCGCGGTCGGCTGGCGCGGCGCATACCTCGTCACCGAGTGGGGCCCCGACGGCACGTGGGAGGTGGAGAAGACGCCGTGGGGTGCCGAGATCGAGGCGACCAGCACGGCGACGGCCGTCCAGCGCGCCTACCGCTACGCCGCGATCCTCGGCGACCGGGACCGCTGCGTCGGAAGCTACGCGTTCCTGTGGGGCCAGAAACAGGAGGGCACGCCCACGTGGTTCGGCTTGTTCACCGAAGCGGGCGGCGAAACCGAGTCCGTGGAGATGCTCGCCGCCTTGTGGAGCCGGCGCGATCCGTCGGGACTCACGCCCCGCATCGGCTCCTTGCGTCTGAACGGCGCCGCCGCGCTTCCAGGCGTGCGCGTGGCGTCCGGCGCCCGGGCGGCCGCGACATGCCCGATCATCCGCGGCGAGCAACTGCGCGTGACCTGGGAGTTGTTGCGGGAGCGAATGCGGAAATCGGAGGGCGGCGCATTCGAGCCGCGCCCCCCGACGCTGCCGGTGCGGCGGGCGCGCGAGTCGCTGGAGGCCGGCGCCGCCCGGCTCGAGTTCAACGCCCCGTCGGAGCCGGGCGCGTATCGACTTTTCATCTACGTTCAGGCGCCGGGTGGGCAGGTCGCGACGGCGAATATTCCGTTCCGGGTGGAGTGAGGCGGCTTGAAACCAGCCAATCGGCGTCCGGCCCGACCTGTGCCAACGCTGGCTCCGGACCTCCGCCGAAATGAAAACGCCGCGCCGCGGCGAACCGAGCGCCGGGCGCGACGCGCCGCCTTCGTTCAATGAGACATAGCCGGCCGGCGGACGCCGGGCCGCTCTTGCGGGCCGAGACGGATCATTTGCGATCCGGCGTCGCCCAGCGTCGCGGAGAGCGAGGCGAGCCAGCTCCAGCGTTGGCCGCGGCGGGCGAGGAAGCAGGGGCCCTCGCTTTCGCTGCGTTTCCGCGCCCAGCGTTCAGCGAGGGCGGCGTTGGCTTCATACCAGGTGGTGAGGTACATGGGGTGAGGTGTTTGAGGTGAGTGGCGCTCCCTCATCAGGCTTTGGCGGTGCGCGGTCCGGGGGCGAAGACTCGGGGAACGAGCATGGGAACGCGGCGCCGGTAGTCCTCATACGTCGGCCCGTGGTGCGCGATCAGGTCGCGTTCCTCGAACCGGATCGCCACGAGAATGTAGGCGGTCGTTGCCACCGCGAAGACGAGGTGCGCCACGGTCATCGTCGGTGTGAACCAGAAGGCGAAGAGCCAGCCCACATAAAGCGGATGGCGGACGAGCTTGTACGGCCCCGGGGTCACGAAGTGCAGCGACGTGTAGGGCGCGCCGCGGAGGTGCTTCCACACCTGGCGCAATCCGAACAGGTCGAAGTGGTTGATGAGGAACGTCGTCACGAGGACGAGTCCCCAGCCGAATCCGAAACCTGAATACAGCAGTGCGCGGCCCACCGGGTGGTCGACGTGCCAGATCGTGCCGCCGATCGGCTCCCAGAACACGAAAGTGGCGATGAGGGCGATCGATGAGAAGAGCACGTAGGTGCTACGCTCCGCGACCTCGGGCACAAGGCGCGTCCACCAACGCTTGAACGCCGGGCGGGCCATCACGCTGTGCTGCACCGCAAAGAGCGCGAGCAGGCCAAGGTCGATCAGCAGCGCCCGGCCCAACGGCGCGCTCGGTGCGGAGTCGATCGATTTGGGGACGAGGAAATCGCCCACAAAGCCGCTGGCATAGCAGAACGTGGCGAAGAAGAGGGCGTAGGACACGAGGCCGTAGGCGAACACGGCAAGCCGCCGGCCGAACGAGGGCAGGCCGGGGAGGAAAGGGGTGAGAACGGAGGGATACATGGAGGTGTGGGGTGGCTCAAGGGACGTGGATATGAACGAGCGCAGGATCACGCCGGCACGGCTGGGTCCTCGTTGATGACGACCGTGTCAGCCACGGGGACGACGAGGTCGCACGGCAGGCCGGCGCGACGGGCATGTTCCGCGATGGCACCGACATCGGTGGCCTGGTAAACGCAGACCGTGCCGACGCGGCCGCCGACTTCCTCGGTGACGTAGGAGCGGATCCAGCGGACCTGCTCGGGCATTTCGTGTTGCGCGACCTGCGCGCTGCGACCGGCGGCTTTTTCGAGTTCGCTGCGGGAGGACCAGCCGCTGCGACGGAAGATGACGTACGTATTCATGTTCATGGTGTGGATGTGATTTGGTTCTGACTTGTCGCCCGGCAGGGGCTGGGCGCTTTCACGGCCGCAGCTTCTCATAATCGCCATAAAAAGTCCTTTCCGCAGCCTGATCATTTCCTTATCAAGGCAGTTCGCCGCGCTGCCACGCCCTCCGCGGCCCCGATGCTGCACCGCTTCCTAAATTTCGAGATCGACGAGGATGCGCGGGAGTTGCGCTCGGGTTCACGGGTGCTGCTGTTGCAGCCGCGGGTGTTCGATTTGCTCGTATACCTGGCGCGGAACCGCGAACGGGTCGTGCCGAAGGATGAGCTGCTGGAAAAACTCTGGCCCGGCGTGATTGTGACCGACGGCTCGCTGCAGCGCGCGGTGAGCCTGGCGCGGACCGCCCTCGCCGAGGCGGGCGCCGGGGACGCGATCCGGACGTATTCACGACAAGGTTACAGATTTTGCGCCGATCCGGGGGCGCCGGTCGATCTCGAGTCCTGGCAGGAGAGGCAGAGCGAGCGCGGCGATGCGCCCGCGGACGACTTGCAGGCGACGATCGCGCAACTCCAGGAGCGTGACCAGTTGGAGGGCTTGTCGGGTGACGACCTGCAGCGCTGGGCGTATGCGGCCCACTGCGCGGGCCGGACGCCCGAGGCGATTCGTCTCCTGGAGCGAACCGTCGCGGCCTACTCCGCCCGGGGAGACCGGCGGCTCGCGGGCTGGGCGTGCACGTTGCTGGCCAACCTCAACCTCGAATGGCGCGAGGTCGCCCTCGCCAAAGGCTGGTGGTGCCGCGCCCAGCGTCTGCTCGGCGCCGGGCAGTCACCGGAGCTCGCCTACCTGCACGTGGTCGGCGCGCGGCTGGCATTTGTGGAAAACAATCTCGACGAAGCCGTGCGCGAGGCCGATCTGGCGCGGGAGCTCGGCCGGGGCTGCGGAAATGCCAACATCGAAAGCCTCGGACTCACGTTT
>DASWVO010000261.1:0-3421 GCA_036406235.1 Opitutaceae bacterium
CGTCGTTTCCGCACGCGAAGAGGCTCGCGGAACGGCTTCGCGCGATGCTAGGGAGGTAGCTCGATGGGAGAACTGCTGAAATTTCCAGGAGAGGCCAACAAGCTCGGCTACAGCCGCGTTCACAAACGCGGCCGGTGCGCCGCCGACCCCAACCAACTGGATCTCTTCGTCGCCGCGCCGGCGCCGATCGAGAGCTTCTCGCCGGCGTTGAGCGTGTTCGAGCAGGCGCTGCTGTGCGATGAGCGCGGCGACGCCCACGCGGCAGAGTTGTACGCCCGGGCGATCGAGCAACAGGTCTGCGTGGCCGATGCTTACTGCAACCTCGGCATCCTCGAGTCGAAGAAGGGCCGCGCCGCCAAAGCCTTCGACTGCTTCACGACGTGTTTGAAACACGAGCCGCGCCACTCCGAGGCGCACTACAATCTCGCGAACCTCTATTTCGAGGTGAACGATTTCCGGCTCGCCCAGATTCACTACGAGATGGCGGTCGAAGTGGATCCGGACTTCGCGAACGTTTATTTCAATCTCGCGCTGGTACAGTCGATCAACAACGACCTCGCGGCCGCCATCGCCACGCTGACCAAGTACCAGCAACGGGTTACCCCGGAGGAGGCGCGCAATGCCGACGAGCTGTTGCGAAACCTCAAGCAAACCCTCGCCGCCAAAAAAGACTCCCGCCTCGGCTCGTAGGTTTTGCGCCGGAGCCCGGGGGGGCTGTCACGAATTTTGCGACTCTCGGAAGATGCCATGAGGCGGGACAACCGCCCCGACTCAGCATCCGCAGGCCGGAGCGGCCGCTCGGAGCCGGGCCCTACCCCGCGGCCATCCGCAGCTCACCCTCGAATTTCTCGATAATGGCATCCCACGTAATCGCGAGCGCCGAGGCGCGCGCGGCGGCCCGCAAGGCCGGCCATTCGGAACGCCGCTGCATAATCTCCTGCGCCGCCGCGAGAAACCGGCCCCCATCGCCGAACGGCACCGTGAAACCATTCTCGCCAGAACGCACGTGCTCGCGCGCGGCCGCGTAGTCATACGCGAGCACCACGAGACCGCTCGCCAGCGCCTCCGTAACCACGTTGCCGAACGTTTCGGTGACGCTCGGAAACACAAAGACATCGGCCGATGCATAATGCGCCGCCAGGTCCTCCCCGCGCCGCATACCCGCGTAGTGAAACTGCGGATACTGACGCGCCAACGCGGGCCGTTCCGGTCCGTCACCCACGAGCACGAATTTCGCCCGCGGCGCCTCCTGCTGCATCGCCAGAAACGCCTCGACCGCCAGCCCGAGATTCTTCTCGGCGGCCATCCGCCCGACGTAAATGACCACCGGTGTATCGGCCGACGCCCCCCAGCTCGCGCGCAACTCCGGGCGACGGCGGCCGGGAGCGAAAAGTTGGGCGTCGACTCCGCGCGCCAGGACGCCGAGTCGCTCGAACCCGTCGCTCTCGAGAGCTGCGCGCAGATCTCCCGCCGGCACCAACGTGCACCGGGTGCGGTTGTGGAACCACCGCAGGTAACCGAGCGCCGCGCCGCGCAGCGGCTTGAACCCGTAATGCCCGCCGTAGGCGTGAAAGTTGGTGTGGAAGCTCGAGGTCACGGGCAGGCGCAACGCGCGGGCGGCCCGAACGGCAGCCAGGCCGAGCGGACCTTCGGTGGCCACGTGCACGACATCAGGGCGCCTCGTCGCCCAACGCCGTCGCAGCCGGCCGGTCACCGGCAGACCGAGACGCAGCGCTTTGTAAAACGGGATCGGCACGCCCGGGACGAGCAGGTCCTCTGTGAGCGGTTTCTCGCGGGCGTGCAGCTCCGTCGCCTGCCGGGGGCGCACCACTTCGACCCGATGTCCGCGCGTTCGCAGCCCTTGGACCAGCCGGCTGAGGGTCATCGCGACGCCGTTGACCTCCGGTGGATAGGTCTCGGTGACGAGGGCGATCTTCATACGGGCAGGATGCCGTGTGTCGTGCAGCGGAGCGCCATGCCCGGCAAACAAATAGTCCCACGGCGTGTTACGAATGCGTGAATACAGCGGACAAAAACAAAAACGCCCTCCCGCGCGGCGGGAGGGCGACAAAGGTTGCCGGGATCAGCGCCGGCGAAGCGTTGCTCGCGTTACTTGCCGACGGGAGCCGGAGCGGGAGCGGGTGTCGCGGCTGGCGTGGCGGCTTTGATCTCGAGCAGCTCGACGTCGAAGATCAGCGTCGCGGCCGGCGGGATGCCCCCCTGGCCGTTGTCACCATAGCCGAGTTGCGGCGGCACGTAGAGTTTGATCTTACCACCCTTGTTGATCTTCTGCATGCCCTCGGTCCAACCGGGGATCACCTGATTGAGGGCAATCTCCATCGGCTCGCCCCGCTGCACGGAGCTGTCGAAAACCGTGCCGTTCACGAGCGTGCCGGTGTAGTGCACCTTCACCGTGTCGGTCGCTTTTGGATACTCGCCTTCACCGGGTTTCACGATCTCGTAGGCGAGACCGCTCGGCAGTGTCACGACGCCGGGCTTCGCCTTGATCTCCGCAAGGAACTTTGTCGATTCGGCCATGCCCTGCTGGCGCAGCTTTTCGACATACTGCCCCTGCTTGGCCTGCATGAACTTGTCCATCTCGGGCCCGATTTCCTCAAGCTTGTAGGGCGCTTCCCCGCCGCCGGCGGCCTGCTTGAGGCCCTTGATCATCGACTCGACTTGAGCGTCGGTGAACCCGAGTTCGGCCAGCCCCACCCGCTTGCCGATGAACCAGCCGAAGGTCTCCAACAGTTGGGTCTCGGTGAACTTTTCCGCCGGCGCCGCCGGCGTGGCGGGAGCGGCGGGCGACGGGGTGGCGGGCGGCTGCTGTCCGGCGGGGGCGTCAAATTTGACGTCTTGCGCGGCGAGTCCCGCAGTGATGCCGGCAGCGAGCGCAGAGGCCTTGATGAGGCGAAGGAATTTCATGCGTTGGGTGTATAGCTTGGTCACGGCAGGAAGGGTTTTGTTGCCGTGAAAGATCGGAGGCTGCGCCGGCACGTGCGCAAATGCAATCCCTGAGAGCGCGTTTAAAAAGCCCGGAGGCATGGCCTCCGGACTTTCTAGACGCTCTCCGACTCCCCGCTTGTGTCCGACGAGAGGTGGTGGTTGCGTCGCCAGTCCAGATATGAATCCCGAGCAATTTTGGACGAGCCAGGACGGTCAGATCCTGGCCGTGCGGGCCAAGGACGAACACGGCGTCGCGCTCACCCTCGCCTTCTGGCCGCGCCACCCCGCCGAGTTTGAGTTTCTCAAGGCGCACCTCGCCGAGCTGAAGTTCACCGAGCGCAGCACGCTCGCGCGAATCGGCATCGAGATGCTCACGCACGGCGCGCCGAGCGTCGACGGCAACCGGCTCGTGCTCGAAGCGGAGGCCTTCATCTTCGACCCGAGTTTTCCGAACGCATCCTACTGGAAGAAACTG
>DASWVO010000262.1:0-10724 GCA_036406235.1 Opitutaceae bacterium
CGAGCGAACGCCATGCGGATTCGGAGGGGGTTCGAGCCTTGGCCATCTGCATTGGAGGCAGGAGCGAACTTGCCCGGGATGCCAAATCGATCGCGAGCAAGTTCGCTCCTGCAAAGAGCCCGGTTCAGCCGGCTCACTCGAACTTTATTC
This sequence comes from Opitutaceae bacterium, assembly GCA_036406235.1. Classification (GTDB taxonomy): domain Bacteria; phylum Verrucomicrobiota; class Verrucomicrobiia; order Opitutales; family Opitutaceae; genus DASWVO01. Next base: position 151 of record DASWVO010000262.1, read on the forward strand.
CCTGTGCGAGCGGCACGTCGCCGGTGGCGTTGAGAGTCGAGGTGACGCGGCGCATATAGGCCTTCCACGCGTCGCTCCCGCTCTCGCGACCCCCGCCGGTGTCCTTTTCGCCGCCAAACGCCCCGCCGATTTCCGCGCCGCTCGTGCCGGTGTTGACATTGGCCAGTCCGCAGTCGCTTCCGCCCGGCGCCAAAAAACGCTCCGCTTCCTGGAAATCCGTGGTAAAGATGGCCGAGCTCAGGCCCTGCGAGACGCCGTTGTGCAGGGCGATCGCCTCGTCGAGCGTCTCATACGTGAGTACGTAGAGGATCGGCGCAAAGGTTTCCTCCCGCACCACCTCCGCCTGCTCGGGCATGTCTACAATCGACGGTCGCACATAACAGCCGCCGGCGCATTCCGCCACGGCCACGGGCTGACCGCCGGTGAGCACCTTGCCGCCGGCCTCGCGGGCGCGGTCGAGGGCGGCGTGCATCCGCATGCCCGCGGCATTGTCGATCAAGGGGCCAACGAGGATGCCGGCCTGCAGCGGATTTCCAATCGGCACGCTCTCGTAGTTACGCACCAGGCGGTCGACAAACGGCTCCTTGACGCTGCGGTGCACGATCAGGCGCCGCGTGGTCGTGCACCGCTGGCCGGCGGTGCCGACGGCGCCGAAGAAAATCGCCTTCGCAGCCACGTCGAGATCGGCGCGCGACGTGACGATGGCGGCATTATTGCCGCTCAACTCGAGGATCGTGCGGCCGAGCCTCTGGGCGACTGCGGCCGCGACGTAACGCCCCATGGCGATCGAGCCCGTGGCTGAAATGACCGGCAACCGGGGATCGGCGGCGAGTTTCCGGCCGATCGACGCATCGCCGATCACGAGCGCCGCCACCGCGGGATCGACGCCGGTCTCGCGGCAAACCGTAGCGACCAACTTGATACACGCGATCGCCGTCAGGGGCGTTTTTTCCGATGGTTTCCACAGCACCGTGTCGCCGCATACCGCGGCGACGGCAAAATTCCACGCCCACACCGCCACTGGAAAGTTGAAGGCCGTGATGCAGCCGACCGGCCCAATCGGGTGCCACTGCTCCATGATGCGATGCCCGGGGCGCTCCGACGGAAACGTGAACCCGTGGAGTTGACGCGAGAGCCCGGTCGCGAAGTCGCAAATGTCGATGATCTCCTGCACCTCGCCCGCGCCTTCTGCGAGGATCTTGCCCGCTTCGAGGCTCACCAGACGGCCGAGCGCAGGCTTGGCCGCCCGGAAGCGGTGACCAAGCAGCCGCACCAGTTCCCCCCGCTGCGGGGCCGGTGTCTCGCGCCAGCGCAGAAAGGCTTGAGCCGCGGCGTGGGCCACGCGCCCATAGTCGGCGGCGTCGGCCTGGCGCACGTGGCCGAGCAGCGAGCCGTCGATCGGCGAGGTGACGGCCAGCAGAGGACCGTGGGCCAGCCAGGAGGTGCCGTCAAAGGCGCCGGCCTCCTCGGCCGAGAGACCGAGCTCGGCGAAGACTTCGTTGCGAACGTCGATGACCCTCGTGCTCATGCGCAGTAGCTCTCCGGGTGCGCGGCTCCGTTTCCGTTCTGCGGCGAATATACAAGTCCGCCCCATTTCGTGGAGAGAAATTCCGCCAGGGGCACCGATTCCTGACTGACAAAGCCCGACACCAGCCGCCGGCGCGAGAAGAGCTCCAGCATCGCGACCGCGCCCGCCGCCGTGGAGAGCTGGATCGCGGAAAGACGCCGCCCGAGGACTTCGGTGGAGTAGATTTTTTTGATGTAGCTGTGCTGAACGAGGCGGCGATCGTGATCATGGCCAACCGCGTTCACGTAAACGACCACGACGTCGTCGAAAGTGAGCGGAACCTCCTGGTCGAAAATCTGCGTCAGGAGTTCGCGCCGTTGATTGAGCTGCAGGTCGAAGAGCAGAAACTTCATCAAGTCACGATGTCCTGGATACCGCAGCGTCTTGTAGCTGAGGTCGCGCACCTTGCCGGCGAAGGTCTCGCACATCGTCGCAACTCCGCCCGAGGTGTTGAACGCCTCGTATTCCGTGCCGTCGATCGTGAGGCGCTCGAGTCCGTCGAGCGGGAGCGTGGTCGCCGGCCGGCCCTCATAGAGCACTTCGCCGGGCTGGCAGTATTCGTTGATCAGCCCGACGGTGCTCCAGCTCAGGTAGTACTTCATCTGGTTGCTCGCCGAAAGCGGCAGGGCGCCGACACGCATTTCCAGCGAACGCACCTCCGTGAACTGGCGCGCGAGAGCACCACCGACGACGTTGATTGCACCAGGGGCGAGTCCGCACTGGGGCATGAAGGTCGAGGCGCCGTCGTGCGCGGCGAGCGCGCGCACATGCTGCGTTGTTCCGACGTCCTCGGTAAGATCGAAATAGGCCACCCGCGCCTCGCCGCACGCCTCGGCAACGCCTTTGTTGAGGTAGTAAGGACCCGCGCAAAGCACCGCGTGGCACTCCCGCACAAAGGTTCGCAGCGACGCGGGATCGGCGGCATCAAGGCGGCGGAAGCGGGCCTTGCGAAGAACCGGAAGAGCCTCCGGTTCGCGCAGGTCCGCGAGGATAACCTCGCTGCAAAAAGCGGAGTCAGCGAGGAGCAGGGCGATGGTTGCGCCGACTTTGCCGGCGCCGATGATGCCGATACGCATGGGTTGAAGAGGGAACACGAAATCAAGCATGGCTGTGCTGCATCGCGCGGGGATCGGTCGCGGCAATGATCACGCTGACGGATTTCTGGTTAAAGCCCTTGTAGCCGCCCTTGCGCTCGAGGTTTTCGAGATGGCTGCCAATCGCACCGTTTTCGATGAAGCTCACTTCCTGCTCCGCGGTGATAAGCCCTTGCCGACGGAGTTTCTCCACGCGCGGCAAACTCACCGCCCAGCGCTCGCCCTCGGTAAAGGCCTGTTTGAGGAACGGGAAATCCGAGAACGGGCGCATCGTCTTCACGCCGTGCTGTTCGAGCTGGTCGCGCAGTGCCGCGAAGTCGAAGCGCGCTTCCAGGTGGTGCATGCCGGCTTGCAGAAAACTGTCGCCGTGCAACCCGCACCAAAGGCCAACCGTGCCGAGGCGCGGTGCGGGCGGAAGCGGCTGGGTGGAGAAATCGATCTCGGTTTCGTCCGGGGTGAGATCGACGTCGGCGAAGACGGTGATGCCGGTCACCGGATGCTCTGAAATCTGCGCGCCCCACCCCGCCTCCGCGCCCGCGTAGTAACGTTCGCGTTTTTCGAAGCCGAAATTGAGCAGGAATCGGATGAAGTCGGCAAAGAAGCGCCGCGAAGAGCGAAAGGTGTGGTGATCGTGATTGCCCCAGCCGAGACCGAGCAGATCCTGTCGCCGCTTTTGGATACGCGCGGCCGTGTTGCGCAGCTCCCAGTAGGCGCGCTCCTCGGCAAAGAAAAGCTCGCAGGCGACGTCACGACCGACGAGGCCGATGACCTTCGCCTGCAGCGCGAAGGCGTGCGCCACCGCGTCGGCGTCGTCGGGGAAATCGCGGCGCCGCATGCGCCAGAGTTCGCGCACCCGCACGACGTCGCTCACAAACTCAAACGTCGGCTCCTCGATCATGAAGCCGCGGTAGGCCAGCCGCTCCAGCGCGCGAAAGACAAAGCCGCCCTCGTCGCTGACGACGAGCTGTCGCATGCTCGCACCGAGACAGCCGTCGCGCTCCGGGCCGAGATTGTGACGCGACGCAAAGTCGACGATCGATTCGGCCCGGATCGCCAGCGTCTTCGGAGCCCCGTCCCTGGTTCCGCCGTCGACGAGCACGACCCGGGGCATCATCGCCCGCGGGTGGTAAAGTATGCGCCAATCCTTCGGTGCCGGCACGGCTTCTTCTCGCAATCCGAGCGCGGCGAGTTCGGTCTCGGTCGAGGGATCGAGCGTGAAATGATCGACCCACTCATAAAAGTCCGTGCCGGTTTCGGTCTCCATGCGCCCGGCGAGCTGGCGCGCGGCGGTGTTGTGGGCGAGAAAGGCGTCGATCTGCCGTCGTAGAAACGCCTCGGCATCGTAGGCGAGCGGCCAGTCGAAGCTCCCGGCCCCGGTTGCAGGTTTTTCAGGGGTGGCAAGCATGAGGAAAGATAGACAGGTGCCGGCGGGCCGCAACGAAGCGGAGTTGCTTCATCGACGGAACGCCTGGGTGGTGTGGCGGTTGCTCGAGAGAGGCTCGGCAGGGCCGCCGCGTCGACCTATCAAAACTTGGGATCCGACAGCCGGCACGCGTTTCGGCCACCGTCCGCGAGATTGCCTCGCCCCGCCCGCGTGGCCATGGTGCCCCCGTGAAGCGCTCCACCCCTCCCGCCTTACGTGGGCCAGGCGTGCGCCCGCCGGACCTCACCGCCGACGAGACCGCGGCGGCGCTGCATCCGGTGCACCTGGCCGCCACTGCGGAGGAAATCTGGCAGACGGTGCTCACTTTCCTGCGCCCGCGGGTCGCCCATGAATTCATCGAATTGCTGCTCCCCGAACTTGCGGCTGCCGACGCCAGCGCCACTTGGGAGCGCTGGCACCGCCTCTTTCCCGGGTACATCCGCTCACGCGGCGTGACGGTATCAAGAAACTACCTACAGATTCACCCGCAGGCCCGCCTCTACACATTCTCCGAGGTGTTGCGCGAGGACCCGGGGGCGGCGCTCGAACTGCAGGCGGAGAACGGAGCCCTGCCCGCGCCGCTGGAACCGCGTTCGCCGCCACCACCGCCTGCCTGCCACGATTTCGCAAACCTCGTGTTCTGGAGTCCGCGCGGACAAATGCGGGCGATGCTCTCGATCTGCCGGCGCGAGGAGCACGGCCCATTCGCAGCGAAAGATCACGCCGTGTTGATGGCCTTGTATTGGGCGGTGCATTCGGCGCTCGAGCGGGTGGCGCGTCAGCGGGCGGAGAAGGCGCGGCGGCGATGCTGCGAGCAATTCGTCGCGTCGCTGCCGATCGCAACCCTCTTCGTGGGCCCGGCGGGCGAACTGCTTTTCGCCAACGACGCCGCCTACGATCTCTGCGCGATGTGGAACTTCGGACCGCAACGCGCCGTGTCGTTCAACACGCGCGCCTGCTTCGCCCTTCCGGAGGCGATCAGCCAGACGATCGGCCGGCTCGGCCTGCTGGAGGGCCGGGCGGAGGGCCAGCCCGACACGATCCGCCTCGCCCATCCGGGTATCGCGGGCCTTCACGCCACCGTGCGCCGCGAGCTGGTCGACGAACCTGGCGCCCCGCCAGCGGCGTGCTATCTCGTGACCCTCTCGTATCTGGATACGTTTCTCGGGGCCGACGCAACGGTCCCGCACACAGCGGCCACCGCCGCCGCCCTGCAGGCCCTCAGCCCGGCCGAGCGCCGCGTCGCCCTGCTGGCCCGCGACGGATTATCGAACAAGGAAATCGCGGCGCGCCTCGGCAAAGCCGTCACCTCGGTCGTGTGGACGCTCCACGTGATCTACCCAAAGCTCGGCGTGGAGAACCGCACGCAACTCGCGCGGGTGCTGATGGGGACCGCGTAGCCGATCCACGTTGCAATGCAGAGCGGGGCCGGGGCCCCGCCCATCCGATCATGTGGGTCGGGGTTTATCTCCGGCATGTCGGGCGTAAAGCCCGCCCCACAACGGCGGAGTCGGCGCCCCCGCCCTCCCTCCAGCGTCCCTCATTTTGTCCGTGTCATCGCCGCGACCGCCGCTAGAAACGGGCGTTTCATGAGCACTCTCAACGGTCGGATTCTCGTCACCGGTGGCGCGGGCTTTATCGGCAGCGCGCTTGTCTGGGCGCTCAATCAGCGCGGCATCTCGGACATCGTCGTCACTGATTTTCTCGGTTCCGACGAGAAATGGAAGAACCTCGTGCCGCTTAAGTTCAGCGATTATCTCGAAGCCGACGCGTTTCGGACCAGGCTGACCGCCGACGGCGATGCCTTCGGAAAGTTTTCGACCGTGTTTCACCTCGGGGCGTGTTCGGCCACGACTGAGAAGAACGCCGCCTACCTCATCGACAACAACTTCGCGTTCACAAAGGAGCTCGCCGAATGGTCGCTTTCGCGCGGCACGCGGTTCATCTACGCGTCATCTGCGGCCACCTACGGCGATGGTGCGCAGGGAATGGATGACCAGAGCGAGGACCTGCAACGACTGCGTCCGCTCAACATGTATGGCTACTCCAAGCACCTCTTCGATCTCCATGCGCAGCGGCACGGGTTTCTGAAGCAGGTCGTCGGCGTGAAGTATTTCAACGTCTTCGGCCCGAACGAGGATCACAAGGGCGACATGCGCTCGCTCGTGAACAAGGCGTACCAGCAGATCCAGACCACGGGAAAGGTGCAGCTCTTCAAGAGCTACAAGCCCGAGTTCCAGGACGGCGAGCAGATGCGCGACTTCCTCTACGTCAAAGACGCGGTCGAGATGACGATCCATTTCGCGGAAAAAGCCTCAACCGCGGGCGGGCTCTACAACCTCGGCTCCGGCGAGGCGAACACGTGGGTGACGCTCGCGACAGCGATCTTCAAGGCGCTCGAGCGCGCGCCGCAGATCGAGTTCATCGAGATGCCCGAGGTGCTGAAGGGGAAATACCAATACTACACCAAAGCCGACGTCGCGAAGCTCCGCGCCACGGGCTACGAGCGCCCCGTGACGGCGCTCGCGGAGGCAGTGCGCGACTACGTGCAGGGCTATCTGGTGACGGGGATGAAGCTCGGCGAATAGAACGGCCCCAAGGAGCGGCGGCACTCCTGCTGCCGAGTTGGAATCAAGAACGGCGGCAAGAGTGCCGCCGCTCCTTGGTCAAAAAAAAGCCCGACCGTCTCCGGTCGGGCTTTTTTGAATACGTGCGTCTTGCGCGGATGCGGGCTTACTTGCCCTGCAGCTCGGCCTCGCTCCACGGCTTGGAGCGACCGGCTTCCTTGGTGCGGATGGCGGTAACCTGCTCCGCCGTGATCGGTGTGGCGTTGTTGCCCCACTCCGAGCGGATGTAGGTGAGCACATCGGCGATCTTCTGGTCGTTCCAGTTGTAGGCGCTGCCCTGGCCGAAGGCCGGCATGTTGTTGTTGAACTGCTTGCCCTCGACGGTGATTGGGCCCTGCAGGCCGTGCAGCAGGACGCTGATCACGCGCTCTTCGCTGCCGGTGACCCACTCCGAGCCGGCCAGCGGCGGATAAACGCTGGGAACGCCCAAGCCCGTCGCCTGGTGGCAGGTCGCGCAGACCTGCGTGAAGGAGCGCTTGCCGGCGACCCGGGGGTCGACCGCGGCCTTCGCCGCCCCACCGCCCGCTCCCGGCTCCACCACGCGCTCATCGTAGACCAGCGGATCGAAACCGCCGCGGTAGTGCACGATGTAAATGCAGCTCACGAAGATCATCGCCGAGATGAAGCCGAGCAGGAAGAGCGGCATCGGCGAAAATCCCTCGCGCGGCTCGGGCTTCTCCCGCAGCAGGATCGCGTGAACGCGCTGGATGCTTTGATCCGACGCCGCCGCCTGTTCGAGTTGCGGCTTGTTGTGCGGCTCAGCGCTCATCCCTTTGCCTCCTCCTTGGCCGGTGCCGGCGGGGTGTTCTTCTGTTTCTCGACCGGGTATTCGTAGGTGTCCTTCAAGCTGAGCAGATAAGCGACCAGCGACTCCGCGCGCTCGGTCGGCACCACTTCATAGCCAGCCTCGGGCGCGTAGCCGGCGGGCAATTTCAACGCCTTCGGCGACGGCTGCCCCACGATGCGACGCTTCTCGAAGAGGAACCGGAACGGCGCCATGTTGGAGCCCTTCGAGGTGATCTGCGGATCGTAGAGATGCAGGTAGTGCCAGGTCGGGTCGTTCAGGCGTGCGCCGACATTGCGAAGATCCGGCCCGGTGCGCATCGTGCCAAGGAGCACGCGCTGCTCGCGGATGTAGTCGCGGGCGACGCTCTGGCGGTCGCCCCAGCCGCGGAGGTCATCGGCGCCGTAACCGGGACGCCGCACCTGCTGGCTGTGGCAGTAGATGCATCCAAGGTCCTGATACACGAGCTTGCCGCGTGCGGCCTCGCCCGGAATCGCCTCAGGGAAGACTTTGCCTTCGTTCGCGTCGTAATACGGCGTCAGGTTGCCGTAGGTGATCTGGTTGACCAGCACGACGCCGGTCCACGAGAACGCCAGGGTGAAAAAGACGCCCAGGAAAAGGATCGGCGCGCGATTCATCGGGTGGTGATCTCCATCTCACTCGGGGTGGCAAACAGCGTCGGGGCCGTCGCGCCGGCCGGGCGCGGCCGGAGCAGGATCCACGCGACGTTCACGGCGAAGGCGACGTGGCCGACCGTGATGAGGATGCCCGCCAGGCTCCGGCTGAAGAGGTACGGAATCGTCGTGCGCACGATCTCGATGAACGGAATCGGATCGGCGTTCTGCTGGAGACCGAGTTTGAAAGCGAGGGCCGGCGTATTCATGAGCAGCCCCTGAATCAGGCCGCCAACGGTCATGCCGGCGACGTAGATCAAAACGCCAACCGCGGTGGTCCAGAAGTGAATGCTGATGAGCTTCGCCGAGGGCCACTCCTTGAGGAGAATGCGCGGCAGGATGTAGTAGAGGCTGCCGAAACCGACCATCGTGAAGAAGGCATACATGCCCCAGTGCGAATGCCCGATCGTGTGGTGCGTGAAATGCATCACCTCGGCCCAACTGCGGATCGCCATCGACGAGCCCTGCAGCGACACCAGCGTGTAGGACACGGCGCCGAACACGATGAAGCGCAGCGTCGGGCTGGTCTTCAGCACGTGGAAGTTGCCGACCATCGTCATGTGGTGATTGATCGCCACGACGACAACGGGCACGGCCATCATGAAGCTGGCCGCGATGCCCGCGGTCTGCACCCACACCGGCACCGGACCGCCGATCAGGTGGTGAACGCCCGCCCAGTTGTAGAAGAACGCGAGGGACCAGAAGCCGAGCAGCGAGAGATAATAGCTGTGAATCGGCTTACCGAGCACCTTCGGGAGAAAATAGTAGATCGCCGCGAGGCCGACCGGCGTGAACCAGAGCCCCAGGATGTTGTGGGCAAACCACCAGTTGACCAGAGCCTGCACCGTGCCGCGCGCCGGCTCGAAGATGAGCATGATCTGCGCGATCGAGTAGAGCCAGGGGAACCAGAAGAACGCCGCGAGCAGATACCAGTGCGAGACGTAGATGTGCTGCGACTTGCCGAAGCGAAACGTGATAATCCCCCAGGCGCCGATCAACGCGTAGGACACAAACAGCAGCGGCGTCGCATAGGGCGGGAACTCCAGCCACTCGATCGACGTCGAGTCGCCCGCCAGGATGCCGTAGGTGCCAATCGTGACGCCCAGATTCCAAAACACACCGGCAACGAAGAGCACGTTCGGATGCCGCAGGACCGAGCGCGACAGACGGGCCATGAGCCAGAACGCGATCGCGAAGGCGACGTTGACGCCCCATCCGTAAACCATGGTATTCAGATGCGCGGTGCGCGCGCGTCCGAACGTGAGCCACTCGACATCGCCGAGGAACTCCGGCGTGTGCAGCTTGAAGGAGGCGATGAGGGCAAACGCAGTGCCGACCAACAGCCAGACAACGGCTGAGATCACGAAGAACAGCGCCGGCGCCTTCGTCGACGCGTCAATCTCGCTGAGCTCCGCACGCTTCACCAGATCGGGTGAAGTCGCCGGATTCAAGGAGACGACTAGACTGGAAGGAGAGGACATCTTGAAAGGTGGGGGCTCGAGTAGCGAGGCAGTCAGCGGCTGCTTTTCTTGGGCTTGCGGGGCGGAAAGGCGTCGGTCGGCTGTCCGATCGGTTCCTTCTCGTCGAAGATCGACTCCGCGCCGCGGTTGAAATCGCGCAACTGGCCGTTTTTCGCGGACCAGTAGAGCGCGTAAACGGCCGATGCGAGAAACAGCGCGGTGATCGGGAGCGCGACGGCGTAGAAGAACCAGTCCATCCTCGTCGCCTTACTTTTTCTTCGCGTTGATCTCGTCGATCGTGAGCTTCATCGCCTGATCGATCGGGAGCTGGACGACGCCACCGTCCTTGTCGATCCACGCGTAGCCGGCGGCGGCCGACTGCTCGCGGCCGCGCATCTCCGTCAGGCGCGCCTTGCGGCCCTCGGCGGTGAGTTTCCACTGCTCCTCGGGCGCTACCTCGCCGGAAACCGCGTCGAGCGGCTTCACGGGGGTGCGGGAGACCAGGATGATCAACAGGAAGATGGCGAACCCGCCGATGACAGCGAGCACGGTCACCCAGAGTGATTTGTTGGACGTGGCAGCGTCACTCATGATGTGTAAGGGATTCGCCAATACGCGGGTCGCGGATCGGGATGAGTTTGGTCGTGGCGAAGCTCTTCAGGTAGGCCCACACGCACACGCCGCCGATGCCGATGACGGCCGTGAGGGTCCAGAGCTGATGCACCCCGAGGAACGGCAGCGCATCGCCGAGTTCGTTCTTCTTCGAGGGCCAGACGTTGTAGATCACGTCGAGCAGGAAGATCGCCGCGATCCAGTAGGCGACGAACTTCATCCAGCCCTTGTTGAGCTTGGCGGGATAGCCGATGAGCGCAAAGAACGGGAAGAAGAAGTGGCCGAAGAGGAGCGTCATGCCCACCCACTTCCATTGGTTCGGCGCGCCGGTGC
>DASWVO010000263.1:0-14312 GCA_036406235.1 Opitutaceae bacterium
GGACCGTCTTCAACCCGTCGCGCAAAATCTCGCCATAACGTCGGGTAGCCAGCAGCCGGCCCGTTCCACGTAGAACATCATCCAGTTCGCCGCGCACGATCCCGCGATCTTCCGCCGGCAGATCTTCGTCGGGAAAATCGATGTAGGCCTCAATTCTCGCTAGCACCCGCAACAACGCCTCCGTCAAGACCGCTAGGTGCCGGCCAAGGCTGCCGCGGAGCTGCTGGTTGGCCGCCGCCAAGGCACGCTCACTGCGCGCTTGAATCAGGTCCATCACAGCTTCCGCCTGACTGAGATCCATCTGCCCACCCAGAAAGGCACGGCGCGTGAACTCACCTGCCTCCGCCGCGACACATCCCCTCGCAAAAAGGTCCTGCAAAACTACTTGCGCAATAAATGGATTCCCGTGACACGAGATCTCCAAGACATCTTCCCCGGTATAGGAATGCGGAGCCCGAAAGAAGGTCACCAGCACGTCATCGATGAGCTGGCCATCGCGCGTGCGATAGTCGGCATGCGTCATCGCGCGGGGCAGGGGAGTCCGGCCGAGGAGTTCTCCGGCCAGCGCCAAGCAGCCCGGGCCGCTCGCCCGCACCACCGCGATCGCGGCGGTACCTATGGGGGTGGCGAGCGCTGCAATCGTGTCGGTGTGCCGGGACATATCGCGCCAACGCAACGACCCGCTCCTCCGAACGCAAGCCCGCGGCCAATGATGCGCACGCGCACACCTGCCCGATCCCCCCCTTGACCGACCGAAGGCCATGGAAAGCGCGGCGCACAAAGCGCAAAGGCGCCGGAGCGCGCCCGCAATTCTACTTAAGCCTGACCCGCAGACGCCGATTACCACACAGGCTCAATATCCACCAGACCACTGTCTCATGAACGCGCTTCTCCGCTTCTGCCGTCTATCCGTCCTGGCTTTCGCCTGTTTTGCCTCCGCCGCGCTGCACGCCGACGAAGAGATCTACACCAAGGTCGACACGCCGCCCGTCCCCGTGCGCACGCCTCCGCCAAAGTACCCGCCCGATCTCCGCCGCGAAGGTGTCTCCGGCGCGTGTTCGGTCACGATCGTGATCGATACCCAAGGCGCCGTGATCGACGCGGAGGTCGCCAAGGCGTCCCACGAGGGCTTCAAACAACCCTCGCTCGACGCCATCAAGCAGTGGAAGTTCAAGCCGGCCCAGAAGGACGGCAAGACCGTCAAGGTCCGCGTCACGGTACCTCTCGTCTTCAATTACGAAGAATAAGCGTCTGCGCCTTGTCGCTCCAGCCACCTCCGCCGTGAAATTCCGAAACCTTACCATTGGCCGCAAGATCCTCGCCGGCTTCGCCCTCGTCTTCGTCCTCTTCGTCGCGGTGGCCGGCCTCGCTTACCTTGCCCTCGGCAAAGCCGGCAGCGGTCTCGCCGGCCTCTCCACCAGCGCGGAGGAAACCAATCGCGCCGCCAATCTCGAAGCGGCGATCTTCGAACTGCGGATGGACGTGCAGGAATTCCTCGCCACCGGCACTGCCGAGTCAGTGCAGAAGTACCAGCACACGCTCATCAAGGTTCAGAACGCCCTTGCGTCCACCGCCGAGGCGACCGGCGATCCCACTCGTGCCACCGAACTGAACGACGCACGCGGCCTGCTCGCCCAGTACAATCAGGCCGTCGAACGCATCGTCACCATCCGCGCTCAACGCGATGAGCAGGTGACGACGGTACTCGAAGTCCAGTCCGCCGCCATCACCGAGCATCTCCGCGGGATGCTGGTTGCCGCCCGGCAGAGTGGTGACCAGAATGCCTCCTTCAAAACCTCCACCGCGCTCCAGCAGTTCTACCAGGGCGTGGCCGCGGTGAACGGCTTCCTGCTGCGCTACGATCCCGCGCAGGTCGACACCGTCCGCCAGTCTTTCGCACAGGTCCAGAAGCAGCTCGATTCGATTCTGAAAGACCTTCAGACCGCCGAAGCGCTCGATGCCTCGCTCGCCGATCCGGAGAAGAAGAAGATCCTCGCGCAGCTCGGCGAGGCCGTGGCCGCGTATTCACAATGTTTCGACAAGATCGTCGATCTCGTCAACCAGCGCGCCGCTATCATCACCGGTGAGCTCGACAAGCTCGCGCCCCAGTTTTCCGCCAAGATCAGCGGTCTGCGAGCGACGCTGCGCGACTTGCAGAACAAGATCGACGAGGACACCCGCTCCGCTCAGCGCCGCAACGAATGGCTCGTCTTCGTCATCAGCGTCGTCGGCCTCGCCACCGGCCTGGTGACCGCGTGGATCGTCGGCCGCAGCGTCAGCCGCCCGATCCAGCAACTGGCCCAGCGTCTCACCGAGGGAGCCACCCACACCGCCGGCGCCTCCAGCCAGGTGACCGCGGCCAGCAAGACCATGGCTGACGGCGCCTCCCGCCAGGCGGCGACCCTCGAGGAAACCAGCGCGTCGCTCGAAGAGATGGCCGCCATGACCAAGCGCAACGCCGAGAACGCGCAATCCGCCAAGGGCCTCGCCAACCAGACCCGCCAGGCCGCCGACGCCGGTACCGCCGACATGAAAGAGATGCAGACGGCGATGCAGGACATCCAGACCGCCAGCGGCGAGATCTCCAAAATCATCAAGACGATCGACGAGATCGCCTTCCAGACCAACATCCTCGCGCTCAACGCCGCGGTCGAAGCGGCCCGCGCGGGTGCCGCCGGCGCCGGCTTTGCCGTGGTCGCCGACGAGGTGCGCAATCTCGCCCAACGCAGTGCGCAGGCCGCCCGCGAAACCGCCCAGAAGATCGACGATTCGATTTCCAAGAGCGAACGCGGCGCCCAGATGAGCAACAAGGTCGCCAAGAGCCTCGACGAAATCACCGGGAAGGCCCGCCAGGTCGACGAACTCATCGCCGAAATCGCCACCGCCTCGACGGAGCAAAGCCAGGGCATCGCCCAGGTCGTTCAAGCCGTCGGCGAAATGGATCGCGTCACCCAAGGCAATGCGGCGACCGCCGAGGAGACCTCCGCCGCCGCCGCCGAGCTCGACTCCCAGGCCGGTCAGCTCAAAGGCATCGTCGCCGAACTCACGCGCATGGTCGAGGGTGCCAAACAGATGGCCGACGATGCATCCGCGACCAAGCCCGCCACCCATGCCGGCGCCACCGCGTCCGCCGCCGGCACGCCGGCCGCGCGACCCGCCTCGAACAACGGCCAAACCCCGTCCGGCGCCAATGGCCGCAATGGTCACGGCCACCACGCCGCCCCGGCGGAAAAGCCGGCGGTGCTGGCCGCCCGCGAGCAGCAAAACGGCTTCTTCTCGAGCTGAATCTTTCCGCGTAGTGTTATCATCCCTACACGCCCCGTGGCGGATTCGTCCGCCGCGGGGCTTTTTTATGCGCTTGTGCCAGCGCGAGGCGCACCGAACCTCCGCCCAGCCGGAGGCGTGCAGTTCACGTCGATTCCCGACGGAAACGCCCAACGCCGAGGTCGCAATCCGCCGGTCCGCACCAGTGGGTCGGGATCTATTCCCGACATGAGGGCGTGAAGCCCGGACCACAAGTGAACCAAAGTGGGCTCAGGCCGACTCAGCAGGGACATTGCAGCCCGACCGCACAAAGCATCGGCCTCGACGGCAAGGACCGCCCCGGCGGGGGAGACCTCCCTGGCGCATCGTGCCGGCCATCCGGCGGAACGCTTCCGGGTCAAGGCTCCTTGCGGGGAGCGGGGATTTCGGGCGGTGGAACCTGGATGGCTGGCGGTGCAATCCGCACCGGAGTTGTATCCGGTTTCTCTATACGAGGCCGCTCGGGCTTGGGACTGCCGGGAGCGGGGGCGGCCGCCTGCCGAGGTTTCGGCTCCTTGAGCTCTTCCTCGATCTGCGCGGCCCGGGCCTCCGCCGCGGCGATCCGTTGGGGCGTCTTCTGCAGGCGCTGCTTCACCTGTGTGATGCCGCTTTCGGCGTCGGCGCCATGCTTCCTCGCCACCAGCAGCCAAGCCAGCCCCTCGACGTAATCGCGACGCACCCCGCGGGCGCTGACCAGCATCGCGCCCACGTTGTATTGGCCCTCGGCCACGCCACGCTGCGCGGCCTTCAAGTAAAAGTCGTAGGCCCGCGGGTAATTCACCGTCGCCCCCGCGAGGCCTTCCGCGTAGATCTTGCCGAGGCGGAACAACGCCGGACCGTGTCCGGCCTCGCCCGCCTTTTCATAAAAGGCGACGGCCTTGGCCGCGTCCTTCGCCACCTGGTTGGTCGGGTTGCCTTCCTCGAGCAGCTGTGCGTATTGATAACACGCGACGGGATCGCCTTTGCCGGCCGCAGCGATCAAGTCGGCCACCGTCGGCCACTTCGGCCCGCCCCCGGTCGTCGAGAGAAGCACCGGCGGGGCTTTGTCAGCCGAAGGTGGCTTCGAGGCCGCCGACAGTATCCACAAAGGGAGACACGTGACGGCGGCGCCGCTCCAGAAGCGCAGGTGTCGCGCGGGTAAAACCATGACCGCAGAACCGGGGCTTATTCCTCCGGCTCGCTGCCGGTGACGGTGGTTCCGCCCGTTATGTTAACTTTCTCCAGCACGGCCTGTATGACCTTCTGAGCGATTTCAGGTTTCTCGCGCAGCGTCTGTTTGGCGGCGTCGCGACCTTGGCCGACCAGTTCGCCGTTGTAGGCGATCCACGCACCCTTCTTTTCCAGGATCTTGTGCTCAAGGCCGAGATCGAGGATCGAGCCGGTCTTCGAGATGCCTTCGTCGTACATGATGTCGAATTCGCACTCGGTGAACGGCGGAGCGACCTTGTTCTTCACGACCTTCACCTTGGTGCGATTGCCCACGACCTTGCCGTCGGGAGTCTTAATCTGGTCCTTGCGGCGGATGTCGATGCGGATCGAGGCGAAAAACTTCAGCGCGCGGCCGCCCGGGGTCGTCTCGGGGTTGCCGAACATCACGCCGATCTTTTCGCGAATCTGGTTCGTGAAGATGCAGATGCACTTGGTCTTGCTCACCACGGCGGTGAGGCGGCGCATCGCCTGGCTCATGAGGCGCGCCTGCGAGCCGACGGTCGCGTCACCCATTTGACCATCAAGTTCCTGCTTGGATACGAGCGCGGCGACCGAATCGATCACGATCACGTCGATCGCGTTGGAGCGAATGAGCGTCTCCGCGATGTTGAGCGCATCTTCACCGCTGTCGGGCTGGGAAACGAGCAGGTCATCGAGGTTCACACCGACGACGCGCGCGTATTTCGGATCGAGCGCGTGCTCGACATCGATGAAGGCGGCGAGGCCGCCCTTCTTCTGCGCCTCGGCAATGACGCTCAAGCAGAAGGTCGTCTTGCCCGACGACTCCGGTCCGTAGATTTCGACGATGCGACCGCGCGGCAACCCGCCGACGCCCAGCGCCAGGTCGATTGCGAGCGAGCCGGTCGAAAGGGTCTCGACTTTCATCTTCGAGTTCTCGCCCAGGCGCATGATCGAGCCCTCGCCGAATTGTTTGGTGATCGAGGACACCGCGAGATCGAGATTCTTGCGCGCTCCGACATCGACAGAGGGGGCGGCGGAGGCGGGAGCGGCTTTGACAGGTGCAGCTTTGGACATGGTGGTTTTTCGAGATAAAGAGAGGAGGGCGGTTCAAGTGAACCGTGGGAGTCGGTTCAGAGAAAGCAAGCCCGGAGGTGGCACAGGAACAACGGCCGAAACAGAAGACAACGAAGAGAACGCAGAAAAGCCGCACCCGGCCGGTGTTCGACAGCCCAGACACGGCGGGGCTCCCCTCAGAAGCTCAGCCAGGCGACGCCGAGCAGGAGCGTGATCACCGCGATCGGCGTGCCGGCCTTCAGGTATTCGACAAACGTGAGGTGCACGCCCCGCCGGCGGGCAATCTCGGCCACGATCAGGTTGGCCACGGAGCCGAGCAGCGTGAGGTTGCCGGCAAGGGTCGTCGCCATCGCGAGCGTGAGCCACGCCGTGTGAGGCGCGTCGAGCGTCGGCACGACCGGGCGGAAGAGCATCACCGCGGGAACGTTCGACACGAGATTGCTCAGCACCAGCGACACGCCCGTGAGTGGCGCCGGCCCGCCGTCGGCGTAGGGCCGGAGCGCAGCGAAGAGCTTCCCACCGAGGCCGGAGGCTTCGATCGCGCCCGTGACGACAAACAGCCCGCTGAAAAACACGAGCAGCGACCAGTCGATCTCCTGAAACACCTTCTCGGGCTCCGTGCGGCGGGTGATGAGGAGCAGCGCCGCGGCAAGCGCAGCCGCCAGCGGCACGGGCGCGCCGGCGACCAGGGCGACGAGCATCAGTCCCGTGGCAAACATCGCCTTCCGCAGCAGCGGCGGGTTCTCGTGCGTGGCGAAAGCATGGGCGTGGTCGAACACCTCCGCGCGAAACTCACGGCGGTAGACCAGCACGATCACCGCCCACGCCACGGCGAGTCCGACGATCGCGATGGGCGCGAGCGCGAGCACAAAGTCCACGAAACCGATTCCCGACGAAATGCCCACGAGCATGTTCTGCGGGTTGCCCGTGATGGTGGCGACCGAGCCGATATTGGCGGCGGTGACGAGGCCGACGAGGTAGGGGAGCGGGTTGCGGCGCAGCGCGGCGGTCAGATCGAGTATTAGTGGCGTGAATACAAGCACGATCGTGTCATTGAGGAACACCGCCGAGAACGTGCCTGACACGACGATGACCAACGCCAGCAGTCGGCGCGGGGTGCGCGCGCGCCGGACGACGCGCGCCGTCACGAGGTGAAAGAAGCCGGCGAGGCGGAGATTCACATTGAGCACCATCATGCCGAAGAGGAGCAGGATGGTGTTCCAGTCCACGGCGCGGTACGCCGCCTCGAGTGGCAGCGCGCCGCACGCAATCAGCAGCACCGCGCCCACGAGCGCGATCGTCGCGCGGTTCATCTTGAGCGCCGGATAGCGCCCGACGGCCACGCCGATCAGCGTGACCGCCGCGAGGAGGGCCGTGAGGAGTTGCAGCGGCGACATGGCAGGACTTGAGAGGTTCCGGTCCGGCACCGCAGGGCGCCAGCCGCGGGCTGGTTACATCGTAGTCAGCAAATAACTACGCGCCGTAGTATCCACGGAACCACTCCACGAAGCGCCGCAGCCCCTCCTCGAGCGGCACGCGCGGCCCGTAGCCGACGGCCGCCTTCACCCGCGCGAGATCGGCGCAGGTCTCCACCATATCGCCGGGCTGCGGCGGGAGAAGCTCGATCTGCGCCTTCCGGCCCAGCAGCTCCTCCAGCATGCGCACGAAGAGCAGCATCTCGACCGGCCGGTGATGGCCGAGGTTGAAAATGCGGTAGGGCGGGGTGGGGCGCACGGCCGGCGGGTAGAGCAGCACCTTCAACACGCCGTCGACGATGTCGTCGATGTAAGTGAAGTCGCGCCGGTTTTTCCCCTGGTTGAAGAGCTTGAGCGGCCTGCCCTCGACGATCGCCCTGGAAAAAAGCACCGGCGTCATGTCGGGCCGGCCCCAGGGCCCATAGACCGTGAAAAAGCGCAGGCCGGTGACGTTGATATTATATAGATGTGCGTAGCTGTAGGCGGTGACCTCGTTGCTTTTCTTGGTCGCGGCGTAAAAAGACAGCGGCTGGTCGGTCGGCTGGTCCTCGGAAAACGGCGGCCGGGCGCTGCCGCCGTAGACGCTGCTCGACGAGGCGAACACGAGGTGCTTGGGCGGACGCGCGCGGCAGGACTCCAAGACGTTGAGGAAGCCGTCGACGTTGCTGTGCACATACGCGGCGGGATTTTCGCAGCTGTAGCGCACGCCGCCTTGGGCGCCGAGGTGGGCAACGTAGTCGGGTCTGAAGTGCTCGTAGAGGCCGCTGAACTTCGCGGCGTCGGCAAAATCGACCTGCACGAAGCGGAACTCCTCGTATTTCGCCAGTTCGGCGAGACGGGCGCGCTTGAGGCCGACGTCGTAGTAGTCGTTCAGGTTGTCCACGCCGAGCACCTCGCACTGCTTCGACTCGGCGAGCCGGCGGGCGACATGGAAACCGATGAAACCGGCGGCGCCGGTAACGAGAACTTTCATCCGGCGCGGTCTAGAGAATCGCACCCGCCGGTGCTAGCGAAAAGCCTCGTTCGGGCCCCGCCTTTTCACGTCCTCCCCGGCGCGCCTAAGCGCCTCTCCCGCAACACAGGCCGGCCCGGGGACAAAAAAGTCGAAACTTCCTCTTGAACGCGGGAAAGGCCCTCCATAAGTTGCGCCGCTTTTGCCCATAAATTTCGTTCCGCATGAAGATCAAAGCCTATCTCAAACCGCACTGTGGCTGGTCCAACGGCGTCCGCGCCATCATGCGCAAGTACGCTCTGCCGTATGAGGATATCGACATCATCAACAACCGCGACAACTACGCGGAGATGGTGCAAAAGTCCGGCCAGCCGCTCTCCCCGTGCGTTGAGATCGACGGCGTGATGCTGGCCGACGTCTCCGGCGAGGAAGTGGAGAACTACCTCCTTTCGAACGATCTGGTAAAGCCCACCGACCAAGGCGCCGGCGCCGACGTCCCGACCAACGCCGGTTGCTCGGACGAAGAGCACGCCAAAATGGCGACTAAAACGATCCGCTTCTTCTGACGCTGAGAGCACACCGCGAATAGTCTTCACCGGGCCGCTCTCGCACGTGCGAGACGGCCTTTTTTTGCGCCTGCTCATCCCCCCTTTCCGCTCAAACCCTCGTCGATTCCTCCCCCCCGTTGAACATGCACAGCCGCCTCCAGCCTCCAGGCGCCCCCACTCCGCAACGCACCGGCCTGCCCGCCAAGCAAGGTTTGTACGACCCTTGGTTCGAGCACGACGCCTGTGGCGTCGGCTTCGTCGTCGACATGAAGGGCCGCAAGTCGCATCGGATCCTCGAGCAGGCGCTGCAGGTGCTGCGCAACCTCGACCACCGCGGCGCCAGCGGAAGCGAGCCCAACACCGGCGACGGCGCCGGCGTGCTGCTGCAGATGCCGCATACGTTTCTCGCCGAGGTCTGCAAGGGCGCCCGCATCCATCTGCCCGCAGCCGGAGACTATGGCTGCGGCCTCGTCTACCTGCCGCGCAACCCGACGGTCCGCCGCAAGATCGAGGAGAAGTTCGAGCAGATCGTGCAGGCCGAGGGCCAGGTCTTCCTCGGCTGGCGCACCGTGCCGACCAACAGCGCCTCGCTCGGCGACACGGCCCTTTCCTGTGAACCTTTCATGCGCCAGGTCTTCATCGGGCGCGGTGCGGGCCTCGCCGCCGACGACCTCGCGTTTGAGCGCAAACTCTACGTCATCCGCAAGCGCGCCTACAGCGAGATTCGCACCTCCACGCTCGCCGGCGCGGAGACGTGGTACGTCGCCAGCCTCTCGATGAAGACGCTCGTCTACAAGGGCATGCTTCTCACCGAACAGGTCGACCAGTATTTCCCCGACCTGACGCACCCGGCGATGGAGACCGCGCTCGCGATCGTCCACTCGCGCTTCAGCACGAACACGTTCCCCAGCTGGGAGCGCGCCCACCCCTACCGCTACATCGCCCACAACGGCGAAATCAACACGCTGCGCGGCAACATCAACTGGATGCACGCGCGGCAGGCGCTGTTCCAGAGCGAGCTCTTCGGCGAGGACATCGAGAAGATCATCCCGATCATCAACCCCCACGGCAGCGACTCGTCGATGTTCGACAACACGCTCGAGCTGCTCGTCCTCGCCGGCCGGCCGCTCGCGCACGCGATGATGATGATGATCCCCGAGCCGTGGTCCAACCACGAGTCGATGGACGAGGAGCGCCGCGCGTTCTACGAATACCACTCCTGCCTGATGGAGCCGTGGGATGGGCCGGCCTCGATCGCGTTCACCGACGGCCGGCAGATCGGCGCAATCCTCGATCGCAACGGCCTGCGCCCCTCGCGCTACTACGTGACCACCGACGGCCTCGTCGTCATGGCCTCCGAGGCCGGCGTGCTCGACATCCCCGGCGACCAGATCGTGCAAAAGGGCCGGTTGCAGCCCGGTCGTATGTTTTTGGTGGATACCGAGCAGGGTCGCATCGTCGAGGACGAGGAGATCAAGAAGGAGATCTGCACGGCGTATCCCTACCGCCAGTGGCTCGACGAGCACCTGGTCCGCCTCGATGATCTCCCGCCCGCCCCGGAGGTGCCGACGCCCGATCACGAGACGCTGCTGCAGCGCCAGATCGCGTTTGGCTACACCCACGAGGACGAGCGCATCATCCTCACGCCGATGGCGACCAATGGCGTGGAGGCGATCGGCTCGATGGGCAACGACGCCGCCCTCGCCGTGCTTTCGAACAAGCCGCGGCTGCTGTACGATTATTTCAAGCAGCTCTTCGCGCAGGTCACGAACCCGCCGATCGACTGCATCCGCGAGGAGATCATCACGGCCGCGGAGACCCGGCTCGGCTCCGAGGGCAATCTGCTCATGCCGCTGCCCACCGCGTGCCGCCGCGTCGAGCTCAAGTGGCCGATCCTCACCAACGAGGAGTTCGCAAAGATCCGCCGCACGGATCTGCCCGGCCTGAAGATCGGCGTGCTGCCCATGCTCTTCCGCGTCGCCCGCGGCGAGAAGGGCCTGCAGAAGTCGATGGAGGAAATCTCGATGATGGCCCGCCGCATGATCGAGGAGGAGGAGGTCAACGTCCTCGTCCTCAGCGACCGCGGCGTGACGAGCGACTTCGCGCCGATCCCCGCGCTGATCGCCGTCGCCGGCCTGCATCACTATCTCATCCGCGAGGGTCTGCGCACGCGCGTGAGCCTCGTGGTCGAAACCGGCGAGGCTCGCGAGGTGCACCATTTCGCCCTTCTCATCGGCTACGGCGCCAGCGCGATCAATCCGTACGTCGCCTTCGAGACGATCGACGACATGATCCGCGAGGGTCTGCTCACCGGCATCGACCACAAGACCGCCTGCAAGAACTTCGTGAAGGCCGGCGCCAAGGGCGTGATCAAGGTCATGTCCAAGATGGGCATCTCCGCGATCCAAAGCTACCGCGGCGCCCAGGTCTTCGAAGCCCTCGGCCTGCGGCAGGATGTCATCGACCACTATTTCACGTGGACGCCCTCGCGCGTCGGCGGCGTCGGCCTCGACGTCATCGCCCAGGAGGTCCTCCTGCGGCACCGCGCCGCGTATCCGGAGCGCCCGGTCAACGGCCACGTGCTGTCCCCCGGCGGCCTGTACAAGTGGCGGACCGAGGGCGAGGCGCACCTGTTCACGCCCGAGTCGATCCACAAGCTCCAGAGGGCGGTCCGCAGCGGCAGCTACGCAACCTACAAGGACTACGCGAAGCACATCAACGACCAGTCGCGCGCCCTCTGCACGCTGCGCAGCCTGCTCGAGTTCAAGACCGGCGACGCGATCCCGCTCGAGGAGGTCGAGCCGGTCGAGTCGATCATGAAGCGCTTCAAGACCGGCGCCATGTCCTACGGCTCGATCTCGAAGGAGGCGCACGAGACTCTCGCCATCGCGATGAACCGCATCGGCGGCAAGTCCAACACCGGCGAGGGCGGCGAGGACCCGGAGCGTTTCACCCCGCTGCCCAACGGCGACTCGAAAAACTCCGCCATCAAGCAGGTCGCTTCGGGCCGCTTCGGCGTCACCAGCGAATACCTCGTCAACGCGCGTGAGCTGCAGATCAAGATGGCCCAGGGCGCCAAGCCCGGCGAGGGCGGCCAGCTGCCCGGCGGCAAGGTCTACCCGTGGGTGGCGAAGACCCGCCACACCACCGCCGGCGTCGGTCTCATTTCGCCGCCGCCGCACCACGACATCTACTCGATCGAGGACCTCGCCGAGCTGATCCACGACCTCAAGAACGGCAACCGCCACGCCCGCGTGAGCGTGAAGCTCGTCTCCGAGGTCGGCGTGGGCACGATCGCGGCCGGCGTCGCCAAGGCGCACGCCGATGTCGTATTGATTTCTGGATACGACGGCGGCACCGGCGCCTCGCCGCAAACCTCGATTCAGCACGCCGGGCTGCCCTGGGAGCTCGGCCTCGCCGAGACGCACCAGACGCTCGTGCTCAACAATCTGCGCTCGCGCATCGCGGTCGAGACCGACGGTCAGTTGAAGACCGGCCGCGACGTCGCGATCGCCGCGCTGCTGGGCGCCGAGGAGTTCGGTTTCGCCACCGCGCCGCTCGTCTCCACGGGCTGCATCATGATGCGCGTGTGCCACCTCAATACCTGCCCGACTGGCATCGCCACACAGGACCCGCGCCTGCGCGCGAAATACACCGGCAAGCCCGAGGACGTGGTGAACTTCATGCGCTTCATCGCCGAGGACCTGCGCGAGATCATGGCGCAGCTCGGCTTCCGCACGATTGAGGAAATGGTCGGCCGCACCGACCGCCTCGAGCCGCGGCAGGCGATCGCGCACTGGAAGGCCAAGGGCCTCGATTTCTCCGGCATCCTTTATCAGCCGGAAGCCGGCCCCGACGTCGGGCGCTACTGCCAGATCAAGCA
This sequence comes from Opitutaceae bacterium, assembly GCA_036406235.1. Classification (GTDB taxonomy): domain Bacteria; phylum Verrucomicrobiota; class Verrucomicrobiia; order Opitutales; family Opitutaceae; genus DASWVO01. The sequence goes on from DASWVO010000263.1 coordinate 12,406, forward strand.
GGACCACGGCCTCGACAAATCGCTCGATCTCACGACGCTGCTCGGCCTCTGCGCCCCGGCGATCGACCGCGGCGAGAAGGTCATCGCCGAGCTGCCGATCCGCAACGTCAACCGCGTCGTCGGCACGATCACCAGCTACGAGGTCACCAAGAAGTGGGGCGCCAAGGGCCTGCCCGAGGACACCATCCGCCTGCAGTTCAAGGGCTCGGCCGGCCAGAGCTTCGGCGCCTTTGTCACCAAAGGCATGACGCTCTCGATCGAGGGCGACGCCAACGACTACTTCGGCAAGGGCCTGTCCGGCGGAAAGCTCATCGTCCATCCGCCCGCCAACGCCTCCTTCAAGGCCGAGGAGAACATCATCATCGGCAACGTCGCGCTCTACGGCGCCACCGGCGGCGAGATCTACGTGCGCGGCATGGCCGGCGAGCGTTTCGCCGTGCGCAACTCCGGCGTCAACGCCGTTGTCGAGGGCGTGGGGGACCACGCCTGCGAATATATGACCGGCGGCCGCGTCGTCGTCCTTGGCCAGACCGGGCGCAACTTCGCGGCCGGCATGTCCGGCGGCGTCGCCTACGTGCTCGACCCGCGCGGCGACTTCGCCACGCGCGTCAACCCGCAGATGGTCGGCGTCGAAAAGCTCGAGGAGCCGAAGGAAATCGCCGAGCTCCGCGCGCTGATCGAGAAGCACTTCGATTATACGCAGAGCGCGCGCGCCCGGCAGGTGCTCGACGCGTGGGACGCCTCCGTGCCGCAGTTCGTCAAGATCATGCCCAAGGACTACAAGCGCATGCTCGCCTGCATCGAGCGCGCCCAGGCCCAGGGCCTCACCGGCGACGAGGCCATCATGGCCGCGTTCGAGGAAAACGCCCGCGACCTCTCCCGCGTCGGCGGCAACTGAGCGACGCCTCGCGCCGCGATCTCACCTCTCAAATCTCAGATTTCAAATTCCCCTCCTCCCATGGGTAAACCAACCGGCTTCATCGAGTATCTGCGCGAACTGCCCGTCGACCGCTCGCCCACCGAGCGCGTGCGCGACTGGAAAGAGTTTCACCACCACATGGAGGAGAAGAAACTCCGCAACCAGGGCGCGCGCTGCATGGATTGCGGCGTGCCCTTCTGCCACACCGGCAAGCTGATCAGCGGCATGGCCTCGGGTTGCCCGGTCAACAACCTGATCCCCGAGTGGAACGATCTCGTCTACCGCGGGCTCTGGCAGGAGGCGCTCGGCCGGCTGCACAAGACGAATAACTTCCCCGAGTTCACCGGCCGCGTGTGCCCCGCGCCCTGCGAGGGCTCCTGCGTGCTCGGCATGAACAACCCGCCCGTCACGATCAAAAACATCGAGTACAGCATCGTCGAACGCGGCTGGGACGAGGGCTGGATCCTCCCCGAGGCGCCCAAGGTGCGCACCGGCAAGAAGGTCGCCGTCATCGGCTCCGGCCCCGCCGGTCTCTCCGCCGCCGCGCAGCTCAACCGCGCCGGCCACACCGTCACCGTCTTCGAGCGCGCCGACCGCCCGGGTGGGCTGCTCATGTATGGCATCCCCAACATGAAGCTCGCCAAGCGCGAGGTCGTGGAGCGCCGCATCAAGCTGATGGAGCAGGAGGGCATCACCTTCATCTGCAACGCCCACGTCGGCGAAAACGTCGAGCCGCAGATGTTCCTGAAGGACTACGACGCCACCGTGATCTGCACCGGCGCCACGCAGCCGCGCGACCTGCCGATCGAGGGGCGCGATCTCAAGGGCGTGCACTTCGCCATGGAGTATCTCACGGCCAACACCAAGGCCCTGCTCAATGGCGGACCCGACCACGCGCCGATCCACGCCAAGGGCAAACACGTCGTCATCATCGGCGGCGGCGACACTGGCACCGACTGCGTCGGCTCCGCCATGCGCCAGGGCTGCA
>DASWVO010000264.1:0-43119 GCA_036406235.1 Opitutaceae bacterium
CGCGCTGGCGGCGGGTGTGGCGGCGACGCTGCGTTCGGCTCCCGAGCTGGGCGTGATGACGCATTTCGCGCAGGGCTGGAAACTCGATGCAGTGCCGCGTCTCGCGCAGGCAGGTCTCACCCAGGTGCGCGACGAGCTCTACTGGGAGGAGATCGAGCCCGAGCGCGGCCGCTACGTGTTCCCGCCGCTCTACGAAAACTACATGACGGCGCTGCGGGAGCAGAAGATCACGCCGTTGATCGCGCTGACTTTCGCCAATAAAAACTACGATGGCGGGCTCACGCCCCACACCGAGGAGGGACTCGACGGCTACGCCCGCTATGCGGTCGAGGTGCTGAGGCACTACGGCTCGCAGATCAAGGCCCTCGAAATCTGGAACGAATACAACGGCACGTTCTGCAAGGGCCCCGCCACCCAGGACCGCCCCGGCACCTACGTGCGGATGCTCAAGAAGGCGTATTCAGAAATCAAACGCGTGCGGCCCGACGTCGTCGTGGTGGGCGGCAGCACCGCGGGGCTTCCGCTGCCGTATCTCGAGCGGCTCTTTGCGCTCGGCGCGCTCGATTCCATGGATGCGGTCTCCATCCATCCCTATCGCTCCGACACCGAACCGGAGGGGCTGGAGACGCGGATCGCGGCGCTGCGCGACCTCATCGCGCGCTACAATCACGGGAAACCGAAGCCCATCTGGGTGACCGAGATCGGCTGGGGCACGCGGCAGGCGCGCGCCGTGGGCGATCTCGCGATCGACGAGCGCACGCAGGCGATGTTTCTCGTGCGCACCTACGCCCTGCTGGTGACGGCCGGCGTCGAGCGGATCTATTGGTATTTGTTTCGCGACTACGACCAGTTTGCCACGATGGGGCTCGTGCGGGGCGACGCGGCCCTCACGCCCAAGCCGGCCTATCGCGCGATGACGACGCTGCAGGCCTACCTGCGCGACGCGGAGTTCGTCGAGCGGGACAAGACGACCGACGGCGTTTACTCACTCCGCTTCCGCCGCAAGTCCGGCGGCGAATTCCGCATCATGTGGTCCTGGTCGCCCGTTACGCTGCCGGCCACCGGCGTTGACCGGGTGGTGGACATGCTTGGGGCCGAACGGCCGGTGCTGCCGACGCTCACGCTCACCGATTCACCGCTCTACGTTGAAGGCGCGGTCAACGGGCTGCCGAAGGCCGGCGCCGCGCTGCTCGCGCCGCTCGTCACGGAGGCCTTCACCGGTTTTTCCGCCGAGCAGGGCCGCAACGGCTGGTCCTACGGCGTTTTCGCCGGGGAGAGCACCCAGTTCGTTCCGCTGCCGACCTCGCGCGTGACCAACTGGAAGGAGGAGTGGACGGGCATCTACCCGCACATCTCGATCACCGCCTCCGATCAGCATCCGTCGGCCAGCGGCCCGAAGCCGATGTCGGCGGTGCGACGCTGGGAAAGCTACTTTTCGGGCACGGCCCTGGTCTCCGGACGCTTCAAGAGCAGCACGCAGGGCGACGGCGTGCGCGCGCGCATTCTGCTCGACGGAAAAACGATCTGGACCCGCGCGCTGGGCGGCGGACAACCGATCCTCGGCGAGTTTTCCCTGGAAGTGCCGGTGGAGCCAGGGAGCTGCGTGGATTTCGCCGTCGATCCCGGTCCCGGCGCCAAAATCAATTTCGACAGCACCCAGGTTTCCATCGCCATCCGGCGCAAATAATCACCATGAACACGCAACCGATCCTCATCGTCACGCCCACGCTGGGCGAGTCGCTCTATCTCAACCAGACCGTCGCGTGCGTCGCGGCGCTGCCGCTGCCGGTCATCCACGTCCTCTCCGTACCGGCGCGCAAAGTGGAGACGTTGCAGGCCCGCTATCCGCACGCGCGGGTCGTCCCCGACGCGGGCAAGGCGGGCGGCATCTACGGCGCGATCAACGCCGGGCTCGGCGCGGCCCCCGACGGCTGGAAGTGGTTCACTTACATCAACGACGACGATCTGCTGCTGCCGGCCTTCGGCCAGGTGGCCCGCGAACACTTCGCGCAGGCGAACCCCGAGCCGGTGGTCTACGGCGACGTCGAGCTGATCGATGAGAGTTCGCGGCGTATCACCCGGATCACGACAACGCCGCGCCCGGACTGGATTCCCGACCTGCTCGCGCAGGGCATCAGCCCGCTGATGCAGCAGGGGATGCTCTTCAGCCACGAGACGGTGAAACGTCTCGGCGGGTTCGATACACGCTACCGGTTGTGCGCGGATCTCGACTTCTGGGTGCGCGCCTTTGCCTCGGGCCAGCGCTTCCGCTACTACGCACAGTCGATCGCGCAGTTCCGCCTGCGCACCGGCCAGCTCTCCGGCGCGACGAGTGTCACGATGCGCGAGCAGGACGACATCGTCGCCTGCCACCTGCACCCGCCGGTGGCTCCGCTGCGGCGCCGCGCCGTGCGCCTGGGCTATCGTCTCTACAATCTGCCGCGGTATCTCGCGCGCATCCGTTCGTCGGGCCTGCGCACGAGTTATCAGCTGCTCCAGCACGGCACCGCCCGCGCCTAGAGCGTTTTATGCGCTTTTTCGAACGCCTTGCCGTAGCGCGGTGCTTCAGCCCGCGCTCGCTGCGCTCCCGAACGCGGGCGGAAGCACCGCGCCACCCCGGGCCGTCGCCGTCCGGCATTCCTCACTCACTTTAATCCCGCTTATGCCAAGCACTTCCAGCCTTCAACGAACTCTTCGGTGTCAGGGCGGTCGGTGGATCCCGACCGCTGGCGCCTCGTTCGCGTCCGGCGTCCGCGCATGATCTCCGAAGTCATCATCCTCAACGACTACGCGTCGCTCACCGGCGGTTCGAGCGCCGTCGCGATCGCGTCGGCCCTCGGCCTGGCGTCGCGCGGCGTCGCGGTCACCTATTTCTCGGCCGTGGGTCCGGTCGCGCCGCAATTGGTCGACGTGCCGGGCCTGCAGGTGATCTGCCTCGATCAGCAGGAGATCGCCAAGGACGCGAAGCGGTTGCGCGCGTTCACCTCGGGCCTGCGCAACGGCGCGGCCGTGACGGCGCTCCGTGCGCTCCTCGCCACGAAGGATCCGGCGCGCACCATCGTCCATGCGCACACGTGGATGAAGGCGCTTTCGCCGTTTGCCTTGGAGGAGGTCACCGCGCGCGGCTTTCGCCTGGTGGTCACGCTGCACGATTTTTTCATCACCTGTCCCAACGGCGGCTTTTTCGACTACAAGCGCGGGCGCATTTGCCGGCGCAAGCCGCTTTCGCCCGACTGCCTCGGCTGCCAGTGCGACCGGCGCAACTACGGCCACAAGCTCTGGCGCAGCGCCCGCACCGCGCTGCAGAACAAGGTGCTCCGGCTGCCCTCGAAGGTGTCGCTGTACATCGGCGTCACCGATTTCAGCCTCGATATCATGCGGCCCTATATCCCGGCCAGCATCCCGGCGACCGTCGTGCGCAACCCGGTCGACTGCGTGGATGAGCGGCCCGCCGACAATGCCGCCAACGACACCTTTCTCTACATCGGCCGTTTTGTGCCGGAGAAAGGCCCGCAGTTGTTTGCCGCCGCAGCGCGCGCCGCCGGCGTGCCGGCAACCTTCATCGGCGACGGCGAACTCATGGCCGATCTGCGCCGCATGTGCCCGGAAGCCACCTTCACCGGCTGGCTGCAACCCGCGGAGATCCGCGCGCACCTGCGCCGCGCCCGCGCTCTCGTGTTTCCTCCTCTCTGGTATGAGACCCTCGGCCTCGTTGCGATCGAAGCCGCCGCTTCCGGCGTGCCGCCGATCGTCGCCGACCGCTGCGCTGCAACCGACTACATCCAGCACGGCAAGACCGGTCTCATGTTCACCCACGGCTCGGTCCAGTCCCTGACCGACCGCCTCACCGCCGTCGCCCGCGACGACGAACTCGCCTCACGGCTCGGCCGCGAAGCGTATCAATGGTATTGGGACGATCCCTGGACCACCGAACGCCACGTGACGGACCTGATCGACGCCTACCAGAGCAGTCTCGAGCAGCTCGTCGCAACCGCCAACCACGCCACCACCTGATGAACGTACTCCTTGTCTCCGAACCCGGCATCGACGGGGTCTTCCGCTACGTGGAAGCCCTTTCCAACTTCCTCATCGAACAGGGCGTCACCGTGCATCTCGCCTATTCCGACGTCCGCAGCAGCGACGCCCTCCGCGAGCTCGTGGCGCGGGTCGAGCGCAACGGCGGGCAGACCGTGAACCTGCACACCGCCAACGCGCCCTCGCTCACCGACATCGTCGCGCTGCGCCGGCTGTTTGCCCTGGTGAAGAAGGTGAAGCCCGATGTGATTCACAGTCACAGCTCCAAGGCCGGCGCCCTCGCGCGCGGCCTCCGCCTGCTGGGCGTCAAGACCAGCCAGGTGTATCACCCGCACGCCTACTCCGGCATGCGCCCGAAACGCGGGCGCATGGACATGATCTACGACCGCGTCGAGCAGCTCCTCGGCGGCCAGCATTTCACGATCAACTGCTCCCGCGACGAGCAGAACTACGCGTTCTTCCGGCTGCGCCTGCCGCCGAAGCGCGTGCTCTACGTGCCCAACGGCATCGATACGCGCCACTTCACGCCGCTGCATCCCGACGCCAAGCGCAGCCTGCGCATCGCCCTCGGGCTGCCGCCCGACGCCCTGATTCTCGGCACGCTCTGCCGCAGCGCGCCCCAGAAGGATCCGCTGACGCTCTACCGCGCCTTCGCCAAGGCCCGCCAGCAGCGTCCGGACCTTTTCCTCTTTCACGTCGGCCGCGGCGAGCTTGATGCCGACATCGACCGGCTGGTCGAGCGCGAGGGAATCGCGAGTAACGTCTTGCGTCGTTCCCATCTGGATACGCCGGTCGACTTCTATCGCGCGGTCGACGGGTTCATGCTCACCTCGCGCTACGAAGGCCTGTCCCTCGCCGTGATCGAGGCGCTCTCGTGCGACCTGCCGCTGATCCTCAGCCGGGCGCCCGGCAACACGGAGTTCGCCCAATTGCCGCTCTCCCACCTGTGGACGGCGCAGATTGGCGACGTGGCCGGCTTTGCCGAGGCGGTCAGCCGGTGGAGCCGCACGCCCGCGAGGGGTGTCAACCACCGCCTGATCGCCCGCGAGCAGTTCGACAACCGCAACGCGTTTGGCGCGGTCCTAAAGATCTACGAGTCGCTGCGCCCCCGCCCCGTCCGCAAGCCGCTCGCCGCCTGAGCGGTGTCCTTGCAGGCAGGGTAGCGCGAGGAGCGTAGGGCGAGGCGTCCCCGCCGGGCCGCTGACAAGCCGCGGCTCGGCGAGACACCTCGCCCTGCCTGTGCATGAGTAGCGCGGTGCTTCAGCCCGCGTTCCGGAGCGCAACGGGCGCGGGCTGAACGCCACCTGAGCAGTCGCTCACGACGGCGCGTCCTGAGAGGGCGTCTAAAAAGTCCGAAGGCATGGCGTTTGAGCAGAGACCGGCCCGCCTCCGGACCTTTTTAGACGCCCTCTTAGTGCGCGGCCGACAGCGCATCGTGGGGTCCGGCGGCGGCTTCGGCCTGCTTCGCCTTCGCGGCTGCGCGACGGTGCTGCTGGCGCACCACCCGGTCGTGCAGCCCGGGGCTCACGAGGAAGAGCAGGTCCTTCGCGAGATCGAGCCGGTTGTTGCGCCGGAGGGCCCAGCGGAAGGCGACGCCGTAATAGCGCAGGCGTTCGCGTCGCGAGGCGATGTGGCGCCGGATCATCGGGAAATACGCGAGGAAAAACGCCCACCAGTGCAGGTAGGACCAGCGGTGGCCGCGCTTGGAGGTGTCGTGCCAGGCGAGAATCGTGCGCCGCTTGTTCTTGTCGAGCGCCTGCTCGAACACGGAGTCGGTGTAGCGGAGCGGATGGCGCCGGTTCCGGAACAGCGGCTCCGGGGCCACCACCACCCGTCCGGTCAGCGTGAGCTCGGTCAGGAACGACAGGTCGGCCGCGGCGAAACTCGCGAGCAGCTTCGTGGTGCGGACGTTCTCGCTGCGCATGACCGAGAAGAGCTCCGTGCACCAGCCGCGCCGCATCACGCGGCCGCGAAACCGGTCGAGACGGTCGGGCGCCGCCGCTTCGGGCGGCAGCGGACGGTACACACGGCAGACGTTGCCCTCGTCGTCGATCTCCTCGACGAACGTGTGCGCCAGCGCGACCGTCGGGTCCGCATCGAGAATGCGGATACAGGTCTCCAGGTAGGTGGGCTTGATCTCGTCGTCGTGCGCGGCCCACTTGAAATACTCGGTGTCGGAAAGGGTGAAGGCGCGGTTGAAGTTCGGGTGCGCCCCGATGTTCTGAGGGTTGCGGTGAAGGATCACACGGGGATCCTGCCGGGCGAAATCCTGCACGATTTCCGCGGTGCGATCGGTCGAGGCATTGTCGACGACGAGGAGCTGGAAGTCGCGGTAGGTCTGCGCGAGGATCGAGCGGATCGCGCGCCCGATGTGGCGTTCGCCGTTGTAGACGGGCATGCCGATCGTCACGCGGCAACCGGCCGACCGGGGCTGCGGGGCGGCGGCGGTTTGGTTGCCGGTCGTCATGAAAACATCGAGGTGGGGCATCGCCGTTTCGTGGGGTTTGGAGATCATCGTGGGCTTGGGTTGAGATTGGCTCGAGGGCGGTTCAGGGGTCAGAGGGCGAAGAGTTGCGGGCGCAGGTTCATCCCTTCGAGCATCGCGGCGATTTCCTTCTGGTAGACGCCGTTGAGGATCACGACCGCGTCCGGGCGGTAATCCGCCAGGAAGGCGGGCTGCACATAGCGCTTGCCGATGCCGGGGATGTAGTTGCCCTCCATGTGCGGGTTGATGTCGACCACGTGCTCGATCGCGCCGAGGTGATCGAAGTGGGTGAGGAAACCGACCGCCTTCGACCCGCCGCCCCAGAGCACGGTTTTCGCGCCGCGGCTCTTGAGCTCGCGCAGGCGCGTGTCCCACCGGCCGAGGTTTTCCGCGATGCGTGCGGAGAAAAGCTTCGTGAGCCCGTGCAACGCTTCGACCGACTCCTCCAGCGGGTGAATCCTGTCGGAACGGGTTTTCACGGGCCGGGCCTCGACGAAGAGATACTGGTCGTCGTAGGCGAGATACAGGTCGAGGATCTCGAAGCGATGCGCCCGCAGGAGCCGCGCCAGCGAGCCCGGGCTGAAATAGCTGCAGTGCTCGTTGAAGATGTCCCAGAAGGCCTGCGTCTTGAGGATGCGCACGATGCTCGGCACCTCGATGAAGAGGATCACGTCCTCCCGGTCGCCGACCGACTGGCGGATCGTGCGGAGAAAAGTATTCACGTCATGGATATGCTCGAGCGTGTGCCGGCAGCAGATGCAGTCGGCCTCGAGCTCGCCGTGCCGCTCGGAGTAAAATTCGGGGATGAAGCGCACGTTCGGGCTGGGCGCCGTGCGGCCGGGGACCCAGGCGGGGTCGATGCCGACGCCGCGGTTGTGGCCCAGCTCGCAGAAAAGCGAGATGAAATCGCCCTTGCCGCAGCCGATCTCCACGACCGCCTTGTCCTTCATGTCGTAGCGCTCGATGAAGCGTGTCGTCACCTCGGATATGAACCGCCGGAAGGTCGGCGAGAACCCCTGCTGGTCCTCGTAGCCGCGCGTGTAGTAGTCGTAACTCGTGTCGAACGAGGAGTTGAAGACGAAGCCGCAGTGGGAGCAAAAGCACAGGTCGATGTCGCGGCGCGGGATCGCGAGGGCCTGCTCCCGCTCCTTGATGGCCACGAGGCTCTGGATCGGCGCGTTCGGCACGCGGAAGAAATCGCCGATGTGCTCACGGCGACAGCTGGGACATTCGAGGTGTTTCATACCGGGGATTTGCTGCCCTGCCGCGAGAAGGGGCTGCGCGACGACGGCCGGGACGGGGGCGTCCGCCGCTCGGGCGGAAGGGCGGCGCGATCGGCGGCGGGCTTCGGGCCGGCGACCGGGACGAAGTCGGGGTGGCTCATGTCCTTCTCGGTAAAAACTTCGATGGGGACCGGCCACGTGATGTTGAAGGTCGGATCGTTCCAGCGAATGCCGCGCTCGGCTTCCGGCGTGTAGAACTGCGTCGCCGGATAGTAGACTTCGCAATCGTCCTCGAGCGAGACGAAGCCGTGGGCGAAGTTCTCCGGCACATACAGCATCCGGTGGTTCTCCGCCGACAATTCCTGGCCGATCCACTGCAGGTACGTCGGCGAGTCGGGCCGCAGGTCGATGATCGCGTCGTAGATCCGCCCTCGCGTGCAGCGGATGAATTTCGCCTCCGCGTAGGGCGCAACCTGGTAGTGCAGGCCGCGGATCGTGCCTTTCTTCCGGCTGTGCGAGGTGTTGATCTGCGCGATCGTCGGGTTGAGCCCGTGCGCGGCGAACTCGCGCGCGCACCACACGCGGCCGAAGAAGCCGCGGTGATCCTCGCGTTTCTCGACGTCGATCACAAAGGCGCCTTTGAGCTTCGTTTCGGTGAAAATCATTCTGAAAGCGTTGTTGGAGTCAGAGCGTGCGCTTTGAGCCGCCGCGTAGCGGCGGCCCGATCGTAGCCGTGGGCTTCAGCCCACGGTTTGTGGAAGGTCACAACGCGTCGCGTAGCGACGCCTGAGGCGTAGGTTTTCAGGCGTCGCTGACGCGACGCTCCTTTGCCCGTTTCATCCGTCCGTGGGCTGAAGCCCACGGCTCGTTTCAATCCTCGCTCCGCGAGGATGTCGGGTGCGCCCGCTCTGGGAAGAATGTGCATACACGCTCTGGAAAGTAGTGGGGCCTCACGCCGCGCGGGCCAGCCAGCGCAGGTTCTCGTCGAGGCGGCCGGCATTTTGGAGCTCCTTTACGGTGCGCAGCCGCTGGTAGCGCGACCCGAGGAATTCTTCCCGGGTCAGCCCGTGGGCGCGGTAGGCCGCGTGGAGTTCCTCGATGCCGGCGCGCAACGTCCACTGCGGACGAAAACCAGGGAGTCGGCTCGCGATCTTGTCGAAGCGCACGCGGTAGTTGCGGGCGTCGGGGCTGCCGCCCGGCGCGTAGACGATGCGCGCGCCGGGGAGGGCTTCGCGCACCATCTCGGCGATGTCGCGCACCTGATAATTCTCCTCGGTGCGGCCGACATTGAAGGCCTCGTTGTGGACGACTTCGCGCGGGGCCTCCAGCACGGCGGCGAAGGCCCGCGAGATGTCCTCGATGTGCACAAACGGCCGCCAAGGCGTGCCATCGCTCTGGATCAGGATCTCGCCGGTCGTGAAGGCATGGCCGACGAGGTTGTTGACGAGCAGATCGCCGCGAAGCTTGGGCGACGCGCCGTAGGCGGTGGCGCTGCGCAGGAAGATCGGGCTGAAGTTCGCGTCGGCGAGCGGCGCCACGTCGTGCTCGACGCGCACCTTGCTCACGGCGTAGGGCGTCACCGGGTTGAAGCTCGCGGACTCGTCGAGCATCGCGTCGCCCGCGGCGCCGTAGTTGCTGCACGACGACGAGAAGACGAAGCGCTTCACGCCGGCCTCCTTCGCCAGGCGCGCGAGGCGCACGGTGGCGTCATAGTTGATCGAATACGTCGTCTGCGGCGCGAGGTTGCCGAGCGGATCGTTGGAGAGCGCGGCGAGATGGCACACCGCGTCGAAGCCCCGAAGGTCATCGAGCACGACCTCGCGCAGATCCTTCCACAACGCGGGCGGCGAGGCCGGTTCGGCGCCGAAGGTGCAATGGCGGAAATAGCCGCTATCGAGTCCGACGACCTCGTGCCCCTGTCCCTGCAGGAGCGGGACGAGGACGTGGCCGATGTAGCCGTCGTGTCCGGTGACAAGAATGCGCATAGTTGTCTTTCGGGTTATTGAGGGGCGGCCGGGCTTCACTCCCAGCGTTTCCACGGCGCGTTGCCGCTCTCCCACAGTTTTTCGAGGTGGAGCTTGTCGCGCAGCGTGTCCATGCACTGCCAGTAGCCTTCGTGGCGGTACGCCATCAACTGGCCGTCGCGGGCGAGTTGTTCGAGGACGCCGGCCTCAAAGTTCGTGTCGTCGCCGCCGATGTAGTCGAAGACGCCCGGCTCGAGCACGAAGAAGGCGCCGTTGATCCAGCCCTGGTCCAGCACCGGTTTTTCCGCGAACCGCGCGACCTGGTCGCCGTCGAGGTCGAGGCGACCGAAGCGGGCAGGGGGGCGTACGGCGGTGACCGTGGCCAGCCGGCCATGGCGCCGATGAAATTTCAGGAGCGCCGGCAGATCGACCGTGCTCACGCCGTCGCCGTAGGTCGCCAGGAAGGTCTCGCCGTCCAGGAGGCGCCGCAGGCGTTTGATCCGTCCGCCGGTCTGTGTGTTCATGCCCGTGTCCACGAGGTCGACCACCCAGTCCTGGGTCACGCGCTGCCGCGGCTGGACGGTACCGCTGCGCAGGTCGATGTGCAGGTCGCTGCTCAACGAGCAGAACTCGGCCATGTAGCGCTTGATGTACTCGCCGCGGTAGCCGAGCGCGATCACGAACTCCTTAAAGCCATACGAAGAGTAATGCATCATGATGTGCCACAGGATCGGCCGCCCGCCGATCTCCACCATCGGCTTCGGTTTCACGACTGTCTCTTCCGACAAGCGGGAGCCCAGCCCGCCGGCTAGAATGGCAACTTTCATGCGGCCCTAGTAGACGGCTTTTCCGGGGCTGAGTTGCAATGGTCCGCCTGTCGGGGAAACCCGGATTGTTGCAGGATCAGGTTTGCTTATTAAGGCCGCACCCGGACATGGCTCGTGGCCACCTGCCTCGGCCGCGATCGGATTTTGTTAGCCCCCGTCGTTCGCGGAAATGATGATCTTGACTCGACCCTGCAAGCAGCGCCCCTCGATTGCGGCAGGTGTTTTGCATCCAGTTAGGCGGAAAATAATTGAATGCGTGCTGATAAGTTCAGCGATGCGGCGGGCCGGAGGGAACGCCTTAACGAGAGGGGCATAATTCCATCACTGCCCCCATTGGTCCCATTTGTCTCCAGCTCGTCCTCCGGGTGGCGCCGCGCCCCGGCAGCGGCGGACGTCGGCCCGTTACCGCGCAGAAAAAGGAAGGGCCCGCCGATAACCCCTAACGGCGGGCCCTCTATTTTTCTTGTCGGGCCTCTCGGCCTGACATCCATGTTACCCCAAGACCCTGCTAAGGCAGGGAGTTGATGTGTTCGGATTGTAATTTAGCATCGCCCGTGCCAACCCGCGGAACACCGAAAATTCGCGCCAAAATCGTCTGCGCCCCGGCCCGCCTGACCAAATTTGTTCACCCGCGGCTGGCCCGAGGGGAGCGCGGTGCTTCGGCGCGGTGCTTTAGCCCGCGTTTGTTGCGCTCTCGAGCGCGGGCTGAGGCAGCGCGCTACCTCGGGCAATCGCGGCCAAAAAGTTCATAACATCCTCTTGCCTACGACCTCCGTGAACAACCCTCCCGCGTCGCGTAGCGACGCCTGAGTTCCCGGCGCGGCCCGGAGCGTCGCGAGATAGTCGATCAACGCCTCGAGGTCCCCCGGCGGGAGCTGTTGATACCGCTGCTTCCGCTTGAGCACGGGGCCCGACAACGTCTCCGCGGCGGCGCCGGTCCCGGTGACCCAAGCGTGCAACTGCGCATCGTCGCGGCGCGAGCCGACCCCGTCGAGCGGGTGGCGGGGGTTGCCGACGCCTCCGACCGCATGGCACGTCGCGCAACCCTGCTGCGCATAGACCGCGCGCCCGCGCGCGGCCTTCTCCGCGGTCGCTGGGCTCGGCGACGCCGGGGCCGGCATGGGAGGCGCGGCAGGCGGCGGCGGCGACGTTATCGCCGGGGTCTGCACTCCGGGCGCCGGGCTCCGCGGATTGTGGGCGGCGGCGAACAGCAGCGACAGCCCGACGACCACGCCCACCGTGAGCATGCAGACCAGCCGGGCAATGATCTCTCTCATGGTCGTTTTCCTCCGTGTGAAGCGGTGTCCATCCGTGGGGTTACGATTGCTTTGAATCGCTCCGTTCCGGCCTAAGCCATGTCGAAGAGTTCGCAGCGTATCCGGCGCAACGCTACACCGCGGCGTCGCAGCGCGTGTTGCACCGCGTCCGACATCGCCTTCGGCCCGCAGAGGAAAAAGACCGCGCTGTCGGCGAAGCCCGGGATCGCCTGCTGCAGCACCGGTTCGCTCAACACGCCTTCCAGGCCCGTCCAGCCGGCCGGCGACTCCTGCAGCACGTGGACGACCGTGAGGCGGAGTCTTCCCGGCAGCGCGTCGAGCTCCTCGCGAAAAGCGACGTTCTCCCAGCAGCGGTTGCCATACACCAGCCGCAGCGGGCGCGGGTCGCCGCGGTCGGCAAGCGTCCGCAGCATGCTCAAAATCGGCGCGATGCCGATGCCGCCGGCAACGAACACGAACTCCTCCGCCTGCGGGTACTCGTCGGTCGTGAACACGCCGTGCGGACCGTCGACGTAGGCGCGTTCGCCGGGTTTCACGTCCTTGATCGTGCGCGTGAAGTCACCGAGCTCCTTGATCGTGAAGCGGAGCACCCCGGCCGGCTCCGCCGCGCTGCCGGAAAACGAAAACGGATGTTCTTTCGCGCGAAACGGACTGGCCCGCAGCGTGAGCCACGCAAACTGCCCCGGCCGGAACGTCATCCCGGCGTGCCCCTCGGGCGCGAGCGTGACGGTCCACACGCGGCCGTGCTCCGCGCGCACGTCGGTGACCCGATACGGCCTGCGCCACAACGTCCACGGCCGCACGAGGCGCACGTAGCCGATGACAAGCACCCACACGGCGGTGAACCCGACCCACACGAGGCCGCGCCAGGCCGCGTGCGTATAGTGGCCGACGCCCTGGATGTGTACCACCGCGAGGGCGACCGCGGCGACCGCCATGACCGCGTGCCCCGCCCGCCAGCGGTCGTATTCGATGCGCAGCGGCTTCCGCCAGAGCGACGTCACGATCAGCACGCCGAACAGCAGAAACGCGAGCCGCCCGGCCGTCATGTGCCACGACGCCTCGAGCGGATTCAGCGGCCCCAGCGCGGCGCCATAGCGCGCGCGCAGGATGATATAGTGTATGGCGATCAGCCCGAAGGCGGCGACTGCCACCCAGCGGTGGAAATAATAAATGATGTCGGCGCCAAACGGCGCGGTCGCGCGGCGAAAGCGGGCGGTCAGGCCCGATTGCAGCCCCATGATTGCGAGTCCGCCGAAGCCGAGCGCCATCGCGAAATCCCACCAGAAGCCGCCGCCCGTCGGCATCTTTCCCAGCAGGAGCACGAGGAGCGGAAACGCCGTCAAAACGAGGTAGGCGACGATCCACGCGGCCGCATGCCAGCCCCGCGGCGACCGCGGCAGCGGCCGGGCCGCGAGATCGGCGGCGTTCGCGACCGCGCCGGGCGGAGCGGATGTCCCCGGCGCCGCAGAGCTGATATTCCGTGGGTCGGTGGATTTCATCCGGGAAAGCGGTTGATGTGACCGACCCCCTTTTTTGCCAAAAAACGCGCCGGCCATCTCCGCACTTCGGGGCAAAGAGTGGGCGTTTATTGCGAGCCGGCCGAGATCCACTGCTTCAAGGGCGTGATCCGCTGGAGCGAAACGAATATGGACTCGGGCGAAACGCTCGCGTGCGCAATCGAATGTCACATCTGCTGCCGCGAAACCGCATTTGCTCCATCGAAATCAACATCGGTGCAATCGAATATCACATCCGCGCGGTCGAAACGTGCGTCTGCTCCGACAAAACGACCATCCGTGCGCCCGAATCTCACATTTGGCGGACTAAAGTGTCATCCGTCCCGGCAAAACGTGCGCGTGTGCCATCGAATCCTGCATCCGCTCGCGCGCAGCGATCATCGGCTCGCTTGAGATCAACACCCGGACGTTCCCATTTCGCATCAGCCTCCGCAGAGGGGCCGAAAAAGGGCGCTCAGCCTTCGGGGTTGTCGCGCGAGAGACCGCCGATCCGCTTTAGTTGGCTTCGTGTGGCGGTTTGCCCTCGGGCAACGTGAGGTAGTCGTGGAGGAGGCTGCGTTCGATGTTGAACCGCATGCCGGTCTCAAACATTTCGGCTTTTTCCGACATGCGGTCCTCGAACACAGAGAGCTCGGGGCCGAGCCTGGCGATGTCTTCGATGTAAAGCCGGAGGAAGCGTTCCGGACCGAGTATGCGCCATTGCGCCGCCCGAACCATTTGCATGCAGAAGAGGGTATCGTCGGCGCAGGGCTTCGGCCGAATGAAAATCGTATCGAGGTAAGTGACGCCGAACATCCGTTGAGCATCCCATTCGTCGAACCGCTTCAATCCCAGCGCCGCGAAAGGGGCCAGCGGCAGCTGATCGGTGACGACGACTTTGGTTTGCGCCAGCGTGGCCGGCTCGAAATAGGTCCAAAGCCGGCGATGCGGAAGCGACAGCACCGGCCGCGCGGCCTCGGCGTGGGTGGCGCGCGTCTCATTCATCCATTGCATGAGCCGCGGATAAACGGCACGAAACGTTTCAGGCGGAAGGGACATGGAAAGTGCGGTGCGGGGCAGGGGGATGGACTCGTTTGGTCAAGGCGTTGGTTGGAGCAAGCCACGCGAGCCCGGCTCAACTCTATGCTGTCGTGTGATCTGTACAATGGCGCAGCTGCCCGGTCAACGTGCGGATCGACTTGCTGGCAGCTCTGTTTGCTTCCTTGTCCAAGGAGGAGGCTCAAGGGCTCCCGGCGTCGGACGATCCCAGAATGCGGCTTGCACTTCGGCTGCCGACGCTGGTTAGCTTCCGAAATCTCATGGTTCGAGATCCCGTGGATATTCAGGCCCATCCAGCGGGCCCGTCGCGCGCGGAGGAGGGTGATCGACTGCCGGTCATCCCTTTATCCGAGCCACCTGACCCCCCCCCAATAGGGGTGGTCCGTGACGAGCTGCACCGGGCCGGAATCGTCACCAGCTCCACCCCCATCCGGGCCATTCCGCTGCCCGGCAATCCGCGCCGGCACGACTGCCTGACCCGGCGGCGCTTTCGTATCCTCGCGGCGGATCGCGTGGTGTGTCTCCTCACTCTCGGACACAACCTGGCGAGCCTTGCAAAACGCGTTGAAGCCTTTGCCCAAGCCTGCCCCGAAATCGCCTGCCGCCTCTTTTTTTATCGGCGCGTCGAGGGGTGGGATTACCTCGGGGTCGAATTTTTCGACGGCGACGATCTCGAGACCCTCACCGGCGCGCGACGCCTGTCGCCAGCCACGACCCGCGAGCATGTTGCCGCGGTCATCTCCGCATTGGAGCGCACGTGGCGTCCTTCGAGCGCGGAAGCCGCCGCTCACGAGCTCGATGTCCTGTTTTCCCGTCTGTGTGCTTTGCCGATTTTCGCTGGCTTTGATCAGAGCTTCCTGCGCCACGTGGTGTTTCCCTTCGTCCGCGCGGGGGCCTTGACCGGACCTCATCGCACCCGGTGGACCAACGGCGATCTGATTCCACGAAACGTGTTGGTTGACCGGCTGGGCAACGTGCGGCTGATCGACTGTGAGTTTGCTTCCCGCACCCACTTTTACGGCGAAGATGCCTGGCGCTGGCGCACGTTGTCGTCCCTTCCCAGCCCGGCGCATGAATTGCCGGGCTGGGACCAGGCTGAAGCTCAGGGGCCGTGGCTTGAGGCCTTGTTCCTCCTGAAACAAGTGACGCTCGCGCACGAGATCAACGGAGCTCACCTGGCCGTCGGCGACTCGCGCGCATTTCTCGACCGGCTGCTGACGCTCACGACGCAGGCCCACGGCGGATTCAAGGGCAGCGCTTTCCTCCACCGGCTGGGCACGCTCCAGACACTCGAAAGCGACCTGGCACGAACGGAGGAGGCGCTTCGGGTGCGCGATGCCAAGATCGAGCGGATGCACCGCTCGTTTTCCTGGAGAGCCACCAGCTGGCTGCGTGCGCTCCGGCGGTATCTGCTCGATCCCGGCGCAGTCCGAAGGGTTTTCAGGCCGGCGCGCGAGGCGGAGACGCGTCCCCGCGCCGAGCTCGGTGCGCACTCGATGCAGGAGAAAACCTGACACGCGGTTTCGCCGCCTCATGCGTCGCGGGAGAAGCGGGCGATCTGCGCGAGATCGTCGGCGACTTCGCGGTCGCTGCGGCAGCGGGGCATCTTGTGCTGCCCGCCCCATTTCCCCTTCGCGCGCATCCACTGTTCGAATACACCCGGCATCACCAGGCGCACCGTCGGCGGCTCGAGGCCGCCGCCCTTGCGCTTCGCCTCGTAGTCGTCGTTGAGACGCTGCAGTTCCACGTCGAGCTCGGCCGCCATCGCCGGACCCGTGGGCGTCTCGTTCGTGAGCGGCTTTAGTTCGACCCACCACTCGTGGCGGCCGCGGTTGACGCCCGCGGCGCTGTTCACGAAGAGCGGCGCCACGTGGAAATTCACGATCGTCCAGCCGTGCCGCTGGCAGACGGTGAGCAGCGCGTCGGTGAGTTCTTTTTCGATCACGTGCTCGCCGAACGCGCTCAACTGGAGCTTCGTGCGCCCGACGTAGATCAGGCGCGGCGGCTCGGTCGAGAGGAAGCGCACGACGTCGCCGATCACGTAGCGGCAGAGTCCGGCCGGGGTCGTCAGCAGCAGCGCGTAATCGACACCCGGCTTCACGTCTTCGAGCGGCACGGCCTTGCCGCCGAGCGATTCGAGGCGGCTCTCGTCGAATTCGCTCATCGGGAGGAATTCGTAAAACACGCCCGCGCCGGCCATCAGTCGCAACCCGAGCGCCGCTTCGGCGTCCTGCGCGGCGATGAAGGCCTCCGAGGCCGGATACACCTCGTGAAAATTGACCTTGGGGCCGACGGCCGCGCGGAGCTCGTCGGCGAAGGGGGCGAGGGGCACGCCGCCGTGGATGACGCACTCGAGGTTGGGCCAGACGGTCTTGAGGTTGAGGGGGCGCGCCTTGTCCTTGCCGGCGCGGGCCATCACGGCCTCGGCGAGGATGAGCAACCAGCTCGGGATGCCCGCGACGAGCGTGACGTCGCGCGTCCAAGTGCGTTCGGCGATCGCCTGGATCTTCGCCGGCCAGCCGTCCATCTGCGCGATCGCGGCGCCCGGTTCGTAGAGATGTTTTTCCACCCAACGCGGGAGATTGAGGGCGGTGATGCCGCTCAGGTCGCCGCCGTAGGCCTCGAAGGTTTTGGCCTCGTCGAGCCGGGCGAGCGTGGTGGAGCCGCCGAGGAAGAGGTGCTTGCCGTGAAACACGCCCGCGTGGCCCACCCGCGTCGTGTAATACAACAGCGCGTCGAGTCCGGTTTGCCGGAAATGCGCCAGCATGCCCTCGGTGATCGGGAGGTATTTCGTGCGGCCGGCGGTGGTGCCCGACGACACGGCGTAAAACGCGCAACGCCCCGGCCAGAGGACGTCGGCCTCGCCGCGCTTCATCCGGTCGATGTAGGGCACGAAGGCCTCATACGGGCGCGGCACGGCGCGCTGACGGAACTGGTCGTAAGTGAGGCCAGCCGCGAGGTGGTGATCGTTTCCGTAGGCGGTCGCGGCGATCCGCGCGAGCAGCGTGCGCAGGGCGGTTTGCTGGCCGGCGAGGGCGGCGCGGCGGTCGCGCAGGCGGCGGGCCGTCCGCATCGTCAGGATGCTCGTGCCGAGGTGGAGCAGGCTTTTGGGCGGCGCCAGCATGGAGGTTGACCGGCCCCGAGGCAGCGCCGCGCGGGGCGGAGTCGCAAGCGAATTCACGCGGCGCGCAACAGCTTACCGGATTTTAACCCCCGATAAAACGCGGAGATCGGCGGCAGGAAATTGAAGCAGTGGAAGATGAGCGAGGCGTGCTGCACCGGACTGCCCTGGCGGTTGACGATGACTTTACACGTGCTCCGCGGAAAATAGGCGCGGTGCGCGGTCTGAAAAGTGAAGCGGGTGGGCGAGTGGTCGGCGATGACGGCGCTTTCTTTTTCGGCGTAGAGGATGAGGGCGGGCGCCTCGGTGAGCGGCAGCAGCGCGCGCGAAAAATACGAGGAGGGCGCCTCGAGTTGCTGCAGCGCCTGCACGCGCTCGATCGCGCCGGCGTGGTCGACGCTGGCGATCGTGCCCAGGACGGCGCGGCGCAGATGAACGAGCTCGCCCGGGGTCATCAAGGTCGCGAGCGCGGCGCGGTTTTGCGCGCCGGCCTCGAACATGCGCGCGAAAATCGCCCGGGATTTTTCGATGCCGGCGACATCCACCGTGTCTCCGGCGTCGAGGTAGGGCTTGATCGCGCGCCCGAGCAGGGTGGTGGGCTTGGCCTGCCCCGGCGCGAGCAGGTCCTCGACGCAGGCGACCGGACTCACGAGCACGAGGCCGCGCAACTCGAGCCGGCGGCCGGCCCGGCGGGCGCGCTTGAGCCATTCGAGCACCAGACCCACCCCGAAGCTCACCGCGAACACCACCGGCGGCGTGCCGTGGCGCTCGGAGAGCTCGGCGACGAGATCGTCGAGTTGGGCGCACAGCAGGTCGAGGGAGAAGCCGTTCCGCGGATAATTGAAGTAGTAAACGCTGCCGTTCTTCAGCAGGAAGCCGCGCAGGAGGAACACCTGTTCGGTGGCGTCCGGCACGAAGCCGCCGAGCACGATGGTGGGCGTGGGACCCTTGCGCTGCTCGTGCACGATGCTCGCGAGCTGGTGCGGCCGGGCGCGCCCGCTGGCGAGCAGGGCGTCGCGCGCGTAACACACCCCGGCCGGAAACGGCAGCGGACGCGGTGGACGCAGTTTGTAGCCGGTCGTGCGGATGAGTGTGCGCAGCGGCTGGGTGGGCGGCACGCGACCGAAGGCAGCCAGAAGCGACAAGGCGGGGGCGACGAGGCTCAGCGCGGGCATGAAGAGAGGATGTGAGCGGTTAGTGCGCGCGGCTATTCCCGAGTGGCAAAGCGAAAGCCGCCTGTCACCCAAAGTTTACCGCGGCGGCACGCGGTCGTGACGATGGCCGGGCCGTGCGGTTCCGGGGGACGGCCGTCGCCGGCCGCTTTTCAGCCTTTCCGTCGCCGGGCCGTTGCGCCTTTTTCGACGGCGTGGGCCTTCCTCCGATCATCTACGAAGACGACTCGATGCTCGCGTTCGACAAGCCGAGCGGGCTGCTCGTCGCGCCCGACCGCTGGGACAAGAAGCGCGAAAACCTCATGGGTCTCGTGCACGCGAGGTTTGGCAAGACGGTGGCCAATGTGCACCGGCTCGATGCCGACACGAGCGGCGTGCTGCTCTGCGCGAAGACCAAGCCCGCCCTGGATTTCCTCAGCGGCCAGTTTCAGTCGAAGACCGTCGCCAAGGTTTACCATGCGCTCGTCGTCGTGCTGCCGCCCGAGCAGGCGATGAAGGTCGTCACGCCCGTGCGCGACGAAGCGGGTGCGCTGCCCGATGCGTTCACGATCGAGCTCGCGCTGGGCGAAGATGAGGCGAACCCGGGGCGCATGCGGATTTTTAAGAAACGCGGCGGCAAGCCGAGCGTGACGGCGTTTCGCACGCTCGAGCGGAGCGGGCGTTTTGCGTTCGTCGAATGCCGGCCGCTCACCGGGCGCACGCATCAACTCCGCGTGCACCTCGCCGCCGCCGGCGCGCCGATCCTGAACGATCCTTTCTACGGCGTGCCGGAAATCGAGCTGCGCCTCTCCGCGCTCAAGCGCGGCTACAAGGGGCGCGAGGAGGAAAAGCCGTTGATCGCGCGGCTCGCGTTGCACGCGAGCGAACTCGTGGTGAAGCACCCCGAGACGCGCGAGCCCGTCACGATCCGCGCGGAGCTGCCGCACGAGTTCGACGTGGCGCTGAAATACCTGCGCAAGTTCGCCACGCGCCGCGAGCGCTGACTCACCTCGCCGCCGGGTCTCAGAACCGGGCGTTGGGCGCCGGCAGGCGAAGCCGCCGGCTGAGCCGAGGCGCGCTCGTTCGGGGCTCGGCGGGACGCCTCGCCCCTGCCCTTTGACGTCAGGGAAACGGGGGTTCAGACGAACGCGGCGAGGGCGTCGCGTCTCCAGCCCATCCGCTCGGCTGCAAGCATGCTGCCTGCGCGTGAGCATGGGCACTTATACCCGGGCCGCGCCGCGGCGTCGGGCGTTTACTTGGGCCGGGTTGTTTGTAGCCTCGGCACAACCTTCAACCCCATGACTGCCCCCGTCACCTATTCGGTGGACGCTGCCGGTGTCGGCTGGATCATTTTCGATCACCCGACGGCGCGCGCCAATGTGTTTAACGCGCCCACCCTGGCCGCGCTCGACACTGCGATCACCGAGCTCACCGCCCGGCCGACACTGAAGGGCATCGTCGTCTGTGGCGCCAAGGACCGGATCTTTATCGCCGGTGCGGATCTCGCCGATCTTTCCAACCTGTCCGACGCCGCCGAGGCCGCCGCCTACTCCGTGCGCGGACAAAAGCTGCTCAGCCGGCTGCAGGAGATGCGCGTGCCGGTCGTGGCTGCGATCCATGGCGCGTGCGCGGGCGGCGGCACCGAGCTCGCGCTCGCCTGCCACTGGCGCATCGCGACCGATGCGGCGGCGACGCGGATCGGCCTGCCCGAGGTGGGCATCGGCACGATCCCCGGCTGGGGCGGCTGCGCGCGTCTCCCGCGGTTGATCGGCGCGGCGGCCGCCGCCGAGCACATTCTCAACGCGCAGCTCATCTCCGCGGCCGAGGCGCAACGCGCCGGGCTGGTCGACGAGCTGGTGTCCGAGCGCGTCCTGAAGGACCGCGCCGCCGCCACCGTGCTCCGCTTCGCACGCGAGGGCCTGCCGGCGCGCGGGACCATGCCGTCACCACCGCTTGGATACTTCACCGAGTTGCGGCGGGCCACTCTGGCGAAGACCCGCGGCCGCCTGCCTGCGCCGATCGCCGCGATCGACGCCATCGCCGAGGGCGAGGGCAAGACGCTGCTCGACGCGCTTTGCCTCGAGGCGCGGTATTTCGGCGAAGTCACTGCCGGGCCGGTGTGCAAAAACCTCATTCACGTGTTCCGCCTCAAGGACCGGGCAAAGAAGCTCACGCTCGATCCCTGGTTCGGCCGGCCGAACAAGACGGGGGCGGCGGACGCCGCGCGGATCCGTTCCGCGGCCGGCGCGGCGGAGGGCCGGCGGAGTCAGGCGGCCCCGCCTCACCGCGGGCCCGGGCGGATCGGGGTCGTGGGCGCGGGGGTGATGGGTTCGGGCATCGCCCAATGGCTCGCCGCGCGCGGCCACGAGGTCGTGCTGCGCGACACCGACGCGGCGGCCCTCAAGCGCGGCGAGAGCGTGGTCCGCGACCTCTTCGAGGAGGCGGTGCGCCGGAACAAACTCACGCCTGACGAAGCGCAGAGCGGACTGCAGCGCGTGCGTGCGGTCGGCGACTGGGACGGGTTTGCCAGATGCGACACGGTGATCGAAGCCGTCGTGGAAGACGTGGCCGTGAAGCAGGCGTTGCTGGTCGAGCTCGAGAGCGTTGTCCGGCCCGAGACCCTCATCGCGTCCAACACCTCGGCCCTGCCGATCGAGGAGCTGTCGGCGCGCATGCAGCATCCCGGACGCATGCTCGGTATCCACTTTTTCAATCCCGTCAGCCGCATGCCGCTCGTCGAGCTCGTGCTCGGGCGGCGCACGGAGCGCGCTGCGGCCGAGGCGGCGCTCGCCCTCGTGCGCGGCCTCGGCAAGACGCCGGTCGTGTGCTGCTCCTCGCCGGGCTTCCTCGTCACCCGCGTGCTGTTTTTCTACCTCAACGAGGCGGTCCTGCTCTGGGAGCGCGGCGTGAGCACGACCGCGATCGACACCGCGCTCACCGACTACGGCTGGCCGATGGGGCCGCTGCGCCTGATCGACGAGATCGGCGTCGACGTGACGGCGTTCATCACCGGCGAGATGGCCCGCTTTTTTCCCGGACGCTTCACTCCCGCGACGCTCAGCGGACGCATGAACGCTGCCGGGCTCAAAGGCCGCAAGAATGGCGCCAGCAGCGGGTTTTACCGCTACGACGGGCGCAAGGAGCAGCCGAACACCGCGATGGCGGCGCTGGCGCCGGGGCAGTCGGTGGCGATGGAACCGGACAAGATCGTGCAGCACTTGATGGAGCGGATGGTGGCCGAGGCACGGCTGTGCCTCGCGGAAGGCGTCGCGCAGACGCCGGATGACATCGATCTGGCCCTGTTGCTCGGCGCCGGCTTTCCGGCCTGGCGCGGCGGGTTGATGCACGGGGCGGCGTCGTAGAGGGCCAGTTTATCCTATGGGAGCGCGGGGCTTCGGAAATGCCGTTGCACCCACGGGGGTTTTGGGTGTCCTTACTCGCATCACAAAACAACCCCAACGACTGCGCATGCAACCCCCATGGCAAAAGTCGACTCATCCCTTGATGCCGCCCTCCAGCGGCGGCTGTTGACGCTTATCCTCGAGAGCCGCCACGGCGACCTCCGCGAAGAAAATCTCAACCGACAGGGCAAAGGTCACTTCCACGTCTCGGCCGAAGGGCACGAGGCGATGGCGGCGATCGGCCTGTTGCTCGAGACCGACGACTACGCGTGCCCGTATTATCGCGACCGCGCGTTTGTGCTCGGTCGCGGTGTATCCACGCGGCAACTCGCGCTCGACTACTTTGCGAAGCGCGACGCGACCTCGCACGGCCGCCAGATGCCGTCGCATTATTGTTATCGCGAGCTTAACATCTGGTCGGTGCCGACGCCCACCGCCTCGCAGCTCCTGCCCGCCTGCGGGATGGCGTGGGGGATGCAGCTCGACGGAAAAAAGAACGTCGTGGTCACCAGCGTCGGCGAGGCTTCGACCCGCCAGGGTGATTTTTACGAGGCGGTGTGCTTCGCCCGCGAGCGCCAGTTGCCCGTGCTCTTCGTCGTCGAGGACAACGCCTACGGCATCAGCACCCCGACGCGGGCCACCAATCCACTCGCGCTCAACGTGCTCGAACCGGAGGCGTGGACGGTGATCGATGGCTGGGACGTCGCCCAGGTCTACATGACGGCGGCGCGCCTGCTCGGCGAAATCCGCGCCGGCGCCGGCCCGCGCTGTCTGTGGCTCAAGCTCGAGCGGCTCGCCTCGCACACGAGTTCCGACGACCAGAAGATCTACCGTTCGCCCGAGGAAATCGCCGCGGCGAAGGAGCGCGATCCGTTGCGCACCCTGCGCGGCCAGATGATCGAGGAGGGCTCGCTCACGCCGGCCGCGTTCGAGCAGCTCGACGCCGAAGTGAAGGAGTCGGTCCGCGCCGCCTACGTCGAGGCCGAGCAGGCCGAGAACCCGCTGCCGGGGGAACTCGAGGTCAACATCTCGGCCGTGCCGCCCGAACTCGACGAGGAGATCTTCAAGCCGGGCACCTACCGCATCGGCGATGTCATTAACAAGACACTACGCGCCGGCCTCGACAGCGATCCGCGCCGCGTGATCTTCGGCGAGGACGTGGAGGACCCGAAGGGCGGCGTCTTCCGTCTCACCCGCGAACTCTCGACGGATTTTCCCGGGCAGGTCTTCAACTCCCCGCTGGCCGAGTCGACGATCCTTGGCGTGGCCTGCGGGCTCGCGAGCTACGGGCGCCGGCCCGTCTTCGAGCTGCAGTTCATCGACTTCATTTACCCGGGCTGGAACCAGCTCGTCACCAACCTCGCCACCCTGCGCTGGCGCACGTTTGGCAAGTGGACGTGCCCGGCCGTGATCTACGCCCCCTACGGCGCGTATCTGCCTGGCGGTTCGCTCTGGCACTCGCAGGCCAACGAGGCGGCGCTCGCCCATTATCCCGGGTTGAGCGTGGTCATCCCGAGCTCGCCCGAGGATGCAGCCGGCCTGCTCTGGACCGCGCTGCACGCGGAGGACCCGGTGATCTTCCTGATCCCGAAACACATGCTCTGGGCCGAGCGCGAGGTGAAGAAGCCTCTCGTATCCGTTCCCTTGGGACACGCGAGCCGGCTGGTTCCGGGCAGCGACGTGACGCTGGTCGCCTGGGGCAACACGGTCGAGAAAGCGCAGGAGGCGCTGGCGGTGCTCGGCGGCACCGCGAGCGTCGAGCTGATCGACCTGCGCTCGATCGTGCCGTGGGATCGCGAGATGATCGAGGAGTCGGTCCGGCGCACGGGCCGGCTCGTCATCGTGCAGGAGGACACGGAAAACTGCTCCGTCGGCCAGATGATCATCTCCCACCTCACCGGCCGCGCCGACGTGTGGAGCCGCTTCATCGCCCCGCCCGTGCTCGTGTCGAAGGGCAACGTGATGATCGGCTACAATCCAATTTATGAATACGCGGCGCTGCCGAGCGTCCAGCGCATCGTCGACGCGGTGAGGCGCGTGATGCAGTATCACCACGCCCGCGGCGAGACGGAGCATCCGGCCGTGCCGACGCAGTTGCCGGCGCCTTCGCCTTCCGCAGCCGCGGCGGCCAGCCGCGCCCCGCGCCCGGAGAACGCGGCGGCGGAGCCGCCGCCGGCCGCCGCGGAGGTCGCGATCAAACTCCCGATCATGGGCGAGGGCATCCGCACCGCCCGCGTCGTGGCCCTCCTGAAGCAGCCCGGCGACGCCGTGTCCCGCGACGAGGCGCTGTGCGAGATCGAGACGGAGAAGGCGGTGTATCCGATCGAGTCGTCCTTTGCCGGCACCTTCAAGGCCTGGAAGGTCAAGGTCGACGACGTGGTTGCCGTCGGCCAGGAGATCGCCGTGCTGACGTCCGACACCGGCAGCGCGGGCGTGCCGCCCTCACAGCGCGTGGCGACCGGGGGCGCGGGCGGCGCGCCCGCATCCGAGCCGTTGCGCGCCGGCGGCCCGCTCTCCCCGGACATTGCGGACGGGCGCGCGCCTGCCTCCGACATTTTGCCGGCGCTTTCGCCTGCGATCACGAAGCGCGTGGCCGCCGTGGTGCCGGCCAACATGCAACTCGACGTGCGCTGGACGGCGCTGCGCTCGGCGCGGGATGCCGCGAAACAGGCCGGCCACTCGTTCTCCCCCTCGCTGCTGCTCGCGTGGTGCGTGACGCGCGCGATGACCGGGCACGCTGCGTTCCGGCGCGTGGTGACGAAGGACGGAGCGATCCAGCAGCTGGACAATTTCGATCTTGGCATCGCGGTCGCGCTCGAGGGCGACCGCCTGGCGACTGCGGTGGTGCACCGCGCGCCCTCGCTGGAGTTTTCCGCGTTCGCCAGCGCCTACCAGGACGCCATCGCCGCGACCCGGTCCGGCAAGCTCGAGGATGTGAATGCCCCGCTCAACCTCACGAGCCTCGGCGCCTTCGGGATCGAACTCGCGATGCCGATTGTGGTGCCGCCGGCGATGGGGACGCTCTTCGTCGGCACGGCGCACGAGAAGATGATCAATGACGGCGGCTCGGTTTACCCGGTCGAGGTGATTTCGCTTTCGCTCACGTTCGACCACCGCGTGATCAACGGCGCGGGAGCGGCGGCCTTCCTGCACAGTGTGAAGACGCAGGTGGAAGGGTTCGCGCTGCCGGCGTAGCTGCGACGCCTTCAAGTCGGTGACGAGCCAAGCGAGCGGTGGACCAATTCCGTTCAACCACGATGGCTACCTCTCCGCCCAGCGCGGTGGGCGCTTTTCGCGAAACGCAGCGATGCCTTCCTGCGCTTCGGGCGAATGGCGCGCGCTCAGGTGAAACGCGAGCGCGTGCTCGAGGTCCCGCTCCACGGTGCGCGGCCAGAGATCGGTGAGCAGTTTCTTGGTGTTGGCGATCGCTTCGGGCGCGCCGCGCATGGCCGCTTCGGCGAGACGGCGCGTCTCCAGGGCCAGTTCCGCCTCGTCGGCCACCACGCGATTGACGAGGCCGAGCTGCGCCGCGCGGGCGGCGTCGAAAGTCTCGCCGAGCAGCAAGATCTCGCGGGCGTCGCGTTCGCGCACCTGCCGTCGCAGAAAAGTCATGACAAGGCTTGCGACGAGGCCGCGCTGCACCTCCGGATACGCGATCTTCGCCTCTCGGGTGGCCACGACCAGATCGCACGCGCTCATCAGCCCGGCGCCGCCGGCGATGGCCGCGCCGTGCACGGCGGCGATGGTGACGAGTCGCGAGCCGGCGAGCGAACGCAGCGCGCGCGCGATGAGTTCGGCCGAGAGGTGCGCCGCCTCGGGGACGACCGCTTCGGCGAGGTCGAGCCCCGCGCAGAACACCGGGCCGGCGCCGCGCACGACCAGCACGCGCTTCGCGAGATCCTTTTCCACGGCGGCCAGGGCGAGGCAGAGCTCCTCGAGCACCGCGATGTTGAGCGCGTTGCGCTTCTCCGGCCGGTTGAGGGTGAGGACGGTGGTGTGGGGGAGATCGCCGTTGATGTGGATGAGGGGGGCGTTGGGCATGGAAGGGTAATCTTTCTCTTTCCTCTTTCTCTTTGTCTTTCGTCACTTGGTTCGAAGAGTTCCGAGCGAAGCGACGCTCCGCCAGGAGGAAAGCGATAGAAGCTAGTGCGTGCGGGCGATGAGCGCGTGCGGCACCTCGACCTTCATTTCCAGCAGAGCCATGCCGAGCGTCTTGCCTTGCGCGTCGATGCGCAACGAACGCGAGCCGCCGCCGGCGAGGATGTGGGGGAGCAGGAAGTTGAGCGCTTCGAGATTGGGCACGTCGTAGCGCGTGACCGGGCCGATGCCGAGCGGCCGGAAAAATTCCTCCACCCGCCGGGCGGTGAGGTGCTCGCGCAGCCACGCGTAGGCGGCCGGCGTGCGGCCGAAGACGGCGACGTTGGCGCCATCGCCTTTGTCGCCGCTGCGCGCGAACGCGATCTCGATGAGTTGAATCGTGGTCTGGGGCATGGGCGTAGTTGTCCGCGGAACACACGGATCACACGGGAATTTTTTTCTCCGAGGGTGCGGTGGGCTAAACAAAACTGACTTTCACGTGGACGGCGGATTTGGGGATGAGCGTGGGCCAGTAGCCGAAGATCGGCAGGACCTTGGGCCGGCCGGTGGCGTAACCTGTGACGCCTTGCGGGCCGCAGGTGACGAGAGGCGCGATCTCCTTGGCGAAGCGCTCGACGGGCTCCTTTTTTTCGGCGGCAACACTCACGCGCAGCACGGTCTCGAGCAGATGCGTGTCGCTCATCCGGCTCACGATGCCGCGGACGCTGGCGCCGGTGCCGAGGCACTCGATCAGGGCCTCGCGATAAATGCAGCCGCTCTCCCGCAGGCGGCGCAGCAGGCTTTCGCCGGCGAGCCGGGCTTTGCGCACCGCGTCGTGGCCGAAGATCGTGACCAGGCCGTGCGCCTTGTATCCATCCCGGTAGGTCGCGGAGACTTTGTAGGAGTCGGTCGCCGCGCGTCCGGTCGCGCCGGACACGCTGACGCGATCCGTATCCACTTGTTCGAGCCGCAAGGTGAGGAACGACACCGTCACGTCGGGGCTCAGGTATGCACCGGGA
This sequence comes from Opitutaceae bacterium, assembly GCA_036406235.1. Classification (GTDB taxonomy): domain Bacteria; phylum Verrucomicrobiota; class Verrucomicrobiia; order Opitutales; family Opitutaceae; genus DASWVO01. Next base: position 27,139 of record DASWVO010000264.1, read on the forward strand.
TCTCCGATTTCGTAGAGCAGCTGTTCCTTCACCGTCTGCACGCTCACGCGCCCGCCGGTCACCGCGGGCTTGGTGATGACGCAGCTGCCGTCGGCCGACACCTCGGCGATGGGGAAACCGATGTTGTGCACCTGGGGCAGGTGCAGCCAGTCGGTCGAGAAGCCGCCGCAAACCTGCGTGCCGCACTCGATGAGATGGCCGGCGACCGTCGCGCCGGCGAGCTGGTCGCAGTCGGTGGCCTTCCAGCCGAAGTGGGCGAGGCACGGTCCGACCGTGAGGGACGGGTCGGCCACGCGTCCGGTGATGACGATCGAGGCGCCGGCGCGCAACGCGTCCGCGATGCCAGCGGCGCCCAGGTAGGCGTTGGCGGTGACAAGGCGCTCCCGCACGAACGCGAGCGGCGTGCCGTTGTCGAGGTTGAGGAAGGCGTCCCGGCCGTTGAGCAACGCGGGCAGGACGTCATCGCCGCTGACCGTGGCGATTTTCACGTGGGCGAGCCCGGCGGTCGTGAGCACGTCGCGACAGGCCTGGGCGCAGGCGCGCGGATCGAGCCCGCCGGCGTTGGTCACGATCCTCGTCCGTCCGCCCTTCGCCCACACCGGGACGAGCGACCTGACGACCTCGACGAAATCCCGGGCGTATCCAGCCGTTGGATCCCTGGAGCGCATGATTGCCATGATCGAGAGCGAGACCTCGGCGAGGTAATCGAGGGTGAGGTAGTCGATGTCGGGCTGCTGTGCGAGCAGGCGCGCCGCGGCATCGGACTGGTCGCCCCAGAAACCGGAGGCATTGGCGATTTTGATCATGGGGGCTGAGGAACCACGAAAGACACGAAAAACACGGAAAGAACCTGAGGCTCCGGCGGCTTATCTTTTGTGCGTTTCGTGTATTTCGTGGTTAAAAAATCACACCTGGAGCACGCCGGTGTGGAAGGCGGCCTTCGGGGTGGGGCGGGTGGCGCAGGCGAGGGCGGTGAGGAGGACGGCGCGCGTGTCGTGCGGCTGGATGATGGCGTCGACCCAGCCGCGGGCGGCGCCGTAGCGGATGTCGGTCTGCTCGACGTAGGACTGCTTCACCTTCTCGCGAAGCGCGGCGAGCTCCTCCGGGGTGCGTTCCTTACCCCCGCCGCGGGAGAGGATGTTGAAGACGACGTCGCTGGCCTGCGCCGCGCCCATCACGGCGTAGCGTGCGTTGGGCCAGGCGAAAATGAAGCGCGGATCGAAGGCCTTGCCGCAGAGGGCGTAGTTGCCGGCGCCGTAGCTGCCGCCCACGACGACCGTCAGCTTGGGCACGGTGGAGTTGCTCACCGCGTTCACGAGTTTCGCGCCGTTGCGGATGATGCCGCTCTGCTCGGCGTCCCTGCCGACCATGAAGCCCTGCACGTCCTGGAAGAACACGAGCGGCAGGCGCGTCTGGTTGCAGTCGAGGACGAAGCGCGCGGCCTTGTCGGCGCTGTCGCTGTAGATCACGCCGGGCATCTGGATCTCGCCGCGCGCGGTGCGCACGCGCATGCGCTGGCTGGCGACGATGCCGACCGGGCGGCCGCCGAGGCGGGCGTAGGCGCAGACGAGCGACCGGCCGTAGTCGGCTTTGTATTCATCGAGTGAATGCGCATCGACCACGCAGCGCAGCAAATCGCGGGCGTCGTAGTCGGCGCGGCCGTCGAGGCTCACGAGCTGGTAGAGGTCGGCCGATGGGCGGTCGGAGTCGAGAGTTGAGGGTCCAGAGTTGAGAGTCGAGTCAGGCGGCAGCAGGCCGAGGAGACTTTTCAGGCGGGCGAGGCAGGTCTCGTCGTCTTTTTCGCGAAAATCCACCGTGCCGCTGATCTCGGCGTGCATCTGCGCGCCGCCGAGCGCCTCGCTGTCGACCTCCTGGCCGATGGCGGCCTTCACCAGCGAGGGTCCGGCGAGGTAGAGCCCGGAGCCGTCGGTCATGAGGATCTTGTCGCAGAGCACGGGCAGATACGCGCCGCCCGCGACGCAGTTGCCCATGATGGCGGCGTATTGCGGCACGCCGGCGGCGGAGAGCACGGCATTGTTGCGGAAGATTCGGCCGAAGTCGTCCTCGTCGGGAAAAATCTCGTCCTGCATCGGCAGGAAAACGCCGGCGCTGTCGACGAGGTAGACGAGGGGCAGCGCGCACTCGAAGGCGATGCGCTGCGCGCGCAGGACCTTTTTGCACGTCATCGGGACGAACGCGCCGGCCTTCACCGTGGCGTCGTTGGCGATGATCATTGTCAGGTGTCCGTGGATACGCCCGATGCCGGTGATGACGCCCGCGGCGGTGAACCGGCCCCACTCGCGATACATCTCGTGCGCCGCCCACAGGCCGATCTCGAGGAAGTCCGCGGGGTCGTCGAGGAGTGCAGCAATGCGCTCGCGCGCGAAGAGCCGGCCGAGCTTGTGCTGACGCTCCAGTCCGGCCGCGCCGCCACCTTCGCGCAGCGTCGCTTCGGCGGCCGCGATCGCGCGGCAATGCTCGAGCAATTGCGGAGGGCGGACTGCGGAGGGCGGCGTGGAGGCGGAAGGGGGCATGGGGCTGATTCTCTCTTTCCTCTTTATCTTGGCGGAATGTCGCTGCCGCTCGGCACTCTTTCGTCAGGTCGGGGGGCGTCGGGTTTCGCTGAGGGAGAAAGATAAAGAGAAAGAGTCGTTCATACCATCGGACGAAACTTTCCCACGATGCCCTGCAGGCAGGCGGTGATCTGGCCGAGGGAGCAGACCTCCACGGTCTCGAGCAGTTCGGCGAACACATTGCCGCCGTCGCGGGCGACGTGGGCGAGGCGCTGCAGCGCCTCGGGCGCCTTGCTGGCGTGCTTCTTCTTGAATGCCGTCAGGCGCGCGACCTGCGCGCGCTGTTTGCGCGGAGCGGTGCGGGCGAGCGGGACTGCCGGCATGCGCTCCGCGGCGGCGTAACGGTTGAGGCCGATGATCGGGCGCTCGCCGGCGTAGATCTGCTTCTCGTAGCGGTGGGCGGAATCCTGGATCTGGCTGCGCTGGTAACGCTGCTCCATCGCCGCGAGCACGCCGCCGAGTCCGTCCATTTCGCGCCACACGTCGAGAATCGCGCGCTCGACGCGGCGCTCGAGGGCGAGCAATCCGGGCGATCCGCCGAAGAGGTTCATGGTGTGTTTGAAGAGCCCGCTCTCCTCGAGGAGGATCGATTGGGCGTGGGCGGCGAGGCGCACGTATTCCTCGGTGGGTGTGGTGAAGGGCTCGTCGGCGCTGTTGCTGTGGCAACTGTTGGTGTAGTTCAGATACGCGAGCGTGAGCTCGATGGCCGTGCGCGTGAGGTTGTTCTTGAACTCGGCGGCGATCAGGGAGCGCCCGCTGGTCTGCGTGTGCAGTTTGAGGACCTGTGCCTTCGGCCCGGCGCCGAACACGTCGCGCATCGCGATCGCCCAGAGGCGGCGGCAGACGCGGCCGAGGACGAGGTACTCGACGTCGAGTCCGCAATCCAGGAAGAACGAGAGCCGCGGACCGAAGGCATTTACGTCCAGGCTGCGCGCGCGAAACTGTTCCACGTAGGCGAAGCCGTTGCTCAGCGTGAAGGCCGCCTGCTGCACCGGAGTCGCGCCGGCCTCGGCGATGTGATAGCCGCTGATGCTGATCGGATAAAAGCGCGGCATGTGTGCCGTGCACCATTCGACCATGTCGCCCAGGAAATGCAGCGAGGCCTCGGTCGGGTAGACGATCTCGTTCTGCGCCTGCACCTCCTTCAAAATGTCGGCCTGGATCGTGCCGCGCAGATTCGCGACGCAGCCGGGGCCGAACCGCCGCTTCGCCGCCGCGATATACATTGCGAGGATGGCCGGCGCGGGGGCGTTGATCGTCATCGAGACCGAGCTGTTCGGCGCCGTGAGATCAAAGCCGGCGTAGAGCCGCTCCATGTCCTCGACAGTGTCGACGGCGACGCCGCCTTCGCCGACCTTGCCGAGCACGCCTTCGTGGTCGCTGTCCAGACCGTAGAGGGTGGGACCGTCGAAGGCGGTGGAGAGGCGCACGCTCGGCTGGTGTTGAGCGAGGTAGTGGAAACGTCGATTCGTGTCCTCGGCGAGGCCGAGCCCGGCGAACAGGCGCATGGGTTCCTCGCCTCCGGACGAGGGGGAAGGCGCGTCATCCTTGACCCGCCGGGTTTGATCCGTCTTCGCGGCGCCAGGCGGCGCGTCGGGGATAACGCGCCCGGCCTTGTCGGGCGCGAGATACATCTCGCGATAAGCCGCGGTCGCGAAGGGAAACTCGCCGGGCAGGCCCTGGCCGTAGAGATAGCTGGCGATCGCGCCGGGCTCCTCCGTTTCGGGCAGCGCCAGCCGAGGCACCTCGATGCCGGTGGGGGTGCGCGTCGTGGCGATGGAGGCGTGCGCGTCGCGCCACCGGTTGCGTAACTGTTCGGCGAATACAGGATCGGAGCGGGCCCGCGCCACTTCGCGGGCGACAAACGCCTCGTAGGCCTCCACGGCGGACACGATCTGGCCGAGCGCGCTCATGATGGGGCCTGCGCTTTTGCCGGCCTGGGCTGGGCCCGGCCTCCGGGCGGGCGGTCGCCGGAGCGGCCTGCCCGGAGGTCGGGCCCGGCTTTTTGCTCGATCGCGGCGTAGAGCTGGTCGACCCCGGCGTCGAGATGCCGGGCGGCGACCGTCGCGTGGAGCTGCTGGCCCCGGCCGTTGCGGGCGAGGCGGTCGGCAAGTTCGAGCCGCGCGGTCGCGGCGGCCGGATGATCGCATTTGTTCAACGCCACGAAATCGGCGCCGTTGAGCAGACCGATCTTTTGAAGCTGGATGCGGCCGCCATAATGCGGCGTGAGCACGAACAGCACGGCATCCACGCGCCGCGGACCGCGACCGAACACGCCGAACGGATCGCTCTCCTGGCCGACGCCGACCGACTCTACAATGATGAGGTCGAATTCGCCGCTCGCCCGCAGCAGGTCGATCGCAGCCGGCGCGGCGGCGGACAGACCGGTGAGGCTGCCGCGCGTCGCCAGCGAACGGAAAAACACGCGGTCGTGCTGCGCGTAGATCATCGACACCCGGTCGCCGAGGATCGCCCCGCCAGTGTCGGGATGTGAGGGGTCATTGGCGAGGATGGCGATGCGGCCGGTGGCGTTGTTTTCGAGGAAACGCGCGGTGAGTTCGTCGATGAGGGTCGATTTGCCCGCGCCGCCGGGGCCCGCGACGCCGAGGACGAAGGACGTCTTCGTCGCGCGAAGCCCTGGGTTTCCCGAATGCTGCGGAGCAGAAAGCAGGGTGATCGCCCGTGCCAGCGCGCGATCGCCAGCGAGGCTTTTCTTCGCGGGCAGTTCGCGCCAGTAGCCCCGCGTGATCGCCTCCGTGATCGTGGCGAGCGGCGTGCCGGCGAAGAAAATGCGGTCCACGCCGGCGCGCTTCATCACGCGCTCGTCGGCCGGCGTGATCGTGCCGCCGCCGCCGCCGAAGAGCCGGATGTCGCCGCCGCCGCGGGCGTGTAGTTGCGCCAGCACTTCGCGGAAGAAGACGAGGTGCCCGCCGTTGTAGCTGCTGAGTCCGATCGCGTGCACGTCCTCCTGCACCGCCGCGCGGGCGATCGCGCTCGCGGCGCAGTGGTAGCCGAGGTAGATCACCTCGACGCCCTGGCGCGCGAGTTCGAGGTTGATGGTGGTGATGGCGCTGTCGTGGCCGTCGCACAAGGGCACTGCGGTGAGGAGCCGCAGGGGCGTGCCCTGCGAGCTGGGCTTGACGGCACGGCGGGCGCTGCCTGGGGCGGGAGCAACGGCCATGCCCGCAGCATGGGCGCTGGGCGCGCGCACGCAATCCGCAAACCGCGCAGCGGCCCAGTGGGCGCGGTGTTTTGCGGGATAACGAAGCGTCATAACCGTCGCACGGGGCTGGTTGCGTCCTTGCGGCGGCGTGAGCGCCCGGCCAGTCTGCGCCTGAGCCTCAACAACCCCTGTGGCGCGCGGCCGGAATCCCGAGGCCGGCGCCGTGCAATCCCAACCCCCGTCATCCATGGACCTGTTGCTCGACGAGCATTCGCTCTGGCGCGACCACCTCTGTGAGCGCGAACGTGAGTTCCTCCTTGAACTGCCCGATTTCTGTGCGACCGAAATCGCGCCGCACGCGGAAACCTGGGAGCGCGACGAGGAACTGCCGCGCGCGATCTTCGAAAAATGCGGCCGCCTGGGCCTGATGGGCGTCACCGCGCCCAAGGCGCTTGGCGGGCTCGGTTTCGGCTACGTGGCCTACGCGCTTGTGATCCGCGAACTCTGCCGGCACACGGCCGCTCTCGGCATCGACATCGCGGCGCACAACGCCCTGTGCGTCGGTCACATTCTCGCCGCCGGCACGAAGACGCAGCATGCGCGTGTGTTTCCCCAACTCGTCACCGGCGAGTGGATCGGCGCCTGGGCGCTCACCGAGCCCGAGGCGGGCAGCGACAGCGGCGGGGTGGAGACCCAGGCGACGTTGCACGGCGACGGCACGTGGACGCTCGACGGTTTCAAGCGCTACATCACGCTCGGCCGCATGGCGGACGTGCTGGTGGTGATGGCGGTGTCGGGCGTGACGGAGAAAGGCCGCAAGGAGATCAGCGCCTTTCTTGTGGAGAAATCCCAGATCCAGCCCGGGCGGAAGGTGCCGACGTGCGGCCTCAGGGCCAGCGAGACGTCGGAGTTCAAGCTCGTGGGCGCCCGCGGCGAGTTGCTCGGTGCGCGCGGCACGGGCCAGCAGGCGGCGCTCGCCTGCCTCGATAAGGGACGGATCGGTGTCGCCTCGGTCTCACTCGGACTCGCGCGCGCGGCGCTCGATGCGGCGCTCAAGCATGCGGTCACGCGCAAGCAGTTCGGCAAGCGCCTCGCCGAATTTCAGGCGATGCAGTTCATGCTCGCCGATTGCGAGGTGGAGTTGCGCGCGGCCGAGGCGCTCGTCCTGCAGGCGGCGATCCTGGCGACGCGCGGCATGCGGCACTCGACCCAGTCCTCGATCGCCAAGCTCTACGCGTCGGAGGCGGCCTCGCGCATCTGCAACCGGGCGCTCCAGATTCACGGTGGCTACGGCTACACGCGCGACATCGCGGTCGAGCGCTACTGGCGCGACGCGCGCCTGAGCGAGATTGGCGAGGGCTCCAGCGAGGTGCAGCGCATCGTCATCAGCCGCGCTATGCTGAAGTCGGCCGACGAGGCGCTGGCGGGCGCGCGGTGACGCGGGCCTTTCTCAGGAACCGTGTTGGCGGGTCGCCGCCCCGGCGCGCGCTGCGCGATTGCCTTTCCCGCCCCGGAGCCTTTCGTCCCCGCATGCGAAATCGCCTTGTTGGAATGGCCGCGCTTCTCGCGAGCGCGGGCGCCGCTTTGCCCGTCCGGGCCGGATTCTGTGCCTGCGGGCTCGATCATCACGCCGCCGCCGAGGCCGCCGTCGCCGCCGGCGCGGCGGATCGCGAGCCGGAGATTCCCCGCTTTCGTGTCGAAAACATGGATACGTCGGCCGACCCGCGCGCCGACTTCTATCAGTTTGCCGCGGGCGGCTGGCTGAAGCGCACGCCGATCCCCGCCGACAAGTCGCGCTGGGGCGGCTTCGACGAGCTCCAGCAGCGCAACTGGTGGAACATCCGCGCCATCCTCGAGGAGGCCGCCGCCCATCCGGGCCAGCCCGGCACCGACCGCCAGCGGGTGGGGGATTTGTTTGCCGCGGCGCTGGATGGCGCCGCGATCGATGCGCGCGGAGCCGCGCCGGTCCGGCCGCTGCTCGCCGCGATCGACACGGCGTCTTCGGTTGACGAACTCATGCGGCTGGTCGCGGGCAGCCACCTTGGCCTCGGCTCGCCGCTCTTCGGGATCGCGGTCTACGCCGACCAGAAAAACAGCGCCGTCAACGCCCTCTATCTCCGGCAGGGCGGGCTGAGCCTGCCGAGCCGCGACTATTATTTTGCCGACCAATTCGCGAAGCAGCGCGACGCGCTGCGCGAGCACATCGCGGCGCTGTTCCAGCTCGCGGGCGACACCGCCGCGGAGGCGCAGCGCAAGGCCGGCGTGATCTTCGACATCGAGCGGACGCTCGCGGAAAACTCCAAGACGCCGACGGAGCTGCGCGACCGGCTGGCCAACTATCACAAGTTCACGGTCGCCGAGGTGAAGCAGAAGTGGCCCGAGCTGCAGCTCGCGGCCTACTTCGAGGCGCTCGGGCTGCCGCCGGCCGCGACCGAGCTGATCGTCGGCCAGCCGGAATTCTTCGACGCCCTCGCGCCGTTGATCGCGACGCGCCCGCTCGGCGACTGGCAGGTTTACGTGCAATGGCACGTGCTCGCGGCGTCGGCGCCGTATCTGTCCGCTCCGTTTGAGACCGAGCGTTTTCGTTTCACGGGCACGACGCTCAGCGGCACGCCGGCGATGGAACCGCGCTGGCAGCGCGCCGCCCAGGTCATCGACGGGACGATCGGCGAGGCGCTGGGCCGGCTTTACGTCGAGAAGCACTTTCCGCCCGCGGTGAAGGCGCGGCTGATGGAGATGATCGGCAATATCGAGGCGGTGGTGCGCGACCGGCTCGCGACGGTCGAATGGATGACGCCGGCGACGCGCGAGAAGGCGCTGGCCAAGTTCGCCGCGTTTCGCGCGCGCATCGGTTATCCGGATACATGGCAGGACTACTCGGCCGTCGTGATCAAGCGCGACGATTACTACGGCAGCGTCGTGCGCGCGCTCGCCGACGACTCCCGCCGCGACCTCGCGAAGATCGGCCGGCCCGTCGACAAGGGCGAGTTCAGCCTTACGCCGCAGACAGTGAACGCCTACTATACGCCGACCGCCAACCAGATTGTGTTTCTCGCCGGGATCCTGCAGCCGCCGTTCTTCGATCCGGAGCTCGACGACGCGGTCAACTACGGCGCGATTGGGGCGGTTATCGGCCACGAGATCACGCACGGCTTCGACGACCAGGGGCGGCGCACCGACCCGGCCGGCAATCTCGTCGACTGGTGGACCCCGGCCGACGATGCCGAGTTCAAGCGCCGCGCGCAGATGATCATCGACCAATACAACGGATACGAGGCGCTTCCGGGCGTGTTCGTGAACGGCCAGCTGACGCTCGGCGAAAACATCGCCGATCTGGGCGGCGTGACGATGGCATACGAGGCGTTCCAGCGTTCGCTCGAGGGCAAGCCTGCGCCGGCGAAGATCGACGGCTTCACCGCGGAGCAGCGCTTTTTTCTTTCGTGGGCGCAGCAATGGCGCACGCGCTACCGCAACGAGGCGATGGCGCGCCAGGTTGCCACGAATCCGCACGCGCCCGGCAATTTCCGGGCGGTCGGTCCGCTGGTGAATTTCGAGCCGTTCTTCGCCGCGTTTGGCATCAAGGAGGGCGACCCGATGTGGCGCGCGCCCGAAAAGCGCGCGAAGATCTGGTAGGTTCCGTATCCAAACATCGGGTGCGCCACCGGACGGCCGTCGGGCGGCGGTACGGGGCAGACCTGGGCGGGCCGCCCCGCACGCGAGCGAATTTCGCCGGCTCAGCGTTGCGTGCGGATCGGCGCCGTGCTTTATCGAGGGGCCGGCGCATTGCGCTCGCGCTTCCGACCGTCGCCGCCGCCGCGGTGCCGGCCTTTCCTTTTCCTCTGCCCATGTCTCCGATCAACGTCACCGTCTGGAACGAGTTTCGCCATGAGAAGACCAACCCCAAGGTCGCCGCGCATTACCCGCACGGGATGCACGAGACGATCGCGGCCTTTCTGCGGGCCGAGCCCGACCTGCGCGTCCGCACGGCGACGCTCGACGAGCCGGAGCACGGTCTTGGCGAGACGGTGCTCGAGGCAACCGACGTGCTGTTATGGTGGGGACACATGGCGCACAAGGAGGTGCAGGACAAAGTCGTCGCCAACGTTCAGCGGCGCGTGCTCGAGGGCATGGGCCTGATCGTGCTGCATTCCGGGCACTACTCGAAAATCTTCAAAGCGCTGCTCGGCACGACCTGCTCGTTGAAGTGGCGCGAGGCCAACGACAAGGAACGACTCTGGAATGTCCTGCCGTCGCACCCGATCACGCAGGGAATCGGCGAACATTTCGAGATCACCGCCGAGGAAATGTATGGGGAGCCGTTCGGCATCCCCACGCCGGACGAGCTGCTGTTCATCTCGTGGTTCTCGGGCGGCGAGGTCTTCCGCAGCGGCGCCACGTGGCAGCGCGGCCACGGCCGACTGTTCTATTTCCGGCCGGGGCACGAGACGTATCCAACCTATCACCACAAGGACGTGCAGCGGGTCATCCTCAACGCGGTGCGATGGGCGCAGCAGACGGTGCGGATCCCGGACGGCGCTCCGAAGTCGGCCCCGCTCGAACCGCTGCCGGCGGCGTGAGACGAAATTTCCATGAAGACGAGGGTGAAAAAGCGGAAGGTGCCCCGGGTGCGGCTGGCGATCATCGGTGCCGGTGGGATGGCCGGCGCCCACGTGCGGCATTTCCGCGAGATCGACGACTGCGAGATCGTGGCCGCCGTCGACGTGGACCAGGGCCGGGTGCAGCGTTTCTGCGAGACCCACGGCATCCCGGCGGCGTTCACGCGGGTCGGGGAGTTGCTGGACAAGGTGCCGTGTGACGCGGTTTCGATCGTCACGCCCGACGCCACGCACGGAGCGCTTTCGATCCAGTGCGCGCGCGCCGGCAAGCACGTCCTGTGTGAGAAGCCGCTCGCGCTCGATTACCCCGAGGCGCGTCGCATGCTGTCGGCCGTGCGCCGCGCCGGCGTCGTGCACATGGTCAACTTCTCCTACCGCAACTGGCCGTGCAGCCAGGCCGTCGCCGCGGTTGTGCAGCGTGGCGACATCGGCGAGGTGCGGCACGTCGAGGCGAGTTACCTGCAGTCCTGGCTTTCCAGTACGGTCTGGGGTGACTGGCGGACGACGCCGGCCTGGCTGTGGCGTCTGTCGTCGCGGCACGGCAGCAAGGGCGTGCTCGGCGACGTCGGCGTGCACATCGTCGATTTCGCGACGTTTCCCGCCGGCCCGATCGCCTCCGTCTATGCGCGGCTGAAGACCTTCCCGAAGGCGCCGCGCAATCGCGTGGGTGAATACGTGCTCGATGCGAACGACTCCGCGGTGCTCAGCGTCGAGTTCGCGAACGGCGCCCTCGGCACGATCCACACCACGCGCTGGGCGAGCGGGCACGAGAACCGGCTGTTCCTCAAGATCAGCGGCACCCGCGGCGCGGTGGAGATCGACTCCGAACGCTCGACGACGAGCTACCGTCTCTGCGTCGGCGAGGATTTGCACAAGGCGCGCTGGAGCGAGGTCAAGGCGCCCGCGACTCCCAGCCTCAACGAGCGCTTCATCCGCAGCATCCTGACCCGCCGCCCGGAGCAGCCCGATTTTGCCCGCGGCGCGGAAATCCAGGCCGTGCTCGACGCGTGCTTCGAGTCCAATGAAGCCGGCCGGCCGGTGAAGGTCTGATGGCGCGCCTCGCCAAGGTCTTGGCACTTCCTCCGGAAGTTTGCCGCTCACAGAAGGAAGCGGATTGAGCGGAGGCGTGTTTGCTGGCCTTCGCGACGGCGCGAGAAAGAGGAAGCCGGCGGGTCAGCTCACCAGCAGCTCCATGAAGGCGTTGACGGGCATCGCCTCAAGCGCGCCGACATCGTCGAAGAGATCGATGATGCGCTCGGTGCGCTCGGCGGCGAAGCGGGTGGCGAGCGCGGTCCCGGCCTTGGCGAAAAGCAGCGGGATGCCCTCGGCGCGGCGGCGCCGGTGGCCGACCGGGTACTCGACGGCGACCTGCTCGGTGCGGGTGCCGTCGGCGAAGAAAACCTGCACGGCGTTGGCAATGGATCGTTTGTCGGGATCGAGGTAGTCGGCGCTCCACGCTTTGTTTTCGTGCACGTGCATCCTGGCGCGCAGGGCGTCGATGCGCGGGTCGCGGGCGAAGTGATCTTCGTAGTACTCGGCGGCGAGGTGGCCGTGCAGGAGGGCGACGGCGACCATGTATTGCAGGCAGTGATCGCGGTCGGCCGGATTATGCAGCGGGCCGGTCTTGTCGATGATGCGCAGCGCGCTCTCATGCGTGGTGAGCTCGATCCGCTCGATGGCGTCGAGCCGCGGCGCGACCTGGGCCGAGAGCTTGATCGCGGCTTCGACGGCGGTTTGCGCGTGAAACTCGGCCGGGAAGGAAATCTTGAACAACACGTGCTCCATCACGTAGCAGCCAAGCGGGCGCGCGAGCGTGACGGGCCGGCCGCGGAAGCTTGCGTCCTGAAATCCCCACGTGGGGGCGCTGAGCGCGGACGGATACCCGATCTCGCCCGCGAGCACGCGCAGCGCGAGCAGCACGCCGCGCGCGGTGGCGTCGCCCGCCGCCCAGGATTTGCGCGGGCCGGTGTTGGGGGCGTGACGATACGTGCGCAACGCGGAGCCGTCGACCCACGCGTGGGAGAGGGCGTCGACGATCTGATTGCGCGAGCCGCCGAGGAGATGCGTGGCGACCGCGGCGGAAGCGACGCGGACCAGGAGCACGTGATCGAGGCCGACGCGATTGAAAGCGTTATCCAGCGCGAGCACGCCCTGGATCTCATGGGCCTTGATCATGGCCTCGAGCAGCTCGCGCACGGTGATCACCGCGGGGCGCGTGGCGCGGGGCAGTGGCGTGCCGAACGCCCGCAGCGCGTGGGGGTGTGCGGCGTTGCGCGAGAGCCAGTCGGCGACCGCGAGGAGCGCGCCGAGATTGTCCGACGGGTGGCCCCATTCCGCGGCGAGCCAGGTGTCGTTGAAATCCAGCCAGCGGATACAACAACCGATGTTGAACGCCGCCGTCACCGGATCGAGTTCGTGCGTGGTGCCGGGCACGCGTGCGCCCAGCGGCACGGTCGTGCCGGGAACGACCGGTCCGAGGAGCTTCGTGCACGCGGGGAACTGCAGCGCGAGCAGTCCGCAGCCGAGCGTGTCGAGCAGACAGTGCGCGGCCGTGCGGTAGGACTCCGGCGAGAAGGGCGGCGGGTTCGCCACGTAGTCGGCGATCTCGAGGAGGAGGGGGTCGGGCGGGGGACGAAGGGCGGAACTGGGAGCAGACATGAGGGTTGGAGAGCGTTCGCTTGCTCAGGCCCGTTCTCCTCCGGGCTCCGCAGCGGCGCAACTCGCCAGAACGGAGAAAGGGAAAGAGGAAGGGGAGCGCCGGGCCCGAGCGGCGGCCATCAGCGATGCTCCAGCGGCACGAAGCCGCGTGGCGCGCGACCGATGTAGTCGGCGGTGGGGCGGATGAGGCGGTTGTTGGCCCGCTGCTCGAGGATGTGCGCCGCCCAGCCGCTCGTGCGGGCGATCACGAAAATCGGCGTGAACATCGCCGGCGGAACACCGAGGAAGTGATAGACGGCCGCGCTGTAGAAATCGAGATTCGCGAACATCTTTTTCTCGCGCATCATCACCTCTTCGATCCGCGCGAAGATGGGCAGCAGCGCCGTGTCGCCGCGGTCCTCGGCGAGTTGATACGCGAGGCGCTTGGCGAGAGCGGAGCGCGGATCGGCGTGTTTGTACACGCGGTGGCCGAAGCCCATCACGAGCTGCTTGTTCGCGAGCATCTGCAGGATGCCGGCCTCGGCCTCGGCGGGCGTGGAGAAATGCTTCACGTTGTCGAGCGAGGCCTCGTTGGCGCCGCCGTGAAGCGGTCCGCGCAACGCGCCGATCCCGGCGGTGACGCACGAATAGAAGTCGGCGAGCGTCGAGGCCACGGTGCGGCAGGTGAACGTGGACGCGTTGAACTCGTGCTCCGCGTAGAGCACGAGCGACGCGTCGAGCGCACGCTCCTCGAGCGGGGTCGGCGGATGCCCGTGCAGGAGGTGGAGGAAGTGCCCGGCGATGCTGAGGTCGGCGGTGCGGGTGACAATCGCGTGCCCGCTCGTGTGCACGTGATGCCAGTAGAGCAGCATTGAGGTGTTGAGCGCCAGCAGGCGGTAGGCAACCGCCGAGCCGGAGCGCACGGAGTTTTCGGGCTCGATCGTGCCGAGGGCGGAGACGCCGGTGCGGAGCACGTCCATCGGGTGCGCATCGGCGGGTATGTTCTCAAGAATCGTGCGCAGCGCGACCGGCAGGCCGCGCATGGCGGTGAGCGTGTTGCGGAAACGGTCGAGCTGGGAAGCGTTCGGCAGCTCGCCGCGCAGGAGCAGATACGCGGTCTCTTCGAAGGTGGCATGTTCGGCGAGGTCTTCGATCGCGTAGCCGCGGTAGGTCAGGCCGATGCCTTCTTTACCGACGGTGGAGATGGCGGTTTCACCGGCGACGACGCCGGCGAGGCCGCTGGGCTTGGCAGCAGTGACGGGCATGGGGTTTCGGGGTTTGGGGGCGGGCTTGTTGATCGCAGCGGATGGTGAATTGTGGCCGGGGGGCGCCGTCCGCCATCCACATTCGACGAGCTGCTATCTACGGTCCGCCGCTGTTGCGGGCGGGTTGGAACAGTGCATCGAGCTTCTGTTCGTAAGCGTGGTAGTTGAGAACATCATACAGCTCCGCCCGGGTCTCCAGCCGGGGCAGGGCGGCTTGTTGGGTGCCATCGCGGCGGATCGTCGTATAGACCTCGCGAGCGGCGGCGTTCATCGCGCGGAACGCGGAGAGGGGATACAGCGCCATGGCGACACCGGCCTTGCGCAGTTCGTCGACGGTGAAGAGCGGAGTGAGGCCGAACTCGGTGAGATTGGCCAGGACGGGGACGCCAACGGCGTTCGTGAACGCCCGATACTGCTCCAGCGATGTGAGTGCCTCCGCAAAGATCATGTCGGCCCCCGCGGCGACGTAGCGGCCCGCGCGTTCGATCGCGGCCGGCAGGCCCTCGACGGCCACCGCGTCGGTGCGCGCCATCACGACGAAGTCGCGGTCGGGCTTCGCGTCGACGGCGGACTTGACGCGGTCACACATCTCACCGGCGGCGACGAGTTCCTTGCCCGGGCGGTGTCCGCAGCGCTTGTCCGCGACCTGGTCCTCGATGTGGACCGCGGCGACACCGGCGAGGGCCATTTCCCGGATCGTGCGGGCGATCGCGAAGGCGGAACCCCAGCCGGTATCGATGTCGACGAGGAGCGGCAGCTGCGTGGCGGCGGTGATGCGGCGCGCGTCGCTGAGCACGTCCTCCCGGCTCGTAATTCCGAGATCGGGCAGGCCATGTGACGCATTGGCGACGCCGGCGCCCGACAGGTAGAGCGCGCGAAAACCGGCGCGTTCGGCGAGCAATGCGGCGTAGGCGTGGACGACCCCGACAATCTGCAGGGGGTGCTCGGCGGCGAGAGCGGCGCGGAAACGAGCGCCGGGGGCGCTAGACGAATTCACGGCCGAGATCGTGCCCGGCGCTCGCCCCGAAGTCGAGCGGCGTGAGAGGACCGGCGGATGGTTCTCGAACGCCTGCGCCCCCTCGCCTCCATAGCCTTTCCCGCCTGCGCCGGAGGATCAGGATTCAGCATCTCGTCACCTATTAGGTGACGAGATGCTTGGGGACGCCTTCCGGACTCTTGTGACGGAAGCCGGACGAAACCGACCCCGGCGGACGGCGTGGGCGGTTGCGGGGTGGGCGCGAGGGATTCGAGGGAGGCCGGGCAGGACTGTCAGACTGCAAGCGGCGTGCGAGTGGGCGCGCATTTGACATTCCCGAACCTTCGTCGCGCGCCAGCTCTCACCCACCTGCGACCCGTCCCCGACACCACGGCCGCCGCGCGCGGCCGCGCCCCCCAACCTACACCGACATCATGCCTTCCCTGTATCCTCGCCGGCCATACGCGTCTTCACGCGCGGGCGGGCGATTCTTCGCCTCGAGTCTGTCGATCGCCGCCGCCCTCGCGGTGTCCGGCCCTCTTTCGGGCCAGACCGCCCCTGCCGCGCCGGCGGACGAGGCCGACGGCAAGACCATCACGCTCCCGGCGTTCACGTGACGTCGCGCCTCTACGTGATGGGCGACCACGTCATCCGCAGCGACGTCGGCGGCACGAGCGCCGCGCTCACCGCGGCCGGCGGCGGCAGCCGCAATCCCTTCACCGGCGAATACGAACCCGGCGTCAACTGGAAC
>DASWVO010000265.1:0-14670 GCA_036406235.1 Opitutaceae bacterium
CTCTCGGACCTGGCGGTCGATGAACGCTACCAAAAGCAAGGGATCGGACGGGAGCTCATCCGGTGCACCCACGCCAAGCTGGGGCCAAGGGCAAAGCTCATCCTGCTGGCCGCGCCGCAAGCGGAAGCCTACTACCCGAAGATTGGCTTTGAAGCGCATCGATCTGCTTGGATCCTGCCCGCGTCGAGGGCGCTGAAATGAACGAGAGGGCCGGTCATGAACTTTCCGTGGTGCGCCGCTGCGGCGAGCGCGGGTGGGAGTAGACGCTCCGTATGACACGATGAAAAGCAGTCTGCTTGGTTTGCTGACGCGCGATGCGGTGAAGGTTGCCGAGTTGGAGGCGATCTACGCGCGCCAGGGTGGAAGCCCGGGATTCGCGGCCGATGCGATCTGGGCGATGCGCCAGTTGGATGCCGACCTCGCGTGGCGCGCGGTCTGGCTGCTCAAGCGTCACGCGCGCGAGCACCCGCTCGCGGAAGCGGATCTGCTCCGTATCGCGTCATGCGCAGATGAAGCGACGCATTGGGTGTCGCGACTAACTCTTTGTCAGATGTTTTCGGATACCGGCTGGCCGGCGTCGGCCAATGACACGGTGTTCCCGTTTTTGGTGGAGAGCTTCGCCAATCGCCGGGTGATCATCCGGGCCTGGGCGGTCTCCGCACTGCTCCGACTCAAGGCCCACCCGAAGTATCGAGAGCAAGTGACGGCCATCCTGCGCAAGGCTCGCGCTGATTCCGGGAAAGCGATGCAGGCACGGTTGCGACAGCTGAAAAAGCGGAATCCGTCGTGAAACCATGTGCATGTCGGTCACGTGGTCGGCGTATGCACGCCCGGCCGTCATCTAAAATTCCGCGATTTAACCGTAGAGATCAAAGAGCGTAGAGAAGGTGTCTTCTACTCTTTGCGTTCTCTGCGCTCTTTGCGGTTGATTGACCCGTTCCATCGGTTGCGCCGGAGCCGCGCCGGGCGCTTTGCGGTTAATTCTAACTGTGCTTTCTACGTTCACGTGAGCTCCCGACCGGCGAGGAACACGGCCATGCCGGCGAGCACGCTCCAGGCGACGTTGCGCGTGCGCCACGCGATGAGGGCGGCGGCGAGGGCGGCAAAGCCTTTCACGGCCGCGCCGGGCGTGCCGGCTTCCCCCGTGGAACCGACGACTTCCGGGGCGATCAGCGCCGCGAGCGCGGCCGCCGGCACCAGGCGCAGCCAGCGCGCGAACCAGACAGGCAGGGCGACGCGCGACAGCAGTCCGATGAACGACAGGCGGATCGCGAAGGTCAGCACACCGCCGGCGAGGATCGCGAGCCAGACATCGAGCGCTTTCATCGCGTGCGTATCCGCTCAACCACGACACCCGCGGCGATGCCGGCGAGGATGGCGAGGATGAAGTGAAGTCTATACGGCAGGCTGCGGGCGCTGACGGCGACCACGCCGGCGACGAGGGCGGCGGTGGCCATCGGACCGTCGCGCACCAGCGGCACGAGCAGTCCGATGAAGACCAGCGGCAGCAGGAAATCGAGCTGCCAGCTCGCGGGCACGGCCGCGCCGGCGACGGCGCCGATCAACGTCCCGAGTTGCCAGCCGGCCCAGAGTGTCAGCCCTGCGCCGAAGAGATACCAGTGCGACGTCGCGCGATCTCCGGCGCGCTCGTAGTGGACGATCGCCACAGCGTAAGCCTCGTCGGTCAGCAGGTAGGCGAGCAGCGCCTTCCAGCCGAAGCCGAGCCGCGCGAGGTGTGGAGCCAGACTGGCGCTGTAGAGCGCGTGCCGCAGATTGACGACGAAGATCGTGAGGGCCACGAGCAGCCACGGCGCGCCTCCGGCGAGCATCTGCAGCGCGACGAATTGCGACGAACCGCCGAACACAATCGACGAAAACCCCTGCGTCGCCGCGCCGCCGAGCCCGGACGCCGTCGCGCCGACGCCGAACGCCACGCCCAGCGGCATTGCGCCGACGAGGATCGGCGCCTCCGCGAGCGCCCCGGCGAAAAACTGCTGCGCCGGCGGTTTGGTGGGTCTGTCAGTTGGCGCGAAGGAGGTCATACGGATGAAGTCAGTTGGGAGCGAATCCGACGAGGGGCGGCGATGCGCGTTTTCGCCCGGCGACCTCGGCGCCGGGATCTCGCTCCGCTTGCGTGGTACGTCGCGTCATGAGAGGAACACTACCTCCGGCCGAAATGCTGCAAACCACTTTGCGGCCCGCACCGGTGCAGCCGGCGAGAAAACCGGCCGCGACAGCGAGGGGGCGGCGGCTACGCAAGGTCGCGCGGCGGAGAAACGAGCAACCGAATGAATTGGCATGAGACACAGAGCGCACAGAGATTCGAGCCGAGTTCACCGAGAAGATGTGCCTGCTTCGTGACCTCTGTGTCGAAGATCTTGGTCTCTGAATCGATCTGCGGAACTGCACACAAGAAACAACAGGTTCAGAGATCGTGACCGGACAAACACGGGTTTTAGGCGCAGGATCCTGCCTCTATCTGAGATTGCCTCGCCGCTGCGGGTCGGGCATTTCCAACGCCGGTTCTCTTCAGCCAGCTACAGCAACCATGCACACATCCATCCCCGGTGTGACGAACGACGGCAGCTTTTGCGCGTCAACGTTACCATATCTCGTTTTTCGCGTCGTCCGGGCCCGCCTCCTTGGGAAGCGATGAAACGGCTGCGGATTCTTTTAGGATTCTCGCACCTGCTTGTTCTGGGCGGCGCCACGGGGCTCTATCTTTCGCCAAGCGCGGTTTATCTCATCCTTCTCGGTTGCGGGGTTTTTGTCAGGTGGATGGTTCCCAGCCGTTCCAGGAAAGCGCACGATCCTCTCGAGACCTACTCGAAAGCGATTATTGTCGGAGTTGTCACCCGGTGGCTGTTTGAGATTGTCCTTGCGGATTTCATTCAGAGGGCCTGGGGCGAGCGGTTCTCCATTCTGCCCGTTATCGCGTTCTTCAGCCTGCTGCTTTACCTCGCGCTCAGTGACTGGCGGTGGTTCCTGAGGCTGGAAGAGCGTGACGTGGACCTGTTCTATCATCCGAAGAGTTGTGCGAACCGTAACGGCTGAAGATCCGGCGCCGGAAGCAATCGCGAGGACGTTTTCATGAATGAAGAAGCAGCGCTGAAAAAACTCGAGTTGGAGCAGCTCAAGATAGAATTGGATTCCAGCGGAAGCGAATTTCGCATCCTCAAGAGGACTTGTTTTCTCGCCGTCATCTATGGAGGAATAATTTGGCTGAACTCTGAGAGCATGGTGCACAAGTTGCAGACCACCGTCCTCTATTTCGGTACGCTCACCGTGTTCTTCATGGGCCTTTCCGAGCACTCGCGATTCATCCGGCGAAAGTTCGAGCTGATCTCGAAGATCCAGGAAATTGAAAAGGCGATGACTCGAGACAAATGAGATGGGTTGGCCGCGCGCTGGCGACAGAGCGAATATGCCGGTGCGCAAACTACGCCCACGGCAAATATTGGTCGCCGCTGAGACGCTGGAATCACAATGTGTGGTGACGGCCTGGCTGGTGAGGACGTTGATGAAAGGCGAGGATGACGGTTCCGCGCGCCATCGGGCGTACTCGCGTTCTCATTGTCGGCGCAACACGACGCCGAAGTGCCATGGCGGCAGGAGCTCGCTCGGCTGCGGGTGCAAGCCGACCGCACGCGCCCAGGCGGCGATCTGCTCTGGCCGTGGTCGAATCAAGAGGTCCGGACCCCGCGGGGTTTTGACATCGGAGCGCCAGTGGATCGCGAGGATCCGGCCGCCGGGCCGCACCACGTCGGCGGCGATCCGGAGCATGTCCACCGGATTCTCGGCGTGGAGAATGTTGAAGAGCAGGACGGCATCCACGCTCTGTGCCGGCAGCTCAAAACCGCCGGCGATGACGTCGCGGACGGCCAGGCGCAGGTTCGCGACGCCAGCGGCCGCGGCGCGCGCTCGCGTGAGCTCGACCATGGCGGACTCGATGTCGAAGGCGTGCAGCGTTCCCCGGATGCATTGGGCGACCGGCACGGTGAAGGTCCCGTAACCGCAGCCCACCTCGACGGCATCGCCGATGCGCTGGTCGATGCCCAATGCATCCAACACCCCGCCCACGTTGAACAGCTCCTCCCAATAACTTTGCTCGGGCATGCCACTGTCGCGAACTTTCATTGGCATCCATCATTCGCGAATGGCAGCCGAGGGCAACCGCAGGCCTCCGGCCGGTCTGGCGCCGAGGGCGGCGGTCGGCGGCGCCGTTGATTGATCGGGTTGCGAGCGGAGGATTCTCCGGCCAGCGTCCGCGGATGCTCCACCCGGATCTCCTTGCGCGGCTGTGTCGGGCTCGCGCGGCGTTGCGCGACCTGGAGGAATGTCCGCGATCGATTCGCAGCGTGGCGCGGGAGAACGGATTTTCCCAGTATCACTTCATTCGACTCTACAAAGCCGTCTTCGGCGAAACGCCGCACCAGTGTCAGTCGGCCACGCAGATCGAGAAAGCGAAGCACCTGCTCATTCTGAGCGACGCCTCGGTGACGGAGGTGTGCATGGCGGTGGGCTTCTCGAGCGTCGGCAGTTTCAGCACGCTCTTCAAACGCCGCGTCGGCGTGGCGCCGTCGGCGTTTCAGCGGCGCCACCGCGTGAACGGCCGGCCGGCGAAGCAGCTTCCGCCGGAAATGATTCCGGGCTGCCTCACGTTGATGGGCCGGATCCCGCCCACTTCCGCAATTTCGAAGAAGCCAGCGGCGGGCGCTTCCGCTAAAACAGAAGCCGTCAGCCCGTGATCGCGCCCGTGCGGGGCGGCGACAGCGCTGACGCTCCCACACGCATGAAAATCAAACTGAACAGCATCATCGTCGACCATCAGGACAAGGCCCTCGCGTTTTACACCAACGTGCTCGGCTTCAAGCCATCGAAAGACATCCCGGTGGGCGAGTTTCGCTGGATCACGGTCGTCTCGCCGGAAGGCCACCCCGATGTCGAACTGGCGCTCGAGCCGAACGCCAATCCGGCCGCCAAAACCTACCAGGAGGCGCTCTTTCAGCAGGGCATTCCGCTCACCGCGTTCGAGGTCGACGATCTGGCCGCGGAGTTCAAGCGCCTGAAAGCGCAGGGCGTCGTCTTCACGATGGAGCCGACCGACGCCGGGCCGGTGAAGCTCGCGGTCTTCGCCGACACGTGCGGCAACCTGATTCAGCTCTACCAGCCCGTGTGAGCGGCGCGCTGCCCACGGCTCAACGCGATAGGCTCTGGATGGGGTCTGTGTTCAATGGAGCCGCGGCACGGAATGAACGGCGGGCCCACGCAGGGATTGCGTCCTGCGGACCGGAGGCTTGGCTGGAGCCGCTCCACCTGTCACCAATGGCTCGATACGTTGCTTTTCTCCGGGGCGTGAGCCCGATGAACGCGAAGATGCCCGAGCTGAAACGGGCGTTCGAGGCCGCGGGATTCACCCGCGTCAAGACCGTGCTCTCGAGCGGGAATGTGGTGTTCGATTCGAGGCTGCGATCCGGGCCGCAGATCGCGCGCAAGGCCGAGGCCGCCATGCACAAGCACCTCGGACGCACCTTCGCGACGATCGTGCGCGAGGTGGAGGCGTTGCGGGTGATGCTCGCGGACGACCCTTATGCGCCCTTTGCGGTGCCCGGGAACGCGAAACGGGTCGTGACCTTTCTGCGCGTGCCGCGGACAGCCGGGCCGGCGCTCCCGATCGAGCTCGAGGGGGCGCGCATCCTGGCGATGAAGGAGGCTGAGGTGTTCACCGTCTACGTGCCCAGCCCGAGCGGGCCTGTCTTCATGACGCTGATCGAAAGGACGTTGGGGAAGGATGTGACGACACGGACGTGGGAAACCGTGAAGAAGTGCGCGCACGCCTGAGCTTCGGGCGGCGGAGGCGGCGGTCGCTTCGCCCGGAGCCAACGTGAGCCGACGGCACGAGTCCGGCGCAAAAGGAATATGTCGCTGGCGTGAGGCTCCCACGTTGACCACGACCATGGTGACCACGATGAAAACCAATCGATTCCGTTTCGTTGCGAGACTCATTCAAGCGGCCATGGCCTTGTTGCTGACCGCGACCGTGAGGGCTCAGGCGCAGCCAGTCGCCCGCAACGTCGTGCTGGTCCACGGCGCCTACGCCGACGGCTCGAGTTGGTCCGAAGTCATTCCGCTGCTGCAGCGAGCGGGCCTGCAGGTCACCGCCGTGCAAAACCCGTTGACCTCGCTGGCCGATGACGTGGCGGCCACGCGACGCATCCTCGCCTTGCAGGAGGGGCCCACCGTGCTCGTTGGTCACTCCTGGGCCGGCACGGTGATCAGCGAGGCGGGCGTCGATCCGAAAGTCTCGGCGCTGGTCTACGTCGCGGCGCGGGCGCCGGATGCGGGCGAGGACTACGGAGCACTCGCGGCGCAGTTCCCGACGCCGCCGGCGAGCGCGGGGTTGGTGAAGGCGGACGGTTTTGCCCAACTCAACGAGGAGGCGTTTATCCGGGATTTTGCCGGTGACCTCGATCCGGCCCGGGCGCGCGCCCTCTTCGCCGTGCAGGGGCGGATCGCCACGACGCTTTTTGCGGCGAGGACGACGCAAGCTGCCTGGCGGACTAAACCCACGTGGTACGCTGTCTCCACTCGGGACCGGACCACGGCTCCGGAGCTGCAGCGTTTCCTCGCGAAGCGAATGCGCGCAAAAACAATCGAGTTGGAGTCGAGCCACGTCTCTCTCCTCTCGCACCCGCAGGAGATCGCCGACCTGATCCTGGTGGCCGCCGGCCGCAAGGAGTAGCGGCGGAGCCGTGCGGGGCGGTGTGCGTTCTTCCGTGGTTCCTCGGGTCTGGCCGGCATGGTTTCGGCTCTTCCCGGGCCGCAACCTTCGGGAAAAATCCGCCGCGGCTCCTTGTTCTTTGCTCGCTTCTGGCTATCGAGACGGAGCCCCCGCGCGTCTTAGCCCAACCTTCGATAAATTCCATGATTAGGAAAACCGTTCGCTCCGCCGCTCTCGCCGTTTCCCTCCTCGCCTTCACCGCGGGTCTCTCCGCCCAGGCCCCGAAGGTCGAGTTTCCCGCCGCGAGTCCGGCCAGCACGCTGAAGCAGCGCGTCGGCCTCACCGACATCGAGATCGTGTATGCGCGGCCCGGCGTGAAAGGGCGGACGATTTTCGGCGGGATCGAAGCCTACGGCCGCGTGTGGCGCACGGGCGCGAACTCGGCGACCCGGATTTCCTTCAGCACGCCGGTGAAATTCGGCGGCGCCGACCTCGCCGCGGGCTCGTACTTGCTCTTCTCGATTCCGGGCGCGAACGAGTGGACGGTCATCCTGCAAAAGGACGCGAAGGCGTGGGGCGCTTATCAATACGACCCGGCAAATGACGTCGCGCGCGTCACCGCCAAACCCGTCGCGCTCGCCGCACCCGTCGAGACATTCACGATCGACCTCAACGACCTTCGCAACGAGTCCGCCACGCTGAACCTCATCTGGGAAAACACGCGCGTGCCGGTGCCACTCACGGTCGACGTTGCGAGCACGCTGGTCCCGCAGATCGAGGCCGCGGCCGCCTCGGGCGAGAAACTCACGCCCGGTTTCTATTACAACGCGGCAATGTTCTACTTCGACAAAGGCCTCGACCTGAACAAGGCGAAGGCCTGGATCGAGCAAGCGACGTCGGGCGCCAAGCCGGCCTTCTACATGGTGCACCTGAAGGCGAAGATCCTCGCGAAGCGCGGCGAAAAGGAGGCGGCGATCGCCGCGGCGAAGCAATCGAGTGAACTCGCCACTGCCGCCGAGGGCCCGCAAAGCCCGTTCCTGAAGATGAACCGGGATCTGATCGAAAGCCTCAACTGATCCACGAATGACGCGGAGTTTTTCCGGCCCCGAGACGACAACGTCAGGGGACAGGGCAGTCGATGGTGGGACGGGATCGGAATGTAAGGCCGGCCCTTGCGGCCGGGCCGGACCTAAGCAAGGAGCGGCGGGACCCTTGCCGCGGTGGGACCGGGCTCAAAAAGGGCGGCAGGAGTGCCGCCCCTCCCTTCGGAAGGATTACGATCACCGACCCACAGACCCCGTCGCTCCGCGCCACCCCTTTCAAGAGGGGACCCTATCCCGCGCTAACGAGAGTTCGGATCCCCTCTTGAGAGGGGTGCCTGAAGGGCGGGGTGTGTTGACTTGGGCGCTTCAGGGCCTCTGCGCCGCCTTGCTCGCTCTATCCATGCCGTCCACCAGCACCGCCCACGCTGCCGCGCCGATGTCGACCCCGTCCTCCGCGATCCTCCAGGAGTTGCACAGTTTCCGCGAGATGGGACGCGTGCTCTACGTGGCGGCGCATCCAGACGATGAGAACACGCGCCTCATCGCGTACCTCGCGCGCGGCCGCGGCTACGCCACCGGCTATCTCTCGCTCACGCGCGGCGACGGCGGGCAGAACCTGATCGGACCGGAACTGCGTGACGCGCTCGGCGTCATCCGCACGCAGGAGCTGCTGGCGGCGCGGCGCGTCGACGGCGGCCGCCAGTTTTTCAGCCGCGCCAACGATTTTGGCTTTTCCAAAAACTACGAGGAAACCCTCTCGGTCTGGAACCGTGACGAGGTATTGGCCGACATGATACGCGTCATCCGCACGTTCCGGCCCGACGTGCTGGTGACGCGCTTCTCGCCCGAGCCCGGCGGCACGCACGGGCACCACACGTCGTCCGCGATCCTCGCGCTCGAGGCCCTGAAGCTTGCCGCCGATCCCAACGCGTATCGCGCCGAGCTCGGCGCGCTGCCGCCGTGGCAGGCGAAGCGCGTGCTCTGGAATTCCTGGCCCGCGCGCATGCGCGGCTCGTCGGGCGACAACGCGAAACTCATCGAGCTGGACGTCGGCGGTTTCAACCCGCTGCTCGGCGAATCCTACGGCGAGATCGCGGCGCGCAGTCGCACGATGCACAAAAGCCAGGGCTTCGGCTCGGTGGGCACCCGCGGCGCCGCGCTCGAATATTTCACGGTCATCGCCGGCGAGCCGGCATCCACCGATATCATGGACGGCGTCGACACGACGTGGGCGCGCATCCCCGGCGCGGCCGAGATCGGCCGGCTCGCCGATGCGGCGATCACGGCCTTCCGTCCCGAGCAGCCCGCCGAAAGCGTCCCGGCGTTGCTCGCGATCCGCGCGCGCCTGGCCGCGTTGCCGAAGAGCGACCACGCTCTCGTGATCGCCGACAAACGACGCCAGCTCGACGGCATCATCGTCGCATGCCTCGGCCTCCACGTGGAAACGCTTGCGACGCGGGCCGAATTCACGCCGGGCGAGGCGCTGCCCCTCACGCACACGATCATCGTGCGCAACTCGTCGCCCGTGCCCCTGCGCTGGGTCGGCGTGCGCCTGCCCGCGGTCGGCGAGGAGGTCGCGGCCGGCCGCGAGCTGGCGGTCAACCGCGCCAGCTCGGTGAACAGCGCGTCCAATCTTCCCCCCGACACGCCGCTCACGCAGCCCTACTGGTTGCGCGCGGAGGGCACGACCGGCATGTTCCGCGTCGACGACCCGGCGCTCATCGGCCGGCCGGAGAATCCGCCCGCGGTTCCGGTGGAGCATGTATTCGAAATTTCCGGACAAACGCTCGTCGTCGCCGACGAGCCCGTCCAGGTGATCGACGACCCGGTGAAGGGCGAGCTGCGCCGCCGCCTCGACGTCGTGCCGCCGGTCACGCTCGGCTTCGTGCAGGATCTCGAGCTCTTCGCGCCTGGCGCCTCGCGGCCGGTTGCGGTCGAGGTGACGTCGGCGCGCGCCGGCGCACAGGGCACGCTGCGGCTCGAACTGCCCGAAGGGTGGAGGACGAGTCCGGCGACGATGCCCTTCGAATTCAAGGCGGCGGGCGATCGCGCGCGTTTTTCCTTCACAGTCACGGCGCCGGCGCGTCCCGCCACCGCGAGCATCGTGGCGAGCGCCGAGATCGACGGTCAGCGCTTCCGCAATCGTCGCATCGAGATTCGCTATGACCATATCCCGCTGCTGCTCCTGCAGCCGCTCGCGAGTCTGAAGGCCGTGAGTCTCGAGCTCGCGATCCGCGGCAAGCGCGTGGGCTACCTGCCTGGCGCGGGCGATCTGGTGGGCGAGAGCCTTGCGCGCATGGGCTACATGGTCACGCCGCTCACGGCGGCGGACCTCACCGTGGAGCGCCTGCAGGCCTTCGACGCGGTCGTGCTCGGCGTGCGCGCCTTCAACACGCGCACCGACCTCGTGCCGCAATTGCCCGCGCTGTTTGCTTACGCGGAGGCCGGCGGCAACGTGATCGTGCAATACAACACGACCGCCGACTTGAAGACCACGACGCTGGCACCCTACGAGCTGCATCTCTCGCGCGACCGCGTGACCGACGAGCGCGCGGTGGTGAAGCTGCTGGCGCCGGACCACCCGGCGCTCACCCGGCCCAATCGCATCACGCCGGCCGACTTCGACGGCTGGGTGCAGGAGCGCGGGTTGTATTTCCCGGACCGCTGGGACGACCATTTCACACCCCTGCTGGCGATGGCCGATCCGGGCGAGGCGCCCGGCGCCGGCTCGCTGCTCGTCTCGACATATGGACGCGGCCACTTCGTTTACACCGGTTTGTCGTGGTTCCGGCAGCTTCCGGAGGGTGTGCCGGGCGCGTATCGCCTCTTCGCCAACCTCATATCCTTGGGGAAGGAATGACGGGCTGCAACCGATGCGCCGGACCGGGCGTCTTGCTCGTGATCCCGGAGAACATCGACACGAGGCGGTTGTCGCATCATCGCTGCGACCGGCATCTCTTCCAACCCCTCCGCGAATGATACCCCCTGCACCTGACCCCATGGCCGCCGAAAGAGCGCGGGCCGAGACCGACGCGCACACCGGCCTGCCGTGGCCGAGGACCTGGCGCGGAGTGTATTGCTTTGTCCTCGGCTGTTTCGCGACGTCGGTGCTGCTGCTGACCGCGCTGACGCTTTTGTTCGCATGAGTTCGCTGGATTACTTCGTCCTCATTGGCACGATCGTCGGCATCGCCCTCTATGGGATGTGGCGCACGCGCGGGGCGCGCGACCTGAGCACGTATCTGAAAGGCGACCAGACCGCCAAGTGGGGCACGATCGGGCTGTCGGTGATGGCCACGCAGGCGAGCGCGATCACGTTTCTTTCCACGCCGGGCCAGGGCTACGACAGCGGGCTGGGCTTCGTGCAGAACTACTTCGGCATGCCGTTCGCGCTCATCCTGATCGCCGCGGTGTTCCTGCCGATTTACCGGCGGCTCAACGTCTATACCGCCTACGAATTCCTGGGTCGGCGCTTCGACGGCAAGACACGCATGCTCGGCGCGGCCCTCTTTCTCCTGCAGCGCGGGCTCGCGGCCGGCATCACGATCTATGCGCCGGCGATCATCCTTTCGACCGTGCTCGGCTGGCGGCTCGACCTGACGATCGTCCTGAGCGGCCTGGTCGTGATCGCCTACACCGTTTCTGGCGGGACCAAGGCCGTGAGCATCACCCAAAAGCACCAGATGGCGGTGATCTTCGGCGGCATGGTCGCGGCCTTCGTCGTGTTGCTGATGCGGATGCCGTCGGATCTCGGCCTCGCCGACACGTTCACCGTGGCGGGAGCGCTCGGGAAGATGCAGGCCGTCGACTTCTCAATGGACCCCGACCGGCGCTACACCGTGTGGACCGGCCTCTTTGGCGGGGTGTTTCTATCGTTGTCCTACTTCGGCACCGACCAGTCGCAGGTGCAGCGCTACATCTCGGGCGCCTCGCTGCGCGAGAGCCGGCTCGGTTTGATGTTCAACGCGGTATTCAAAATACCGATGCAGTTCTTCATCCTGCTGCTCGGGGCGCTGGTGTTCGTCTTCTATCAGTTCGAGAAGCCGCCGGTGTTTTTCAACGCGCCGGCGTGGGAGGCGCACGTGCAGGGGGAGGCGGGCCCATCGTTGCGGGCCCTGGAGGAGCAGTTTGGCGCCGTGCACAGCGAAAAGCAGTCGCGGATCCGCGACTGGCTCGACGCCAGGCGCGCCGGCAATGCCGCAGCCGAGGCCGCGGCGCGCGACGCCATGCTGGCTGCGCACGAGCGCAGCGAGGCGCTTCGCGCCGACACAAAGAAGGCGCTCGTCGCCGCCGATCCCACGCTCACGCCAAAGGATTCCGACTACGTCTTCATCACCTTTGTGCTGAAATACCTGCCTCACGGCGCGATCGGGCTGTTGATCGCTGTGATCATCGCCGCGGCGCTCTCGTCGATCGCCTCCGAGCTCAACGCCCTCGCGACCACCACCACCGTCGATTTCTACAAGCACCTGCGCGGCGACGCCCCGGTCGACGACGCGCACGAACTGCGGCTCTCGCGCTGGTTCACCGCCGGGTGGGGCGTGATCGCGATCGCCTTTGCGCTCTTCGCCAACCTGGTGGAGAACCTGATCGAGGCGATCAATATGCTCGGCTCGATCTTCTATGGCGTGGTGCTGGGCATCTTTCTGGTGGCGTTCTTCCTCAGGCGCGTGGGCGGAACGGCGGTGTTCTGGGGCGCGATCACCGCGCAGATTCTCGTGCTGGCCTGCTTCTTCACGCTCAGCATCGGCTATCTCTGGTATAACCTGATCGGCTGCGCCGCCTGCGTGGCGCTGAGCCTCGGCCTGCAGCCGTTCGTCACGGAGAAATGAATACGGAATTTTCCAACCGCGGATTACACGGATATGCACGGATGAAATCCTCCCTGAACGCGCCCTTTATCCGTGCCCATCCGTGGTCAACCCCGTTTGGAATGGCTTCGATTCGATGAGCGCTCCCGTCATTTGCCTCGGCCAGCAGCCGTGCGGGATCTTTCCGCGGCGGTTTCTCTTCGCGAAATTCCAGACCGCGCGCCGGCTGCGGGCGGAGATCGGCGGCGAGATCGTGTTTTTCTTTCACGACAGCGACCACGATCCGCGCGAGACGCAGACGTGCGTGCGCCACCGCAAGACCGGCGAGGCGCACACGCTGAACTTCGCCTTCGAGAACAAGGTGCAGCGCAAATACTCGCCGCTCTACCTGAAGCGCGTGCCGGCCGCGTGGCGCGACACCACCGCCCGGCAGCTTCCGGCGTTTGTCGAGCCGTGCTGGGTCGAGGCGTTTCGCTCCGTCCACGCGACGAACGTCGCCGACTTCTGCCTGGAGATGTATCGCGCGATGGGACTGCTCGAAGGCGTGCGCGTCGTGCGCTCGAGCGATGCCGCGTTTCGCCGCGCGGCCTGCGACGTCCCCGAGTTCTTCGTCGACGTGCCGCATGAAGGCGAAATTGTGCGCGCCCGCTGGCAGGACGGCGCGCTCAAGCTGCACGAGGGCGGCAATTCGTTTCTCACGCTGCCGGCGCAGTCCTTCGAGAAGGCGCAGCTCAGCCCGACGCGCGACACGCGTCTGCGCTGGATGCAATCGGTTTTGCACTGCACGCATTATGTGGCCGGGGCGGGGGAGCAGGCGTATTTGAAAAAGGAAGACGCGCCCGAGATCCTTTACGTGAACCGCGACCCGATCGACCGCTCCGATGAAGCTTACACCGACCTCCCGGCCTGAGCTGCCGCTGCTGCTCGCGTTTGGCGCGCATCCCGACGACATCGAGTTTGGTTGCGGCGGGGTGATCGCGCGCGAAACGCAGACGGGGCGCCCGGCGCACGTCGTCGTGTGCTCGCGCGGCGAGGCGGCGACACATGGCACGCCGGAACAGCGCGAGGAGGAGGCCGGGCGGGCGGCGGCGCTGCTCGGAGCGACCCTGGAGTTCGTCGACCTCGGGGGCGACGCGCGGATGGAAGCGACGGTCGGACGGCGGCTGGCGCTGGCCGCGATCATCCGGCGCGTGCGGCCGGGCATCGTCCTGGCGCCGGTGCCGGTGGAAAACCAGCACCCCGACCACGCGGTGGTGGGTCGCCTCGTGCGCGACGCCGCGCGCCTCGCCCGCTACGGCGGCGTGGAGCCGCTGCGGCCGGCCGGCGAGCCACACGCGATTGAGCATCT
The DNA here is from genome assembly GCA_036406235.1 of Opitutaceae bacterium. Taxonomy (GTDB): domain Bacteria; phylum Verrucomicrobiota; class Verrucomicrobiia; order Opitutales; family Opitutaceae; genus DASWVO01. Next base: position 13,923 of record DASWVO010000265.1, read on the forward strand.
GCTGTTCTACGCGATCACGGCCGAGACGGAGGCGTGCGGGCTTGCACCGGTGCTGATCGACGTCTCGGCGCCGCCGGTGATGAGCGCGTGGAAGGCGGCGATGGAGGCGCACGCCTCGCAGATGAAGACGCGCAACTACGTGGAGCTGCAGCTCGCGCGCGCTCGCGTGCACGGGCTGCGGGCCGGCGTGGAGCACGCGATCGCGCTCTTCCCGAGCGACCCGCTGGTGATCGATTCACTCAGCCAGCTCGGCAAAAGCGCACGGCGGTTCTAGTTGCCCACAAAACACACGAAAGGACACGAAGTGAATACCCACCTTGCTCCTGTTGGATCGGTTCTAGTGTGTTTCGTGTGTTTCGTGGGCAACTCCTTCTGATTCATTCGATGACGACGCCGCTCAAGATTGGCATCGTGTGTTATCCCTCCGTCGGCGGGAGCGGCATCCTCGCGTCGGCGCTGGGCGAGGAACTCGCCGCGCGGGGGCACGAGGTGCACTTTATCAGCTACGAGCGCCCGTTCCGCATGCCGGTCGACGCGCCGCGGGTGTTTTTTCACCCGGTGCGGATCAACGATTACAGCCTCTTCAAGTATCCGGACTACACGCTGCCTCTCTCGGTGAAGATGGCCGAGGTGAGCCGCGAGCACGGGCTCGACATCCTCCACGCGCATTACGCGGTGCCGCACGCGACGGCGGCGCTGCTGGCCAACACGATGCTCCCGCCGGAGCAGCGGCCGCGGATCGTGACGA
>DASWVO010000266.1:0-34302 GCA_036406235.1 Opitutaceae bacterium
CGGCCGCCAGGGAAGTTCGGCGCGGATCCTCTCGTGCACCTCGCGAACGTGTTCCGAGGGCTTGCCGATCGTGTGCACCGCGTAGGCGTCAACGAGGCCGGCGATCTCAGGATCATGTATCCCGGTCGCGATCTGCCGCGGAAAATCGTGTTCGGTGTCGGCGAAGAGAAGGATGCGCGCGTCGTGGCGACGGATCGCGCTCGCGACCGCCCGGTAGGCCTTCACGTAGCTCGCCGCGTCGGGATACCCGCAGGTCGAAAAGAAGGGGTTGTGGGAGAACCACGGCTCGTTCTGCAGTCCCCACAGCGAAGTCCGGACGCCGGCGGCCCGGAGCGTCTTGATGTCGGTCACGACTGCGTTGGCAAAATCCGCGAGAAAGCGGTCGACGTCGCCGTGATAGACCGGGTCGATCGCGAAGTCCGGCCCGAAGCAGCGCAGCACGTTGTAGGGGTCCTCGAGGCTCTTGCTGACGTAGCTGCCGCTCGCCTTCCAATACGGCGCCGGCGACCAGTATTCGAACGAGACGCCTTCGACGCCGGCGGCGTCCAGCATCTCGCGGAGCTCGTCAAGTTGCCCCGGCCAGCGCGGGCGCAGGTGCTTTTTTTCCGCGTCGAGGCCGCGCCAGTAAAGTCCGCCCGCGAGCCGGCAGTAGCGGAAGCCCTTCAGCATCTCGTCAAAAAAACGCTGCCGCTCGGAAGGCGTGAGGTCGTGCGGCACGGCAACGCGATTATCGGGCAGGCCATGGTTGCCCGACCCGATCGAGTCGGACTGAATCTCGAAGCCGAGGCCCCAGATCACCTGCTTCGTTGCATCGGGATGTAATTGGAAACTTGTTACGGCAACGTCCTTCGAGGCTGCGCTGGCGGCCGCAGGTGCGGAGAACGAGAGGCACGCGAGCACAGCAAGCGACGTCCCCGCCCTGAGAAATTCACGACTACGGCTGCGTGTGCGGCGGCCTGCAGCAAGGAGCGGCGGCACTCTTGCCGCCGTGGCTCCCGACGAGCAGGAGGGCCGCCGCTCCTTGCTTCGGCCATCGTCGTAAAAGTCACCAGGTCTAGACATGCACCACGGGCGAAGTGGCTCGACTGTTCGGACATTGCTCATTGCTCCTCCCAGAATTCCCAGCTCAGCCGTGGCAGAGTCGGCTTGATCCGCGCGCCCGATTGTTTGCCAATCTCGACACCGAGCGTGTCCGCGCCGGCGTCATCCGGCGTGTAGCGAAAGCCCCGCCATGTGGCTCCGGGGAGGCCCGTCGCGAGGTCGAACGTCCGTTCGCCCGCGGTGCGGTTCGATACGACGACGGTCAGTTTTCCGTTCGGCCGCTTGAACGCGAAAATCCGCGCATCCGGATCGTAGCTCGCTTCATCGACGGCCACCGCCACGCAGTCCCAGGGCATGCGTTTCACGAAGCTGCCGACGGCGTTCCAGTTGTAAGGGTTAAACATCCAGTGGCCGGGCTTCAGTTTCGCCGCCTCCCGCTCGAGCGCGAGAAACTCGGAGCGGATCTGAATCGGCACGTTGACGCCGATCATCGCTTTGAAGGTCGCCGCGTCGCTCGGCTCGACGAATGCCACGTGCGGCGCGCCGAAGGCGGCGGTGGCGCTGTCGCGGCGCTTTCCGCTGTGCGCAGGGATATCGATTCTGCCGGCGGGAAACGCGCGACGGTAGACGATGTCGCGCCCTCCCGCCCAGGCGACGGAGCGGCGGGCCGGCTCCCAGCCTTCGCCCGGCGTGTAGCCGCCCGTGTCTTCAACCAGCAGATACACCGTCACCGGCTGGTTGACGCTGAAATCATAACGGATGCCGGGCTTCGACGCCTCGCCACGGGTCGCGCTGATCATCTCGAACGCCTCGAACTCCCTCGGCAGCCCGGTGAGCTCCGGGCCGTCACGCCAGCGGCGGCGCATCTCGTCCACTGCCTTGTGCGCGGGCTCTTCGAGCGATTTCCAAAAGCCGAGCGAATAGCCGCTGGCCTCGGCGTTCTTGAAGGGCTTGAGCGCATGGATCCAGAACCAGGTCGGGTTCTCCCCGAGCTGGAACGAATTCATGATGTGCTGCACGGTGTTGAGGCAGCGCTCCGGCGTCGCGCCGCCATCCAGATACTCGTATTCGTTCTGGAACCACGGGCGCCACGGCAGCTCGGCGCGGATCTTCTCGTGCACCTCACGAACGTGTTCCGAGGGCGCGCCGACGGCGTGGATCGCGTAGGCGTCGACGAGGCCCGCAACCTCCGGGTCGTGCATCGCCGGCCCGATCTTGCGCGGAAAACTGTGTTCGGTATCCGAGAAGAGCAGGATGCGCGCGTCGTGCCGGCGGATGGCGCTCGCGACGGCGCGGTAGGCCTTCACGTAGCTTTCCGAATCGGGATAGCGGCAGCTCGGGTAGGTACCGTTGGAGACCCACGGCTCATTCTGAAGGCCCCACATGGCTGTCGGGATGCCCGCCGCCTTGAGCGTCTTGATATCGGTCACGACCGCGTTGGCGAAATCCGCCAGGAACCGGTCGACGTCGCCGCGATAATCGGGATCGTTGGCGAAATCCGGCCCGAAGCAGCGCAGCAGGTTGACGGGGTCTTCGCGCCCCTGGCCGATGTAGCCGCGGTTCGCCTTCCAGAATGGCGCCGGCGACCAGTATTCGAACGAGAGCCCCTCGACGCCAGCGACCTCGAGCATCTCGCGGATTTCGATGAGCTGCTCCGGCCAGCGCGGACGGAGGAATTTACCCTCCGGGTCGAGTCCGCGCCAGTAGAGCCCGCCCGCGAGCCGGCAATAGCGGAAACCCTTCAGCATCTCCTCGGACAAACGCCGCCGCTCCGAGGGCGTGAGGTCGTGCGGCACGGCGATGGGCTGCTCCGGCAGACCGTGATTGCCCGAGCCGATCGAGTCGGACTGGATCTCGAAGCCGAAGCCCCAGATCACCTGCTTCGTGGCATGAGGATGTAGTTGAAAGCTCGTGACGGGAGCACTCTCCTCCACCGAGAGCGCGCCGGACAGCGGGAACGCCAGGCACACGAGGACGAGGGGCGCGTGAGAGAGTCGGAGAAGGGCGGAGGGAAGCATCGGATCGGGACGGAGGTTGGGTTAAGCGGCATGAGTCGGCGGCCCGTGGTTTCGAACCCACAGGCCGGAAGACTCATGCCACGTTGATGCGGTGCTCAGAAGCGCGCTGTAACCGATAACACCGCGTGGCGCGGCTTCTCGGGATAGATGCGGTCGGCGCCCGTGGCAGTGCGGAACGCGTACTCGTCGGTCAGATTGCGGACCGTGAGGTTCGCGCTCCAGTGCTTGTTGTAGTGATAACCGATCGCCACGTCGATCATGCCGTACTGGCTCAGGAGGATCTGGCCGACGTTGCCCACCGGGCCGCCTAGGCGCTCGGAAACGTAGCGGTAGCCGCCGCTGAAGGTGAAGCTGCGAAGCGGGCCGGTCGAGGGCGTCCACTTGCCCCAGAACGCGACCTGGTCGTCGGGGACGTTGTTAACCGGATACGTTTCGCTGCCGAGCGCCTCCTGCTGTGTGATTGTGCCGGTGGCCAGCATGTCGTTGTGCGTGTAGGACGCGACGACCTGCGTGTCGCGCGAGAGGCGGATCTTCGCTTCAAGGTCGAAGCCCTTGTTCTCGAGGCCAGGGGTGTTCGGCCAGTTGAAGGTGTCGGGGATCGTCGCCGGGTCGGTGCCGGGTGGAAAGCGGGTCGGGAGTTTTCCAAACGGATCGTTCTGATACACGTTCTGGTTGCTGATCTCGAAATACGACGCGTCGATCGCCAGGCGCTCCTGGAAAAAGTTGAGGCGTACGCCGGCCTCGCGTTGCTCGCCGTCCTGGGGCGCGAGCGCCATGTGCCAGGCGTTCAGCGCGCCGGTCGGGTTCGGGTTGAACGATTCGTTGTAGAGCGCGTAGACGTGCACCTCCGGGCGCACCTTGTAAACGAAGCCCACGCGGCGCGTCCACTGGCTCGCGTTGGCCGTCTGCGCGGTGCCGGCCTCGTCGACGTAGCGCTGCTCGATCTCGTCGTGGCGGAGGCCGAGCGAGAGCTGCAGCCGGTCCTCGAACAGCGACAGGGCGTCGAAGAAGTAATAGCTGTTCGGTTTCTCCGTGAGAAAGGGAACGTCGAAGGCGATGTCGTCGCGCGGCACGGAGGCCGACTGGGTCCCCAGGCGGATGGCGCCGTCGGGATTGCTCGCGTTGCGCACGTCCTCCCAGTTCACCGGGATCGGGCGGTAATCGGGCTGATCGACCCACATCGCGTAGGCCGCGCCGGCGGCGCCTTCGTAGGCGAAGCGGTCGGTGCCGCCCGGATACGTGCCCCAGGGCGCGTAGCGGGACTTCTGGCCGAGGTAAAGTTCCGTGCCGGCGAGGAAGGTGTGCTTGACCGGTCCGGTTTCAAACTGGCCCGTGAGGTCGAACTGATTGCGCGCTTCGCGCGGGCTCACGCCGTTGATCCGGCGCAGGCTGCGGCGCGGAATCCACAAGCGCCCGGCGGAAACATCGGCCGCGGTGACGCTCTGGTCGCGGTTCACGGGCTTGCCGATGTCGGCGGTCGTCACGGGCTGGGGATACGCGGTGTTCGGCACGTCAACCAGCCAGCGATCGGTCTCGTTTTGAAAGAGCGAATAGAAACTGCGCAGGGTCCAGCGGCCGGCGCGGCCAAAGTCCTTGTCGAGCGTGAGCGTGGCCTGGTAAACCTCGGCGTCGTCCTTGCGGTAGGTGTCGTCGGTCTGATACGTCCACGAGACCGGCAGAAAGAACGGTTCCTTCACGAGCGCGGGATTGGGCACCGTGGTGCTGTAGGGCGCGGAGCGCGACGCGGTGTACTCCGACTGGAGCGGGAGCTGCGAATTGAAGAACGCCGCATCGAGGGTGTTTTTCTCGGCCTCGAAGGTGAAGCTGATCCAGGGCGCGGGCCGGAAGAGCAGCTTGCCGAAGAACACCTGCCGCTCGAAGTAGTCGTTATTGTCCTGATACTCCTGGCGGTCGTCGTTCACGATCACGAAGCGGTAGGCCGCGATCGGGCCGCCCTTCCGGTCGACGGAGCCGATGGGCCCGGTGGTGTCGAGCGAGGCGGTGTAGCCGCCGAAGCTGTGCACCTGCCCGGTCACGGCAGTCTCGCGCGTGAACTTCGGCATCTTGGTCACGTAATTGATCACGCCGCCGGGCTGGCTCGCGCCGTAGAGAACGGCGGAAGGCCCCTTCACCACCTCGACCTGCTCGATCGTCTCCATTCCGGCGATACCGACGATCTCGCCGATGTTTTCGCCGTTGCGGCGGACGGAGGCGGTGAAGCCGCGCACGAGACTCGTGTTGCCGTTGTTGCGCTCGGAGTTGGCGTAGTTCACCGCCGTCGAGTAGCGCGTGATGTCGGTGATCGAAGTGGGCACCGTGTCGGCGATGAACTGAGCGTTGAAGACATCGACCTTTTGCGGGACATTTTCCAGGCTCATCACCACGCGTCCGAACGCGGCGGTGGACTTGGAAAAATAGCCGTCGCTGGACTCGGCTTCGATCGTGAAGGGATCCAGGGCGATGACCGAATCGTCGGCCGTCGCGGGGGCGGCGCCGGGGGTGTCGGTGGATTGTCCGAACGCGTTGATCGCGGAAACGCAAACGCCGCAAAGCAGCGCACTGCGCCAGGCAGGCAAGCGGGAGAGGCTCATGGGGTATTCTTCGGGGGGTGTTGGTGCGCGCCGGTGAAGGCGGCTTCGAGCGTGCGCAGTTTTGGCTCGCGCTGGCGGATCGGCCAAGGCCTGCTGAGCTGAATTCGTTAAGTTCATGGCCAACCCCCGCCGCCAGAACCTGCAGGAGATTGCGCGCGTCACCGGCCTGAGCCGGGCGGCCGTGTCCTACGCCCTGCGCGGTCATCCCGAGGTGTCGCAGGAGACCAGCGCGCGCGTCCGCCAGGTCGCCGCCGAGCTCGGCTACCGGCCGGACCTGCGGGTGAGTTCGCTGATGGCGCACATCCGCCGCAGCCGGCTGCCGCGCGACCGCGAGATGCTGGCGTTCGTCTGGGTAAGCACGCGCAAGGGCGAGCGCTTCCCGGCGTATCACCAGCACTACCTCAGCGCGATCCTCGCGGGCGCGAAGGCCCGCGCCCAGCAACTCGGGTGCGCGCTCACGGAGTTCTGGCTCGACGAGCCCGGGATGACCCCGGCGCGGCTTGCGAACATCCTGCGCACGCGCGGCATCACCGGCGTGGTCTTCTCGCCGGCGATGCACGACCTGGCGATCCGGCTCGACTGGCCGTGGGACGAGTTTTCCTGCGCGATCATCGGCAACACCGAGTGGACGCCGGTGCTGCACCGCGCCGGCCACTACCACTACCGCAGCATGTGGCTCACCCTGCAGCGGCTGCGGCAGGAGGGCGCCCGGCGCCCGGCCGCGATCCTGAGCCGGAGTATCCACGAACGGATACACGGCGTGCACTTCGCGGCGTTTCAGGCCAACCACCCGCAGCCGGAGCAGGCGCCCGCCCTCGTCCAGTTCGGGCTGCCCCTCGACTACCGCGGACTCAAACGCTGGCCGCGACGGCTTGCGCCGGATGCGCTGATCGTCGGCTGGCCCGTCGACGCGGAGGCGGCGGCGACCTTGCGTGGTTTCGCGCCGCAGGCCCGCCGTGCCGTTACGCTCGACTGGCAGCCGATCGGCGCGCTGCCGGGGATGGACGTGGGCAACGACGCGATTGCGGCGAGTGCCGTGGACCTCGTCGTCGCGCAGTTGCACCGCAACGAACGCGGCGTGCCGGCGCACCCGACGTCGCTCCTGCTCGACGGCGCCTGGCGTGAAGAGGTGAGCGTCGCCACGGGAAAAGCCGGCGCGAAGCTTTCGCCTTCGACGGCGCCGGCGTAGGTAATTCTAAAATACAAAACCGGGGCTTCGGGCCTTCGGCGGTAGCCGTCGTGAGGACGCTGACGAACGCGAGCCGCCGTTCGCCGGCTCGCGCGACCCGCGGCGGCTCCTTCGTTATGGCGTTACGAATCCAGGGAGGCCGCCGCCCGAGGGCGAAAGGCCTGTTGCGGTTGACAATGATTTCGTGCCGGACACTGGTGTAGGTCAGATTGAATCCGCGCATGCCCCACACGTTATTCTTTGACGCCCGCCTGCAGCCCGCAGGGGGCGAGGTGTTGCGCATCCATCCCGGTCTACCCGGGGCCGCCCGCTAAGGTCCGCGCGATTTCAACCGCGCTCTGAAGACCTGAAGCGCGGTTCCCGGGGAAACAGAGGCACGTTCGTTGCGACGCGTCGCGGGTTCGCGCACGCCGCGACGCGAGCGCCCTTGCGCCTGACCTCACGATACCTGCCGCCTCCGCGGCCCCATCGTATCTTCTCCCGCCACGATCATATCCGGTCGGCGGCCTCACTGAAACCCAACCACAATCATGAACGACCGTCCGCTCTACATCACCACTCAGGATCACGCCAAACTCCGCACGCTCGTCAGCTCCCTTGCTGGCGGCGCGCGCACCGGAACCGGGCAGAAGCTCCGCGAGGAACTCGACCGCGCCGTCGTGCTCGACGCCAAGGTCGTGCCGCCGAACGTCGTCACGATGAACGCCCGCGTCGAGATCGAGGACTCCAGCACGGGCGAGGTCGAGGAGTACACGCTCACCTATCCGGAGCAGTCGAATGTCGATCAGCGCCTGCTCTCAGTGCTCGCGCCGGTCGGCACCGCGGTACTCGGCTATGCGGAGGGCGACGAGGTGACCTGGAGCACGCCCGGCGGGCTGCGGCGGTTGAAGATCCGCCGCGTCTCGCGCCCGCCGGTTGACGACGCAGTCGAGAGTGCGCCGCTCCGGTAGCGTTCCCCCGGGCCCGTTTGTCCTTCTTTTCAGGATACGGCGGCGGCGGGCGCACCGCTCGCGATTGTGGCTGTCTACGAGGCATCACCCTCGTCGCCGGCACCTGGACCGGCGCAGCCATTCACGGCATGCAGCGCAATTCTCGTCGTTTATGATCTTCCACATCGGCACCGGCAGTTGGGCGGATCCTGAATACAAAAAACTCCTCGCCGCCCCGGACGTGCCGGCCAAGGAGCGGCTGCGGGCCTACACCGCCTGGTTCGACCATGTCGAGCTCAACGCGAGTTATCACCACATCCCCACGCCGCGCCAGACCGCCGCCTGGCTCGATCAGACCCCGGCGGGCTTCACGTTTGATGTGAGACTGCACCGCGACCTTTGTCAGAATCCGCAACTTGCCGCGACCGACGAGGGGTTGATTGCGACCACGATCGAGAGTGCGCGCCCGCTGATCGAGGCGGGTCGCTTCGGCTGCTTCCTGCTCGTGTTGCCGCCCAGCTTCACGCCTGCGAAACGCTCGCTTGAGCTGCTCGACGCACTCGTTGCCAGGCTCGAGCCGCAGCCGCTTGCGGTGGAGCTGCGCCACAACGCCTGGGTGAGCGGCGAGCAGCGCGAAAAGACCCTCGCGTATTTTCGCGCCCGCCGCCTGGTGTGGGTGGCCGTGGATCTGCCGCAGGTCGAAGGCACCACGCTGATGCCGCCGATCGACGAAGTGACCCGCGAGGACATCGCCTACCTGCGGCTCCACGGCCGCAATCCACGCTATCACGCATTGAAGTCCGCGGAGGAAAAACACACCTACGCATACTCCGCGCCCGAAATCGCGGAAATCGCCAGCCGCGCCCGCGCGCTCGCCGCCAAGGCGCAGCACGTGCACCTCAGCGCCAACAACCACGCCGAGGACTTCGCGCCGAAGACCGCCCTCGCCCTGCAGCGGCTGCTCCGCCCTGACCGGCACGGGCCGGTCTCGCAACCAGCCGGGTGACCGCGGCGGGCAGCGCGCTCGCGACGAGCCGACGGGAGGCGGCTCTCTGCACGTTCACCATCGATCCATTCGACAACACGGCGGCGCACCTTCAGAAAACTGGGGCCGTGCTTCGCCTCTTTCTCGCTTGGTTTCTGCTGCTCGTCGTCGCCATCGCCAACGGCGCCCTGCGCGAGGCGACGTTCGGGAAAAGGATGTCCGAGCTGCGCGCGCACCAGCTCTCCACCCTCATCGGGGCGGCAGGAGTGGGCGTGCTCATCTGGTTCGTCATGCGGGCGTGGCCGCCCGCGACTGCGCGGCAGGCCCTCGGCGTTGGCGTGATGTGGGTCGGGCTGACCGTCGCTTTCGAGTGCTTCATGGTCGTCGCGATGCTACGACGGCCGCTGGCCGACGTCCTGCGCGACTACAACCTGTGGGCCGGCCGCGTATGGCTGCTGTTCCTGCTCTGGCTCGCACTCGCGCCGTGGCTTTTCTTCCGGTTGCAGCGCGCCGGGACGTCCTGAACCGTACGTTTCAGGGGAGAGCTGAGCCGTAGGAATTCAGCTCACCGCGCATAACGGAGTTCAAATCACGGCAAACGCCGCGAGGCTCGGACCAGCGAGCGGTGTCCCTTTCGACGCAACGTTCGGGCTGCGAGGGCGTCAAAGATGGACGGTGCAGATTCGCCGTTGCGCGCGCGGCAATCCCGCGGTCGTATGGTCGCGCGTTCCCGACCACACCGTGCGACCCCGCCCGCGCATTCCCACTCGTCACCGCCTCGCTTATTTTTCGGGTTACCTCACGCTTGGCCTCGTGCGCGAAGCCACCGCCGAACTCGATGCGATCGGCGGCGACGACCGGCATTCGCTGCCCGTGCGTCTGGCTCGGGTGGAGCTCGCGATGGCCGTCGAGGAATGGGAGTTGGTGGTCGCGCTCGCGCAGCCGCTCACGCAGACCGCGCCGGAAGAGGAGCGCCCGTGGATCGCGTGGGCGTATGCGTTGCGCGAACGGCAGCGCATCGAGGCCGCGCGCGCAGTGCTCCTGCGCGCCGAGCCACGGCACGGCGCCAGATCGGTGGTGCTGCAGTTCAACCTCGCCTGCTACGAATCGCTCCTCGGTGACTTCGAGGCCGCCCAGCACCGGCTGAAGCTCGCCGCGAAGATCGATCGGGCGTTTTGCGACGATGCCGCGCCCGGAGACCCCGACCTGCAGCCCCTGTGGAAGGCGATCGGCTCACCGGGAGGCGTGAAGGACTGACTCCACCCGATCCCCAGCGCCTTTTTCGTCCACCGCCTCCACTTCATGAAACTCGTCTTCGTCCACGGCTGGAGTGTTACCCACACCGACACCTACGGCAGCCTGCCGCAGATCCTCGCCGCCCGCGCTGCGGGCCGCGGGCTTTCGCTCGAACTCGTCGACATCTGGCTCGGGCGCTACATCAGCTTTCACAACGAGGTGCGGATGGACGATGTCGCACGGGCGTTCCAGCAGGCATTGCTCGACGCGCTCCCCGACGGCAAAGGCGGCGTCCAGCCCTTCTCCTGCATCACCCACTCGACCGGCGGTCCCGTGGTGAGATCGTGGATACACCGCTATTTCGCTCCAGCCGAACTCGCCGCCTGCCCGCTTCGTCACCTGATCATGCTCGCCCCGGCCAACCACGGCTCGGCCCTCGCGATCCTCGGCACGAGCCGCGTGGGCCGGCTCAAGTCGTGGTTCGATGGCATCGAGCCCGGCGCCGGCATTCTCCGATGGCTCGAACTGGGCAGCGAGCCGGCCCGTGCGTTGAACCGCGCCTGGCTCGACTACGACCCGCTCGCGCCCGGGAGTGAGTTCCGGCCCTTCGTGCTCACGGGCGAGACGATCGACAAGAAACTCTACGACTATATCAACAGCTACACGGGCGAAGTCGGCTCCGACGGCGTCGTGCGCGTAGCGGCCGCCAATCTCGATTACAGCTGGCTGAGCCTCTCGGAGGACGGCGCGGAGGTCGCGATGACCGGCGAACTCGACCGCGACGGCCGGCCGAAGATCGCCAGCCTCCTCCGCTACAACAAGGACCTGCGGGTCTCCAAGCCCTGCCCATTCTTGGTCGTGCCCGATGCCTCCCACTCGGGCGAACGCATCGGCATCATGCGCAGCCCGACGCTCGAAAACGCCGACAACAAGCCGGTCGTGGCCGCCATCCTCGCGGCCCTCTCCGTAACGAGCCGCCGGGCCTACGCCGAGCTCGCGACCGAGTGGGCCCGCGCAACCGCGAACGTGCAGTCGGGCGCCGCCCGCCGGCGTCGATTTTTCCAGATGATCATCCGCGTGTTCGACGACCATGGCTATCCGGTCACCGACTACGATTTCATCCTTCTGGCCGGCGACCGCTACGATCCCGACCGGCTGCCGAAGGGTTTCTTCGTCGACAAACAGCCGAACCGCCACGCGCCGCAGACGATCACGTTCTACCTCGATTTCGACGTGATGACGGCGGTGCGCGACGGCCGCTTCGGGTTTCGCATCGTCGCGCGCCCCAATGCCGGGTTCGCCTATTACCGGCCGGTGGAGTTTCACGCCGACCGCGGTACGCTCGACACCTTCGTCGATCCCAACACCACGCTCTACATCGACATCACCTTGCGCCGCCACGTCGATCGCGAGACTGCGCGGCTCGATCCGGCGACACGCGGCCCGCAGGATTTCACGGACGTGAAACCCGCAAACGGCGAGGTGCCGTGAGGTGGGCAGCGGAGGAGGCGGGACGTGTCGGCGGCGCCGTTCACTCAGGGCGCCGTGTTATATAAACGCTGCGCCGGCTCAGACCACCCGGCCGAAATACAGGCGCGCCTGATACCGGAACGCCACCCGCCCGTCAGTTGCGTGGCGCTCGAAGATCCGGCCCAGGTCTTTAACGAAGGCTGCGTGGTCCGGATGCCCAAGATTCGGCGCATACGACGATGACAGCGCGCGCCCGATCAGTCCCTCGAGGTCAAAGCGCTGCTCGTTCGGCACAGCGACGATCTCAACGGGCATCGGTGCGAAAAACGCCGCAATGCGCGCCTCATCGAGATGCCGGTGGCTCACGTAGGCGTAATCGGTGCCGTGGCGTTGCAGGACCCCCTCGTAGTCGCGCAGGAACGGCGTCGTGTCCGACTCGCGCTCGTTCCAGACAAGACCGATACCGCCGCCCGGCCGCAGGAGGCGCACGAACTCACGGCGCGCCCGCGGCGGATCGAACCAGTGAAAGGCCTGCGCCGCAGTCACCAGGTCGACGGAGCTGTCTGGCAACGGGATCGCTTCCGCCGGTGCCGCAAGGCTCTCGAACTTCGGCTCGCCACGGAAACGCGTCTCAGCCTCGGCGCGCATCGCGTCGTTTGGCTCGACCGCATAAACGTGCCCACACACCGGCAGCAGCAGCGCCGTGAAAATGCCGGTGCCCGCCCCGACGTCGGCTACGACGCTCGTCGAAGTCAACCCAGCCCGCTCGCGCAGCGCCTCAATCAACGCCGGCGGATAGCCGGGACGGTACCGGACGTAGTTCCCCACCCGATCCGTGAAACGTTGCGTCACATCGCTCATGCCTCCACAAGATGCGGCCGTAGCGCCAGCGCGAGTGCGCGCCCGAAAAACTTGCGGCTCCGCCCTCAAACCCAGCCCGCAACGGCGCAGCAGGGCAGGCCGAATCCGACGACTCTGGTGCAGAGGAAGGACCAGCACTCGTCTTTTGCGGACGCCACCCGCACCGACAGACTCGCCGCCACGATGCGCTATCGCCGGTGCCGCATCGATCACCCCACACCCTGCACCGGCCAGATTCGTAACGCACCCGCATGCACCCCGTCGACAACCCCTCGTCGCCGCGGCCCGCCGTGATCCCGCTTGGCCGGGCGCGGCTGGTCGCGTTTGTCGCCCGTGTTCGCAACCGCCTCCGGCCCGGCCTCGCGGCCGGCCTCCTGTTCGCCACCGCCGCGGCCTCCGCAGACGCCGCCCAGAGCTACAGCCGCATCAACAAGTTGTTCGATGGCGGCTCGAACAGCTATTATTACTACTACCACTCGTTCCGCATCCCCTCGATCGTCCGCGCCTCCGGCGGCGTGCTCGTCGCCTTTGCCGAGGGGCGGGCCGACGACGAGGACGACTGGGGCAACATCAACCTCGTGTATCGGCGTTCCACCGACAACGGCGCGACCTGGTCGCCGTTGACGGAGATCGAGGGCGCCGGCCTCGGCTCCTGGACCAATCCCACCGCGGTCTACGAAGGCCCGTGGACCGGCCACCCAAACGGCCGCGTGCACCTGTTCTTCAACTGGCACTCGAGCGAGCACACGGATTCCAGCACGATCGAGCCCGGCGACCGGAAAACCTACTACACGTATTCCGATGACAACGGCGTCACGTGGCAGCCGAAGCAGGACCTCACCGCCACGCTGCTGCCGGCGGGCATGGCGTGGGATGCAGTCGGGCCGGGCAACGGCATCCGCAAGAGCGTGGCCCCCAACATCGGCCGGCTCATCGTGCCGGCCACCGGACGCAACTTCTATAGTGACAACCACGGCGCGAGCTGGGCCTACGCCCGCGTGCCCACGAGCGGCACGATCAAGACCGGCGAGAGCGCGATCGCCGAGTGCCTCGGCGGCGAGCTCTACCGCAACGACCGCGCCACCGGCACCTACTGGCCCACGGCGAAGCGGCGCTGGGTCGCCTATGGCACGATCGACGCGTTTCCCGTTCTCGCGCCGCAAAACAACCTGCTCGACCCGCGGATGCAGGGCTCGCTTCTGCGTTACAACCGCGACGCCCCCGATCGTATCCTATTCTTGAATTCAGACAGCACGGAGAACCGCCGCCGGATGAAAGTGCGGATCAGCTACGACGACGGCCTCACGTGGCCACGCGACCGCTGGCTCTACGTCGGCACGCCGCCCGATTACCATGCGACGATCGACGCGGCGATGGATGCCGGCAAGGGCGGCTACAGCTCGATGACGAAGACCGGCGACTACCACGTCGCCGCGCTGGTCGAAGTGAACGAGAACTTCACGACCGGCGTGCCCCACCAGTCGATCGACTTCCACAAGTTCAACCTCGAATGGATCCGCAACGGCCAGCCTGATCCCTGAGCGCACGGACGGACCGCGCCCTGCCTGCCGTCATTCACACCCAGCCGGCAGGCAGTCCTCACCGCGCAAACAGCTCGCGGGCGGTGGCAGTCAGGAGCGTGACGGCGGGGTGCGTGAGGCGGCGTTCGGCGGTGATCGCATAAAAGTGGTCGCGGCAGCGGTCCGTCGAGCCGATCAGCTGCAGGTCGTAGCGCACCCGCGCCTCCTCCGCGACCACCGAGGGCAGCGCCACAAAGCCACGGCCCTCCGCCGCGATCACTTTCATCAGCGCCGCATCCTCGAACTCCGCCACCGCGCGCGGGCGAATGCCGAGCGCCTGAAACCACGTTTCCAGCGAACGTCGAAACGCCGTCGTCTCCGCCGGCAGCAACGCGGGCGCGCGGTGCAGCGACTTCGGAAAACCCCGCTTCAGCTCCGTGGCGAGCTTGCGCGTGGCGCAGAACGAAGCGCCCGACTGACCGAGGTGATGGCTGAATACGCGGCTCTGGTGCACGCTCGAGGCCGGCTCGTCGGACAGCACGATATCGAGCCGGTAGGCGGCGAGCTGCCCGATCAGGTCGGCCACCTTGCCCTCGCGACAGATCACGTGCACCGGCTGCGCCATCTCGAACACCGGCCGCAGCACCTCGTGCGTCACGAGTTTCGGCACCGCGTCGGCGACCCCGACATGCAGCCGCAACGCCTGCGCCGTGGGACGCTGCCCGAGCGCATTGGCGAGGTCCTGGCCAAGGTTGAAGATCTCGTCGGCGTAACGCAGCGCGATCTGGCCCGCGTCGGTGAGCACGTTGGCGCGGCCCTGCCGGCGGAAGAGTTTTTCGCCGAGCGCCTGCTCGAGCTCGCGGATTTGCGCGGAGATCGATGGTGGTGAGACGTTTAGCTTCGCCGCGGCCTGCCGCAGGCCGCCCTCGCGGGCCACCGTCCAGAAGTAGCGCAGATGATGGTAGTTGAGCCAGTCCATGGGAGATCACTTTGGATAAACCTAAGCGGTTGTATCAAACATCATATTAGTCGAAACGTGCGGCGGCTGCTAGTCTCTTTGGCTCAACCGACGCGCCATCGAAACAATGCGTCGCCCCGCCCACACCTTTCGCTGCGTCGTCCCGCTTTCATGCCTGAGTATTCACTTTTTCCCTTCACCGACTACTGGTGGTTTTACGCGCTGTTCACGCTGGGCGTGCTCGGACTGCTGGCGCTGGATCTCGGGGTGTTTCATCGCGAAGCGCACGAGGTGCGGCCGAAGGAGGCCCTCGCCTGGAGCGGCGTCTGGATCGGGCTCGCGCTGCTCTTCTGTCTCGGGCTCTGGCAATACGCGCACTGGAAGCTGCCGCAGGACCCGCGGCTGCTCGCGGAGGGGCTCACCGCCGCGCAGGCCGCCGCGCTGGCCGATCGCACCGCGCTGGAATTTCTCACCGGCTTTGTCGTCGAGAAGTCGCTGTCGGTGGACAACATCTTCGTCTTCGTCGTGGTCTTCGCGTATTTCGCCATCCCGGCGAAATACCAGCACCGCGTGCTCTTCTTCGGCATCCTCGGCGCGCTGCTCTTCCGCATCCTCTTCATCTCGCTGGGCGCGTTGCTGATGCAGTTGCACTGGGTGATCTGGGTGTTCGGCGGGTTTTTGATCCTGACCGGGTTCAAGATCTTCTTCGCTCCGGAAAAGCCGATCGAGCCCGAGCGCAACCCGATCATCCGGCTGCTGCGGCGCCTGATCCCGGTGACGCCCGCGCTGCACGGCGACCGGTTTTTCCTCAAAAAGGACGGGCGGCTGTTCGGCACCCCACTGCTCGTCGTGCTCGTGTTCATCGAGGTGAGCGACATCATCTTCGCGGTCGACTCGGTGCCGGCGATCTTCGCGCTGACCAAGGAGCCGCTGGTGGTCTTCACCTCCAATGTGTTCGCGATCCTCGGGCTGCGCGCTCTGTTTTTCCTGCTCGCGGGCGTGATGCACCGGTTCTGGGCGCTGAAATACGGTCTCGGCGTGATCCTCGTCTTCGTGGGCCTGAAGATGGTGTGGCTGAACGAGGCGTTCGGCGGAAAGTTCCCCATCACCTGGTCGCTCGGAATCATCGCCGCCGTGCTCGCCGCCGCCGTGGCGTATTCGCTGGCGCGCCCGCGGGCGGTGGAGCTGCCGCCAAAGCCCGACGGCGAACGGCAGACGGCCGAAAGCTGATCCCCTACGAGGAGGCCGGGGGGGGCGCGTCCAGTTTTTTCAAATACGGCGTGAGCAGGTCGATCGGGACCGGGACGATCGTGTGCGTGGCATGCTCGTTGGTGATCTCGCGAATCGTCTGGAGATAGCGCAACTGCAGCGCGGTCGGCTGGCGCGAAATCAAGTCGCCGGCCTGCACCAGTTTCTCGGCCGCCTGAAATTCGCCCTCGGCGCTGATGATCTTCGCGCGGCGCTCGCGCTCGGTCTCCGCCTGCCGCGCCATCGCGCGCTTCATCGAGTCGGGCAGGATGACGTCCTTCACCTCCACGGCGGTCACCTTGATGCCCCACGGATCAGTCTGCCGGTCGATGATCTCCTGTAACGTGCGGTTGATCACCTCGCGGCGGGCGAGCAGGTCGTCGAGCTCGGCCTGGCCGATGACGCTGCGCAGCGTGGTCTGCGCGATCAGCGAGGTCGCCATGAGAAAGTTCTCCACCTTCACGATGGCCGCCTCGGGATCGATGACGCGGAAATACAGCACGGCGTCGACGGTCACCGGCACGTTGTCGTGCGTCATCATTTCCTGCTTGGGCACGTCGATCGTGACGATGCGCAGGTCGACGCGGACCATGCGGTCGACGATCGGGATGAGCAGCACCAGTCCCGGCCCCTTGGCCCGCAGCAGCTTGCCCAGGCGAAACACCACGCCGCGTTCGTATTCGCGCAGGATGCGGATCGCGGCCGGCAGGACGATCGCCAGCAGCAGCACGATGCTGACCAGCCACGTGACCGTCATCAGAGCCTTCTCGGGAGTATTCATGACGTTTTCTCCGTCGTTTGAGGTTTGACCGTGAGAGTGAGTCCGCGCACCGCGACGATCTCCGCCGCCTGGCCCTGCGCGATGGGTTGGTCGCTCACCGCCAGCCAGTCCTCGCCCTCGACAAAGACGCGGCCCCCGCGGGCATCGACGTCGGTCAACGCCCGGCCCGTCCGCCCGAGCAGGGTTTCACGGCCGGCCTTCACCGGCAGCCGCTGGGCGCGCAGGCCGGCGCCGACGATGAAGACGAAGAACGCCGCCGTCAGCAGCGTGGCGGGCAGGACGAGCGCAAGCGAGAGCCGGAACGTGGGCACGTTGCGGTCGAACAGCATCAGCGCGCCCAGAAAAAACGCGAGCGCGCCGCCGGCGGTGAGCGCGCCGAAGGTCGGCGTGAACGCCTCCAGGGCGAACAGGATCACCGCGAGCACCAGCAGGGCCACGCCCGCGACGTTCACCGGCAGCACCGACGCCATGTAGAGCGCAAGGATCAGCGCGATCGCGCCGACGACGCCCGGCAGCACGGCGCCCGGGTTGCTCAGTTCGCCGATGATGCCGTAGATCGCGATCAGCATGAGGATGAACATCACCTCGGGCCGCCAGATCATCTGAAAGACCCGTTCGCGCAGCAGCATGGGGATCTCGACCACCTCGGCGCCGGTGGTGACGAGGTTCGTGCCATTGAGCGCCCGCCCGTCGACTTGTCGCAACAGATCGGATACATCCTTGGCGACCACCTCGATGACCTTCAGCTCGAGCGCCTCCTCCGCGGTGATCGAGGCGCTCTCGCGCACGGCGGACTTCGCCCACTCGACGTTGCGCCCGCGTTTCCGGGCGATGGCCTCGATGTAGCTGGTGGCGAAGTTCTCGAGCTTCTGCTTCATCGTGTCGTCGACCTCCTGCGCGCCGCCGCCGCCGATCGCCACCGGGTGGGCGGCGCCGATGCTGGTGTTGGGCGCCATCGCCGCCACGTCGGCGGCGAGGGTGATGAAGCAGCCCGCGCTGCCGGCGTTGGCCCCGGCCGGCGCCACGTAGACGATGACCGGCACCTTCGATCCGTAGAACGCGTGCACGATCTTCTGCGTCGATTCGAGCAGCCCGCCGGGGGTGTCGAGTTGCACGATGAGGCCGACGTCACCGCGCTCGGCCGCCACCCGCGTGGCGCGCGCCACGTAGTCCGCCGTCGCCGGTCCGATTGCGCCCTCGATCGTGATCAAACCGACCTGATTCGCGGCCCAAGCGGACAGCGCCGAGAGCAACCACCCTGCGAAGCCGAACCACAGCTTCATGGCAGACGGTAAGCCCGTTCGGGCCGCCCGGCAAACGGCGTCCCCAACAAAACCGGCTGGGT
The DNA here is from genome assembly GCA_036406235.1 of Opitutaceae bacterium. Taxonomy (GTDB): domain Bacteria; phylum Verrucomicrobiota; class Verrucomicrobiia; order Opitutales; family Opitutaceae; genus DASWVO01. Next base: position 18,173 of record DASWVO010000266.1, read on the forward strand.
ATTAACGCGAAGCAGGCTTCGCCTCAGCGCAACGCCGCGGCCTGTTCCGGCGTTCCGTCTTCCGGGGTGAGCACGACATCGTCGGCAGTGTGGAGCGCGCGGTCGGGTCCGGCCGAGCGCAACTGCATGCGATCCCCGGCGAGCTGATGGAAGAAGAACGGCGTGCCCCAGCGGTCGCAAAGCTGGCCGCGGGCGTTGACTGCCCGGTGGCTGCCCAGGATGAGCGGCAGGCCGAGGACGTTGCGGCCGGTGAGCGCGGCCGTGATCTCGATGTTGTCGCCCACCGGGTTGCCGTCCCGGGGAAAATTCGTGCGCCACGCGAGCAGGAGCTCGTCGAGGATCACCAGGTCGCGTTCGATCGAGCCGCCGGGGGCGTTGAGTTCCGCGGCCAGCCCGCCCGGCTCCTCGGGTGCGGTCGCCGTAAGCGCCGGCCCCGCGGATTGCGGGGACGGCGGAGGCTCGGGTGCCGCTGGTTCGGGAGCGGGCGGCGTCGCTCCGGAAGGCGTGGACGGCCGGTCGGGTGCGGCCGCCTCGGGTTCGTGGCGCAGCAGCAGCCAGAGCCCGAGCGCAAACGCGGCGACGATTAGTACGAAGTAAATTGGACGGCGACTGGTCAACATGACGGTAGTGGAGTTTCGGTTACGCAATTATGCGGTTTGGGGGGGACCGGTCGGGTCAGGTCATGAAGCCGAGATCCGGACGGGCGAAGCGGCCGATGTTGGGAAGGACGATCGGGAGATCGGTCGCGCTCACGCCGAACCAGCGGGCGAGGGTCGCGCTGTATTCGTCGACGCTGGTCGTGGGAATCCAGCGGCCGCGGCCGATGTCGTCGGGCCCGCCGAGTTCGAGCGCGGGCATGCGGCCGTAGAGCTCGCCGCCGCGGACGGCGCCGCCGACGATCAGGTGATGGCTGCCCCAGGCGTGGTCGGTGCCGTCGCCGTTGGTGTTGTAGGTGCGGCCGAAATCGGAGGCGGTGAACGTGGTGACGGATTCCGCCACGCCCATCTCGACGGTCGCGCCGTGGAACGCCGTCAGCGAGCGCGAGAGATCGGCGAACAGGTTCGCGTGCGCGCCGGCGTGCGTGGCGCCGGCGACGACCTGATTGTCGTGCAGGTCCCAGCCGGCGATGCGCGCGAAGAAAACCTGCCGGCGGAGGCTGAACTGGTCGCGCGCCGCGATGAGGCGCGCGATCGTGCGCAGTTGCAGACCGAGGGAGCTGCCGGGGAACGTGCCGTAGGCTCTCGGAAAGGCGGATTTGTCGCCGGCGGTGGAGGCGCCGAGCACGCCCGCGACGAGCGAGCTGTCGGTGATGGCGTTGCGGGTGACGCCGGCAAAGGCCGCCTCGAAGAGATTGTGCGTGTCGGACGAGGCGAGCAGCTCGTTGAGCGCGCGTGTGCGCTGGCCAGCGACGGTCGCCGTGCTCGTTGACGCGCCGGTGAGCCCGGTGACGCCGGTCTCGTTGACGACAAACTGGGCGACGGCGCGCCCGACCTGGAACGAGTTCTGGCCGTTCAGGCTGATCGACATCGAGATCGTGTTGTTCTCGTTGAGCGCCTGCAAGAGGTCGGCCAGGCGACCACCCCAGCCGGTGACGAAAGGCTTGTCGGCGAGGCTGCTCTGCCACTCGACCTGCTGGTTGCTGTGCGAGAAGAGCTGTGGCGGCAGCGGGACGGACTTCGCCTGATACTGCGCCTTCGTCGTGGGCTGCAGGAGCGTGCCGACATTGGCGAGCACCGCGGCCTGGCCGGAGCCGAAGAGCCCGTGCAAACCGGCAAGCGCCGGATGAAACGCCCAAGTGCGCCCGTCGCTGGTGCGCGGGTTGAGCGGCAGCAAGACCGAGCGCGGCAGGGCGAGTGCGCCCCGCGCCGCGGTGTAGGCGGCGTAGTCGCTGTCGCCCGTCGGCACGATGAGATTGTTGGCGTCGTTGCCGCCGGCGAGGAAGAGGCAGACGAGGGCTCGGTAGTCGGATGCGGCCGTCGCCGCTGTCATGGCAGAAGCACTACCCGGCTGGACGATCGCTCCGAGCATGCGAAGCTGTGCAAGCGCGGAGAGCAGCCCGGCCGAACCGACGGCGGCACAGCACGCGCCGAGGAAATGCCGGCGGCCGGGGTCGGGCGGCGGAGGCGTGAGGATCTGGCGGCGCATGGCGGAATTATTTCTGGATGGCGCCGGCCGGACTCGTGGCTGCGAGATAGACGGCGGCGCGGGTCTTGTCGGTGGGTGTGGCGCTCGGCGGCATGGCCGTCAGCGCGGCGACGAGGCGGTCGCGGGTGGCGGGCGACAGGGAGCCGGCACAGAAGAGGAGGTCGAGCTGGGCAACGAGCGCCTCGGGCGTGGCGGCGAGGGAGTTAAACGCGTCGAAGGTGAGCGCCACGCCCTTGTAGCCGTTGTAGATGAACGTGTGCAGGTGATTCGGCACGCGAACCGCGAAGGTGTCGGTGAGGATCTGGAACTCCGGTCCGACCAGGCCGGCGGCGGCGAGTTCGCCAGGTTGCACGTACTCGGGCTCGAAGAAATTGAAGACCGACTGCGCACTCACAGCCGATTGCCCCACGGTGTCGTTGGATTTCCAGATCGCGTAACGGCCGCCCGGCCCCGGTGCGCCGCCGACGCGAAAGAGCGCGGAGAGGCGCAGGAGCGGTTCCTTGAGCTTGCCATACGCAAGCGTGGCGGCGACACGCGGCGAGCGCGCTTCATAGTCGAGCAGGATCGCGCGCACGACCGCCGCGAGGTCGCCTCGCACCCCGGCGCCGTTGTCGGCAAAAGCCTGCGCCACGCGGTAAACGTAGCCGGGGCTCGGGTTGCTCGTGACCAGGCGCTGGATGAGCTGGCGGCTGACGAACGGACCGGTGTTGGGGTGGTTGAAGAGGGCGTCGAGCGCGTCCTTCAGATCGGCGCTGCCGCCCTGACCGGCCGGCAGCGTGATCCCGGCCACGATCGTCTTCGCCCCGTCGTCATGAAAATTGGGATACATCATCATCGGATTGATGTAGTCGGCCGCGCCGGAACGGAAACTCGGCCGGCTGGACGTCGAATGATAGGACCAGCCGGTGAACACGCGCGCCATTTCGCTCACGGTTTCCTGCGTGTAGGTCGGAGACGGCAGACCCCCGGCGTCGAGCTTGAGCGTGCCGTCCGGGTTGAGATGACGCAGGCCGATGGTGAAGAGCTGCATCACCTCGCGGGCGAAGTTTTCATCGGGCATGGCGTCGCCGGTGGCCTTGGCGTTGCGCAGGTGCGAGAGGAAGATGCCCATCATCGGATTGCGTGTGACCTGCTCGAGCAGGTCGCGGAAGTTGCCGAACGCACCCTGCACGAGCAGGTCGTAAAAGTGCGTCACCCCATCCTGCCGCGTGCCGACTTGCGAGGGCAGATCGGAGAGGACGAAGATCTCGCTGAGCGCGAAGGCCACGCGCTGCCGGAGCTGGTCGGGCGCGTGCAACGCGGCCCACCACCACGCGTGCAGGCGGTGCAGCGAACCGAAGCGCGTATTGAGCCCATCGGGCCCGGCGGCGGTGCCCCCCTCGTTGTTCACCGCAAAATCGGCGAGCGCGAGCGGCGTGTGCAGCGTGGGCGCCAGCGCGATCTGCTCGTCGAGCCAGGCCCGGTAGCCCTTCGTCCGCAGCGCTTCGATCTCGCCCGATGTGGGACCGAAGGTCGCCTGCATCAGAAAACGCGCTGCGTCGGTCGCAGCCACCGTCCCCAGGTGGAACTCCGGCGCCGCAGCCGGTGCCCGAAACTCCGATACGCCCTCGGCCTGGATGAACGCGCCCTGCAGCTCGCCTCCGGGGAAGCTCGCGCTGTCGATGCTCACGTAGACCTGTCCGGCCTTGATGGCCGCGACGACATCCTGGAACGAATACTCCCCCTGCGAGGAAATGGTCCAGCCGTGGGCGGTGACCTGACCGTTGGGGAAGCGCATCAGGGAAAGGCCGTCGGGAGCGCCGAGGCGCAGGTAGGCCACCGTCTGGGGCGAGCTGAGGTTGGAAAAGGAGACGCTCATCAACACCCGGCGCTCGTCCTCACTCAACTGCAGCGTCGCCGTGCCGTAGGCAACCGAGGTCGAGGCGGCGGCCGCCGAGGGCCGCAGGTTGGCCACGAACAAGGCGCCGCGCCGGCGCAGGATCGTGACCGCGGCGTCGGTCGACGCGCCGGCTTCGTAGTGATCGCCCCGCGCGAGCGAGAGCGTCACGCTTTTGTCCGCGACGTCGGACGTCGCCCCGGCAAGCGGCACGACGTGGACCGTGGCGCTCGCCTCCCCCGCCGGGATCGTCACGATCCCGGGCAGGGCGACGTAATCGAGTCCCGCCCGTCCCGTGCCGCCGAGCGCGTAGGACACGGTGAGCGGCACCGACAGGTCGCCGGCGCGCGTGACGGTGAAGGTCGCCGCCGCGCCCCCGGGCTCCGTCGCCGGCGCAGTCGCCTCGACGCTCACGGCCGGGATGCCCTGCGGCGTCAGATCGTAGACCTCCACCAGCGTGATGCCAGTGGTGTTGCCCACGCCGCTCACGAGCAGCGTGTAGAGGCCCGCGGGAAGGTCCGCGAGCAGGGCGGCGTCGTGGCTGTCGTCAGGAAACGGATACGCACCCGACGCCTCGAACGCTTCGCGGAGGCGCGCGGGATCCCCGGCTTCCCCCCAGTCGTCGTTGCTCGCGATCTGCACCCCGCTGCTGTTGACGAGCGCGAGCGCGGGGTCGGGCAGGACATCCGCGACGCCGTAGTCGCGCAATGCCGGGCCGGCCGCGCGCACGAGCAGCTGCCGCGGCCCGCGCGAAGGCCCCACCACGATGCCGGGGATCACGATCGCGTTGCCCGTGCCGACATGGGCGCGCGTGGAGAGGTTGATGAGCCGCGCCGCCCCGGAAACGTCGTAAACCTCGACCAGCGTGATGCCCGCGGCTGGACCGCTCGCGGCCGCGACGTGCGCGGTGTAGGGGCCGGGGGCCAGCGTTTCGACGAGCGCGGCGTCGCGGCTGCCCGGATCGAGCGGAAACGCACCGACACCCGCGAAGGTCGTCGCCTGGCCGCCCTCCCAGTTATCGTTCTCCCGCAGGAGCGTTCCGCCGCCGTCATAGAGCCGCACGAGCGGATCGCTCAACGTGCCGGCCATCGAAAAAGGCTCCCGGGCCAGCCGCGGCCCGACGGCGCGCAGCAGCACCTTCTTGGGCTCGCTCCCTGCGATGATGAATCCGGTGATCATCACGTCCTCACCCGCGCCGGTCTCCGCGCGCGTGGAAAGATTCAGCAAGCGTTCGCCATACGGCCCGGCGCCACGGTTTGTCGCCAAAAAAAGAATACACGCGATTCCGGCCAGCGCAGGCGCCGCGGCGCGTCGGATAGAAGAGGCCGTCATCATCGGTATGAAGGCAACCTGCGGACGAGACGCCCCCGGCGCGCCGCGGCCGCGGGTCGGTTATCGCCGCCGCGGCAGCGCGAGCAGGGTCCGCGGACGACGGCGCCGGGCGGTCGCCCCGGCGACGACCACCGCCGTGCCAAGGAGCGCCAGCCCGCCGAGAAGAATCATCCGCTTGGGCGGCCACGCCCGCGCCGGCCCCCGCCAGCCGCCGCTCGCCCCCGTCCCCTCCAGCACCGGCTCAAAGAGGTTGCCGGCGGTCTTTGGCGCGTAACGGCCGTGGTTCAGGTAGCGCCGCGACGCGAATCCGGCGATGCGCTCGGTCGTGCGCGGAGCAAGTGCGTAGCCGAGCCGCGCGAGGCGCGACGGCCAGCCGATCGCCACTTCAGGGCGCGGATGGAGCGAGATTTCAACCATCGTCTCCGCCACCGATTCGGGGGGGAGAACGGACACGGCGGGGCGCATCGCCCGACCGGATACATTGGCGCCGTGCTGGTAACCGGGCGTGTCGACAAAGGCGGGGAAGATCGAGCACAGGCGGATGCCGGGCACGTGCGCGAGTTCCTCGCGCAGGCTGGCCATGAAGCCGCGCAACCCGAACTTGCCTGCGGTGTAGGCCGCGGCATACGGCGCGGGAGCGAAGCCGCCCAGCGAGATGTTCGTGATCATCACGCCTCGGCCCTGCCGCAGGAAGATCGGCAGAACCGCCGCCGCACCGTGCATCGCCCCGAAGAGGTTGACCTCCACCACCCGGCGGTGCGCCTCGAGCTCCGCCGCCGCGAACGGGCCGAACAAGCCGACGCCGGCGTTGTTGATCCAGATGTCGATCCGGCCAAGCGCGTCGGCCGCGGTTTGCGCGAGCCGGGCAATCGTCGCGCCATCCGTGACATCGGCAGGCACCACGAGCGCGCGGACGCCCATCACCTCGCATTCGTCGGCCACGCGGCGAAGCGCGGCCTCGCGCCGTGCGGTGAGCACGACGTGCGCCCCGCGCCGCGCAAAGGCGAGCGCGGTGGCGCGGCCGATGCCACTCGACGCGCCCGTGATGACAACCACACGGCCCTGAAGAGATTGATTGGAGGCGTTCATGAAAATAGGACGCGAAAGACAGCCGCAGCTCGCGCGACTCCTGGGCGATGAGGCCGGCGTGGAGGCGCGCCTATCCTACTGACTCGCAAGCGGGACGCGCCATCAGGGCGGTCGTCCACGCGCGAACGGGGGAGCAAACCCATCCGCTTGTCCGAGCCGGACCCGAGGCGCACCCGCTCGCCGGTGTCCGCGGCTGCTCCCACTCCGTAACCGGTTTTGGCTTCTCACCGGGCCGCGAAAGGAAACGTCGCGAGGCAAACGCCGCTTCCGCAAGGTCGCCGTGGGTCTCACCCGCGAGTCGGGCGCGTGCCCCATTTGCGGGCGTGGCAAAGAGGTTATGTTATCGCTGTGAAGCGCGATCGCAGTGTTTTGCCGGAATCAGGGGAACCCGAGCCCGGGCGGGCGCTGACCGCGCGCATCGTCGCCGGCGACGTGGAGTTGGAGGGAATTCTGCGGCGTCCGCGAGAGGCTCGCGGCGTCGTGCTCTTTGCGCACGGCAGCGGGAGCAGCCGCCACAGCCCGCGCAACCGCGGCGTCGCACGCCTCCTGCGCGACGCGGGCCTCGCGACGTTGCTGTTCGACCTGCTCACCGCGGAGGAAGAGGAGGCGGAGGCGGCGACGGCCCACTTGCGTTTCGACATCGAGCTGCTCGCCGGACGACTGTGCGCCGCCACGCGCTGGGCGGAAAACGAGCCGGCAATCAATGGCCTGCGCCTCGGCTACTTCGGCTCGAGCACCGGCGCGGCGGCGGCCCTGGTCGCGGCCGCGCAAATGTCGGGCCACGTGCATGCGGTCGTCTCACGCGGTGGACGCCCGGATCTGGCGGCGCAGGCGCTGGTCCTCGTCACTGCACCGACCCTTCTGATCGTCGGCGGCGCGGACCATGAAGTGATCGCTCTGAACCAGCAGGCCTACGAACGGCTCACCGCCCGCAAGCGTCTCGAAATCATTCCGGGAGCGACCCACCTGTTCGAAGAACCCGGCGCCCTCGAACGCGTGGCGCAGTTGTCCGCCGACTGGTTCCTGCGGCATCTTGCCGGAGCCCCGCCGTCATGACCCGTTACCATGATCGCACTGCCGCAGGCCGCGCGCTCGCCGGGGAGCTCACGGCTTACCGCCTGCAACGCGACGTCCTCATCCTGGCGTTGCCGCGCGGCGGCGTCCCCGTGGCCGCCGAGGTCGCGCGGGCCTTGCGCGCGCCGCTGGACGTGTTCCTCGTGCGCAAGCTCGGCGTCCCCGATCACCCGGAACTCGCCCTGGGGGCGATCGCCACCGGCGGCGTGCGCGTGCTCAACGACGACATCGTGCGCGACCTGCGCCTCCGGCCCGAACAAATCGAACGCGTGACCCGCGAAGAAAGCCGGGAGCTGCACCGGCGCGAGCAGCGCTACCGCGGGGACCGGCCCGCCCCCGAGGTCGCCGGCCACACGCTGATCCTGGTCGACGACGGGCTGGCCACCGGCGCCACCATGCGCGCCGCCATCGCCGCGCTGCGCCGGCAATCGCCGCAGCGCATCGTTGTCGCCGTGCCCGTCGGGGCGGCGGAAATCTGCCTCGCCCTGCGCGAGGAAGCCGACGACCTCGTCTGCCCGTTCACCCCCGACCCGTTTCTCGCCGTCGGCGCGTGGTACGACAACTTCGGCCCGCCGGGCGACGCCGAGGTGGCGGCCACCCTCGCCGCGCACGCCGATGCCGACCTGCGGCCGCCGGACTCCGGCCGCGCCGCGGACGGGCCGGCCGCCGTCATCCGCTCCGCGGCGTATCCTTACAATGGCGACACGCGCGACCTCGAGCGCATCTGCGCGTGGGTGGGTGACGCGCGACTCGTGCTGATCGGTGAGGCGACGCATGGGACGCGAGAATTCTACGAGCAACGCGCGGCGATCACGCGCCACCTGATCAGCGAGCACGGCTTCTCGGCCGTCGCGGTCGAGGCCGACTGGCCGGACGCGTACCGCGTGAACCGCTTCGTGCAGGGCCGCGACGGCGACGCCAACGCCACGGCGGCGCTCGGCGACTTCCAGCGCTTTCCGCTGTGGATGTGGCGCAACACCACGGTGCGCGTGTTTGTGCATTGGCTCCACGAATACAATGCCGCCCTCCCGATGAGCGCCCGCGCCGGTTTTTACGGGCTGGATCTCTACAGCCTGCACGCCTCGATGCGGGCGGTGGTGGCGTATCTGGAGAAGCTGGATCCGCGCGCGGCGGCGACCGCGCGCGCGAACTACGCGTGTTTCGACCATTTGGGCGCTGATCCCGATTCCTACGCATGGGCGACCACCGGCCCCCACGGACGATCCTGCGAAGACGAAGTAGTGGCGCAGCTCGTGCAGTTGCGGCAGCAGCAGGCGGAATACCTGAGCCGCGACGGCCTGCTCGCACAGGACGAATACTTTCACGCCGAACAAAACGCCCGGCTCGCCCGCAACGCGGAGAGGTACTACCGTACGCTGTTCTCCGGTCGCGTGGCGTCGTGGAACGTGCGCGATACGCACATGGCCGAGACGCTCGAGGAGCTCGCGCGCCACCTCGAAGGGCAGGGCCGCGCTCCGAAGATCGTCGTGTGGGCGCACAACTCGCATCTCGGGGATGCACGGGCGACCGACCTCGGAGACCAAGGGGAACTCAACCTCGGCCAGCTCGTCCGCCAGGTGCACGGTGACGACGCGCGCCTGCTCGGGCTCACGACCTATGCGGGGACCGTGACCGCTGCTTCCGACTGGGGCGGCGCACATCTGCGCAAGCAGGTCCGCCCCGCGCTCGAAGGCAGTTACGAGGCGCTCTTCCACGAGACAGGTGTGCCCCGATTCTTCCTGCCGTTGCTCGATATTCGCGGCGAGACGCTGGCCGCACTCGCGCCGCGCCGCCTCGAACGCGCGATCGGCGTGATCTACCGGCCGGAGACGGAGCGCCTGAGTCACTACTTCGAGGCCTGCCTGCCCAACCAGTTCGACGCCGTGCTGCATCTCGACCGCACGCACGCCATCGTACCGCTCGATGTCAACGAAGGCTCGGCCGTGGAGGCGGAGACCTTCCCCACGGGGGTTTAGGCGGCTCAGCCCGAAAGGCTCGGCCAGCGCGGGTGGTTTGGCGGCGCCAAATCACTCCCTCCAGGCTCAGGGAAACAGCCAGAGCGCGACCGGCGATTGCCCGAACGGCCGGCGTTTGCGCTTCGGCCGCGCCGCTGGAAACTCCAGGGCAGCAAACGCGTCGCCGCGCCCCTCCCGCGCAACGTGTTTGGCGATCACCGCGTGAGCCCTTTCGACGAATGTCACCGCAGGCGCCTCCCCAGCGCGCCGGACACAGGTTGCGGGGCGACGCCCTCCCTACCCCCGCCGGTGGCCCCGGGCGCATGGACGCCCGCCCGCCAGCCAGGGCGTTGTCCCGCCACCTCCCGCCCATGAGTCTCGAATCCGTCAGCACTCCGCGCCGTCGCAGCATCGCTCGCAGCATGAGCCACGGCCTTTACACGTGGGGCGCGCTCGCCGCGCTCATCGTCGTCTTCGCCGGTTTCGCCCGCACGTATTACCTAAAGCACTACTTCGGCGCGCCGGCGCTCTCGCTGCTCGTTCACGTCCACGGCCTGGTGATGACTTTGTGGTTTTCCCTCTTCGCCGTCCAAGTCTGGCTGGTGGCGGCACACCGCGTCGATCTGCACCGGCGTCTCGGCCTGGCGGGCGCGCTGCTCGCCGCGCTCGTCGTCGGCATCGGCACCCTCACCGCGATCACGGCGGCCCGCAACGGCGTCTCCCCCGGCCCGCCCCCGCTCGTCTTTCTCGCGATACCGCTCGGTGACATGCTCGTCTTCGCCGCGCTCGTGTCCGCCGGCCTCGCCTGCCGCCGCGCCGCCGCCCTCCACAAACGCCTGCTCCTGCTTTCGAGTCTCAGCATGCTGACGGCAGCGATCGCCCGGATTCCGATCGACGCGATCGCGCGCGGCGGGCTGCCGCTTTTCTTCGGGCTCACCGACGTCGTGATCCTCGCATGCGTCGGCGTCGATGCGGTGAAACACCGCCGGCTGCACCCGGCCTTTGGCTGGGGTTTCGCGTTCATCGTCGCTTCACAGGCCTTTCGCTTCTGGCTTGCCGGCACGCCGCAATGGCATCGTTTCGCCGTGTGGTTGACGGGTTGATACGCGGCCGCCGGCGGACAGGCGCCCTTCGATCAGCCGCCGCCGCCAGTGAGCAGGAGCGAACCCCGTGGCCTGCTTGAACAGCTTCGAAAGGTGGAACGCGGAGCTGAAGCCGAGGCGGGCAGCGATCGCCTCCAGGGGCTCATCCCCGCTCGCGAGCAGCCGCCGGGCACGGGCGAGCCGCTGGTGCAGCACGTATTGCCAAGGCGCAAAACCGGTGTGGGCCTTGAAGGCGCGCCGGAAGTGCGAATACGCCAGCCCGAGTTCGCACGCGAGTTGCTCGATGTTCACCGGTTCGGCGAGATGCTCGACCAGATGACGCTCGGCGCGCGCAACCGCCTGCGCGACGCGAGGCGGCAATGTCCTCGCCTCCCCCGCCCGCTCCCATGCCGCCAGCACCGCGAAGGCGCGGGCCACGAGTTCGGGATCGAAGCCCGGCCCGGACGCCCGTGCGCACGCGTGCACCGCTGCGAGGGCCGTCTCGAGGCCGGTCGCCATGGCGGCTTCGCGCAGGGGGTGCTGCGCGGAGAGAATGCCGGCGCGTGCGAGTGCTCCCGGCGTCGGACCCTGGAGCTCGAGCCAGCTCTCCTCCCAACCAGTGCGCCGCGACGGACGGTAACGGTGCCATTCTCCCGGTGTGAGCAGAAACGCCATGCCGGAGCCGATCTCCCGCCGCCCGACCGCTCGCGTCTCCAACTCGCCGCGGCCGGCCGTGATCAGCACGATCTGCCAGGCGTCCAGGACCCGCCCGCGCTCCCAGTCGAAATGATGATCCGCCGGGTGGGAACGCGGCGGATAAGGCACCCCGGCCGGAACGCGCGTGAACCCGGCCGCGGTCACCCACACGCCCCAGCAGGCAAAATCGGGCGCGACCGGGAAATAGCGAAAATAGTCGGCTTCGCGCTTCGGCATTTTCGATATGAGTTTGATCAACGCCGCCATTCCGGCGCAAGCGCCGGCGCGCTAAACTCGCGCCATGATGCAAACCCCGCCCCTCCGCGTCGGCCTCTTCGGCATCGGCCTCGACGCCTACTGGCCGCAGTTCGCCGGCCTCAAGGACCGCCTCGCAGGCTACGTCGGCCGCGTCGCCCAAAAACTCGCGCGCCCGGGCGTGGAGATCGTGAACCTCGGCCTGGTCGACAACGTCGACCGCGCGGTTGCCGCCGGACGCGCGTTTCGCCGCGAGGACGTGGATCTCATCTTCCTGCACGTCACGACCTATGCGCTGTCGTCGACCGTTCTGCCGGTGGTGCAGCGCGCGAAGGTGCCGGTCATCCTCCTCAATCTCCAGCCGTATCCAGCGATTGACTACGCGACGCTCAATCGCCTCGGTGACCGCACGCGCATGACGGGCGACTGGCTCGCGCACTGCGCCGCGTGCCCGGTGCCGGAAATCGCCAATGTCTTCAAGCGCGCCGGCATCCGCTTCCACCAGATCACCGGCGTCCTCGAGGACGATCCGGCGTGCTGGCGCGAGGTCGACGCCTGGGTCGAGGCCGCACGCGTCGGTGCCGCCATGCAGGGCAATCGGCTCGGGCTCATGGGGCATTATTACAATGGCATGCTCGATATCCATTCCGACGTGACGCTGCAGTGCGCGACGTTCGGCACGCAGGTCGAAATCCTCGAGGTCGACGAACTCTCCGCGCTGCGGCGCGAGGTCGCGGGCACGGACATCGCCGCGCGCGTGCACGAGTTTCACCAGACATTCGACGTCCAGCCAGACTGCGCCGCCGACGATCTTGCCGAAGCCGCGCGCACGTCGGTGGCGCTCGACCGGATGGTGGCCAACCACCGGCTCGGCTCCCTAGCCTACTATTACAAAGGCACGGGCGTCGCCGAAAACGAGACTACGGTCGCTTCGATCATCCTCGGCACCTCGCTGCTCACGGGCCGCGGGGTGCCGGTCGCCGGCGAATACGAGGTGAAGAACGTGCAGGCGATGAAGATCATGGACCTGTTCGGTGTCGGCGGTTCGTTCACGGAATACTACGCGATGGATTTTCACGATGACGTCGTGCTCATGGGCCACGACGGCCCGGGCCACATCCGGATCGCTCAAGGCCGCACAAAGGTCCGCCCGCTCTCCGTTTACCACGGCAAGGTCGGCCGCGGCGTTTCCGTCGAGATGGCAGTGCAGCACGGCCCGGTGACACTCCTCTCGATCATCGAAACCCAAGGCGGCAAACTCGCGCTGCTCTGCGCCGAAGCGGAGTCGGTGCCGGGTCCGATCCTAGAAATCGGCAACACGAACAGTCGCTATCGCTTCGGGTGCGGCGCGCGCGAGTTTGTCAACCGCTGGAACGCCCACGGCCCGGCCCACCACTGCGCCGTCGGCGTCGGACACATCGCCGCGCGCCTGGAAAAGCTCGGCTCGTTGCTCGGCCTCGACGTCCTCCGCGTCTGCTGACGCACGAACCCACTGGCCGGTCCTGCCGGCCCCGCCCCACCCTTTGCCGCCTCCAACGCCTCACGCCAACGCCAAAGCCCCGCCCGCGTCCGCATGACGGGCATCGACGCGCCATGTCACCTATTAAGTGACATGCCTCCCGGAAACGCGCCCGGAAAATCTTGTCACTTAATAGGTGACATGATCCGAAAACGCGGCGCAGGCAGCCGGCATGACGGCGAGGCTGCGGACGCACGAACCTCAGGGAGTTGGCGTCTGTTCGGCAGGGGACGGGGCGTTCGTTGGCGCGCCGTCCTTGGTGAACGACACCACGAGCGCCAGGGCGAGGAGCACCCCGTTGCGCGCCATCAGCCACCCGGAAATGCCGCCTCCGCCGCCTTCCGAATTCGCGTGGCCAAAACAGCCGCACGTGATGTCGAGGCCGCGCAACCGCGCCGAGAGCAACGCGCCTAGAAACACAGCGCTCAGCAGCGCCACGACCAGCGCCCCGCCGGCGCGCCAGCGGCCGATCAGGAGCGCGCCGCCCGCCAGGATCTCCAGCCACGGCAGATAAACCGCCAGCAGCCCCGACTCAAAAAGCGGCAGCAGCCGGAAATTGGCGATGTCGGCCGCGAACGCGGCGGGCGCGAGCGCCTTCGCTGACCCCGCATACACAAACAGTCCCGCGAGCACGAGGCGCGCAACGAGGAGCCACGGTTTCGTTTTCACCGCGCCGGCCTCCATCCGGCCCAGCCGCCCTGCAGCACGACCACGTCGTCGACACCGAGTTCGCGCCGCAACCGCTCGGCCACCAAACGGCTCGCACCACAACCCGCGCTGTCACAGTAGACGACGACCCCCTGACCCGGTCGCCACGCCTCGACAAACCCACCGAGTTGCTCATCCCAGGCGTCTTCGTTGAGAAGCACCGCCCCCGACACGTGATCCCGGGCGTAATCCGCCGCCTTGCGGGCGTCGACCCACAGCGCGTCGGGAAAGCGCTGGCGGACTTCCGCGAGCGGCAGCTCCGCGACCGGGTGACGCAGCTGCACCCAATCGGGCCGGCGCGGATGCAGCCACGCAGTGAGCACCGCGGGCGCGAGGGCGAGCACGCAGAGCAGCACGGCCGGGCGCAAACCTCGTCGCCAAAACTCAACTACAGCTCCCGCCGTCATTCCCGTTCCTCCGCAGTTCCACGGAAGGCCGGGCGGTGACCCGACCGGGGCGAGTCGCAGCCTGACCCGGTCCAGGACGCGCCGGTGTTCAAGGCTTCGAAATCCATCGCGACGGCTCAAATCTCCCGCCGCTCAACGCACCGCGGCGAAGACCGTGTACGTGCGCACCACGCCCTCGGCGAGGTGCACCTTGAGTACGACCGGGATCGTCTGCTCCTGGCCGGTCGAAGCGGGATGCAGCACGAGGCGGTAGTCCTGCTTCTCGGTCACCGTTTCGAGCTGCGCCTGGACGGTGTCGGCCGGGGGCACAAGTTCGACCCGCTCGAACGCCTCGCTGGCGAAGACGCGCAGCGCCGCCTGCTTCGGCTCGGGCGCGTCACCGGTGCGCCAGAGCAGAAGCCGGGGCGAGACCTGCGCGATGAGCGGGATGTCAAGGCGGAGCACCAGCTCCTCGCGCTCCGCGTCCGGCGCATCGGTCAGCACGGAGATCTGTTTCTCCTGGGGTCCGGAGCGGTCGCCGATCGTGAAGACCGCGCGAATCTCCGCGGTTTCGCCGGGAGCGACCACCTCCTTGGTCGAGGTCGCGCTCGTGCAACCGCAGGTCGCCGTCACCTGGACAATCTTCACCGGCCGCTGGCCCGTGTTTTTAAACGGAAACACCGCCTCGGCGGAGGCGGCGCCCGGTTTGGCGGTGAGCTCGGCCACCCGCGTGGTCCATTGCAGCGGCGAGGCGGCAAAAGTCGGGCTGGCGAAAGCCAGCAACGAGAAACCGAGGGCAAGGCAGTGCGGGAAGCGCCGGCGCATGGGCAAAAGGAAGCGCGGAGAGCGTCGGCGGTTTACCGGCGCAGCGCAATCCCGCAGGCGCAGATCATTCGCGGTGCGTCACCCACAGAAGCGAGGCGAGGGCGGCGCAGAGCAGCGTGGGCGCGACGATCCACAGCGGGTGCACCGGCACGTGCCAATGGGCGATGGCCCACCACACCAGGACACACTTCACCGCGATCACCGCCCAAGCCACACCGAGAAACCAGCGGTCGCGGCGGTTCAGCGCGAGAACGGGCAGTCGGGGGTTGAGGGGTAGGTTCATGGGCCCACTCTACTCTCGAGCGACGGCAGCCGCCGCGCAGCCGTTGGCGAGGCCTGCGCAAGAATTGCGCCCTCTGGCCCCCTGCGCAGCCGCAGCCGCCCACCGGGGAGATCGGGCTTTGCCAACCGCAAAACTCAATGACCGGCCTAGCGCGGGGGCCCGGCGGGCGGCGGAGGCGGGGCGGGCGCGGGGCCGCCGAGGGCCGCCGTCTTCCAATTGAAGACGATCGTGGCCACGCGCAGCACGAAGGCCGTGCCGATCACGACCAAGGCAGCCCGCGTTGGCGCGACGTGGAACTGCACCGTCATCACCACGAACTGCGCCGCGGCCGCGAGCGCCACCAGCAGGTAAAACTGCCCCGGCTTGAAGACGATCGGTTCCTCGTTGGTGATCACGTCGCGCAAGAGCCCGCCGCCGGCGGCATTCATTACGCCCACCAGAATCGCGGCGGGCGGAGCCAGTCCGGCCGCGAGCGATTTCTGCACGCCGACCACCGCATACGCGCCGAGCCCGAGTGCATCCACGACGGCGATGACCCGCCGGATGCGCTGGATGCGGTCGCCGGCCACGGCGCCGATCGCCGCGCCGATCAAGACGACGTAAAGGTAGCGTGCATCCGTCACGACCGCCGGCGGGCCTTGCTGGATAAACACCGCGTCGCGGATCAAGCCCCCGCCGATGCCCGAGAGCAGCGCGAGCGCAATGACGCCCACGACGTCGTAGCCGCGACGCATGGCGGCAAGCGCGCCCGTGATCGCGAAAAACAAGGTGGCCGCCAGATCGAACCAGATCGGCAGCGTGAAAGCATCGGCAGGCATGGAGACGAGGAAAACGACCAGCATGGCGCCCCGCCCCGTCGCGGCAAATCACGAACGGTGCGGCCGTCGGATCCTTTCGCCAGATCG